>NZ_CP025624.1:6300000-6600000 GCF_002874965.1 Pseudomonas sp. NC02 | reverse complement strand
TGGTTCGCGCGCCAGGCCATGGGCCTGGGTACCCGTCCCGATGCGTGAGTGGCTGACCCGACGCCTGGGCAAGGCGCGGCTGTTGCGCTGGATCATGACCCTGTACCCGCCGTACCTCGGGGCCGGAGTTCGGGTGTTGCACATCGGCAGCGATTTCCGCGAGGTCAAGGTGCGCATGGGCCTGGGCTGGTACAACCGCAACTACGTCGGCACGCAGTTTGGCGGCAGCCTGTATTCGATGGTCGACCCGTTCTACATGCTGATGCTGATGGAGAACCTGGGCCGCGACTACATTGTCTGGGACAAGGCTGCCGCTATCGACTTTATCTCGCCGGGCAAAGGCCCGGTGTTCGCCGAATTTTCCATCGACCAAGCGTTGCTGGACGAGATTCGCCAGCACACCGCCAGCGGCGACAAGTATTTACCGCAGCTCAAGGTACAGATTCATGACGGCTCCGGCACCCTGGTGGCGCGGGTCGACAAAACCCTTTACGTGCGGCGCAAGCTGCAATCGAGACAGGCTTAAAGCATGGACATGCGCGCAGATGTGCTGATTGTCGGGGCCGGAATGGTCGGAAGCGCCCTGGCGCTGGCGTTGCAGGGCAGTGGCCTGCAGGTGCTGCTGCTCGACGGCAGCCCGCTGAGCGTCAAGCCGTTCGACCCTCATGCTGCGTTCGAACCGCGGGTGAGCGCCTTGTCGGCCGCCAGCCAGCGCATCCTCGAGCGCCTTGGCGTGTGGGACGGGATTGTCGAGCGACGTGCCAGCCCGTACGGCGAGATGCAGGTGTGGGACGGCAGCGGCACCGGGCAGATCCACTTCTCGGCGGCCAGCGTGCATGCCGAGGTGCTGGGGCATATCGTTGAAAACCGTGTGGTCCAGGACGCCTTGCTCGACCGCCTGCACGACTGCGACCTCGGCCTGCTGGCCAATGCGCGCCTGGAACAGATGCGCCGCTCCGGCGATGACTGGCTGCTGACCCTGGCCGATGGCCGCACCTTGCGCGCGCCACTGGTGGTCGCGGCGGACGGTGCCAACTCGGCAGTACGTCGCCTGACCGGCACCGCTACCCGTGAGTGGGATTATTTGCACAACGCCATCGTCACCAGTGTGCGCAGCAGCCAGGTGCATCAAAAGACGGCCTGGCAGCGTTTTACCGACAATGGCCCGCTGGCATTCCTGCCGCTGGTGCGGGACGGGCAGGAAGACTGGTGTTCGATCGTCTGGTCGACCACCCCGAGTGAGTCCGAGCGCTTGATGGCGCTGGATGATGAAAGCTTCTGCCGTGAACTGGAAAATGCCTTCGAAGGCCGCCTGGGCAGCGTGATAAGCGCCGATCCACGGCTGTGCGTGCCGTTGCGTCAGCGCCACGCCAAACGTTACGTGGCAGAAGGCCTGGCATTGATTGGCGACGCGGCCCACGTCATTCATCCGCTGGCGGGGCAGGGCGTGAACCTGGGCTTCCTCGATGCGGCGGTGCTCGCCGAGGTGCTGCTGGCGGCCAACGAGCGCGGCGAGCGCCTGGCGGATGTGAAGGTGCTCAGCCGTTACGAGCGTCGGCGCATGCCGCACAACCTGGCGCTGATGGCGGCGATGGAAGGCTTTGAGCGGTTGTTCCAGGCCGATCAACTGCCGTTGCGCTGGCTGCGTAATGCAGGGCTGAAGGTGGTTGAGCAGATGCCGGAGGCCAAGGCGTTGTTTGTGCGTCAGGCATTGGGTTTGACCGGGGATTTGCCGGAGCTGGCCAAGGCCTGAGGGTGCTGTGCAACATCTGGTAACGGCTCCGTTGAGCGTTACCAAATGTGAGTCTTTATCATTTGCGCTCTTTTTGCAAATGAGAGACCGCACCCATGTTGGCACCCAAGCGCCTCCTGACTGCCCTGGCACTCACTCTTATCGGCAGCACCACCGTGCAGGCGGCCGATGAGGTCGTGGTCTACTCCTCGCGCATCGACGAACTGATCAAGCCGGTGTTCGACGCCTACACCAGGAAGACCGGCGTGCAGGTGAAGTTCATCACCGACAAGGAAGCGCCGCTGATGCAGCGCATCAAGGCCGAAGGTGAAAACGCCACCGCCGACCTGCTGCTCACCGTCGACGCCGGCAACCTCTGGCAGGCCGAGCAGATGGGCATCCTGCAGCCGTTCACCTCTGCGGTGATCGACAAGAATATTCCCCTTCAATACCGTTCTTCGGCCCATGCCTGGACCGGCCTGAGCCTGCGAGCGCGGACCATCGCCTACTCCACCGATCGCGTGAAACCGGGCGACCTGACCACCTACGAAGCCCTGGCCGACAAGCAGTGGGAAGGCCGCCTGTGCCTGCGCACCGCGAAGAAGGTCTACAACCAGTCGCTGACCGCCACCCTGATCGAAACCCACGGCGCGGCCAAGACCGAAGAAATCGTCAAGGGCTGGGTCAACAACCTGTCCACCGACGTGTTCTCCGATGACATTGCCGTGCTGGAAGCGATCAACGCCGGGCAGTGTGACGTGGGCATCGTGAACACCTACTACTACGGCCGCCTGCACAAGCAGAAGCCGGACCTGGCGGTGAAGTTGTTCTGGCCGAACCAGGGCGACCGCGGGGTGCACGTCAACCTGTCGGGCATCGGCCTGACCAAGCATGCACCGCACCCGGAAGCAGCCAAGGCGCTGGTGGAGTGGATGACCACGCCGGAAGCGCAGAAGATCTTTGCGGATGTGAATCAGGAGTTCCCGGCCAACCCGGCGGTGCCGCCGTCGGCGGAAGTGGCGACCTGGGGCAAGTTTGTGGCCGATACATTGCCGGTGGAAGTGGCGGGCAAGCGCCAGGCTGAGGCTATTCGCTTGATGGATCGCGCTGGCTGGAACTAGATACAATTTGCAAGGCGCCGCCGATCTAAATGTGGGGGCGGGCTTGTGTGGGAGCGGGCTTGCTCGCGAAGAGGGTGTATCAGTCACATATGCGTTGACTGACACGCCGCTTTCGCGAGCAAGCCCGCTCCCACACAAGCCCGCTCCCACATTGGTTAGCGCTGGCTTCAAGCTATTCATTCTCTGAGAATTAACCTTTGGCCCATCCCGCCCAACGCCGCTGGTACCTGCCGGTCTTCACCGTTGCCGCCCTGGTGCTGCTGCCGTTGAGCGTGCTGTTGCTGTCGTGGCAGACCATCGACCACCAGATCTGGTCCCACCTGTGGGAAACCCAGATGCCACGTCTGCTGGGCAACACCTTGACCCTGGTGCTGGGCGTCGGTGTGGGCGTTACGCTGCTGGGCGTCAGCCTGGCCTGGCTGACCAGCCTCTGCGAATTCCCCGGCCGGTGCTGGCTGGACTGGGCGTTGATGCTGCCCTTCGCGATTCCCGCCTATGTGCTCGCCTTCGTCTTCGTCGGCCTGCTGGACTTCTCCGGCCCGGTGCAAACCCTGCTGCGCGAATGGTTTGGTACAGGCTTGCGCCTGCCGCGTGTGCGCTCGACCAGCGGTGTGATCATCGTGCTGGTGCTGGTGTTCTACCCCTATGTTTATCTGCTGGCACGCACCGCGTTCCTCGCCCAGGGCAAAGGCCTGATGGAAGCGGCGCGTGTCTTGGGGCAGTCGCCGTGGCAAGCGTTCTGGCGGGTGGCCCTGCCCATGGCGCGTCCCGCCATCGGTGCGGGCGTGGCCCTCGCGCTGATGGAAACCCTGGCGGATTTCGGTGCCGTCTCGGTGTTCAACTTCGACACCTTTACCACCGCCATCTACAAGACCTGGTACGGCTTTTTCAGCCTCTCCAGTGCCGCGCAACTGGCCAGCCTGTTGCTGTTGCTGGTGATGCTGGTGCTGTACGGCGAACGCCGTGCCCGGGGCGCCAGCCGGCCGAGCAACGAGCGACCTCGCGGCAAGGCGCTTTACCATCTGCGCGGGTTCAAGGCGGCGTTGGCCAGCGGTTGGTGCGGATTGGTGTTCGCCTGCGCGTTCGTGATCCCGATGCTGCAACTGGTGGCCTGGTTCTGGCAGCGTGGCCGTTTCGACCTGGACGAGCGCTACGCCGGTTTGATCGTCCATACCCTGTACCTGGGCGGTATGGCTGCCCTGATCACCGTCAGCGTGGCCCTGGTGCTGGCGTTCGCCCATCGCCTGGCGCCCACCCGGGCCATCCGCTCCGGCATCAGCCTGGCCAACGTAGGCTACGCGCTGCCCGGCTCGGTACTGGCGGTGTCGATCATGCTGGCGTTCAGCTACCTGGATCGTGAACTGGTGATCCCGGTCTCCGGCTGGCTGGGGGGCGCCGGCAAACCGCTGTTACTGGGCAGTTTGTCGGCCTTGCTGCTGGCGTATCTGGTGCGCTTCATTGCGGTGGCCTACGGGCCGCTGGAAAACAGCCTGGCGCGAATCCGTCCGTCCTTGCCGGAAGCCGCCCGCAGTCTTGGGGTCAGCGGGCCGCGACTGTTTTGCAAAGTGTATCTGCCACTTTTGCTGCCGGGCACCCTGAGCGCGGCGCTGCTGGTGTTTGTCGATGTGCTCAAGGAAATGCCGGCGACCCTGCTGATGCGCCCGTTCGGCTGGGACACGCTGGCGGTGCGGATTTTCGAGATGACCAGCGAAGGGGAGTGGGCGCGGGCTTCGCTGCCGGCCCTGACCCTGGTATTGGTGGGGCTGTTACCGGTCATCGGGTTGATCCGACGTTCGGCGCGACGAATCGGTTAGGTGCCAGTCCTACGGCTTGAGGCTACAATGCGCGGCATTCGGTGCGGTCGATCTTTCAGATCGGGTTGCTGAACGCGGCTACAGGCCTTGTATTTCAAGGCGTGCGGCCCGAACGGCGACCGTCCGCACCTTCGCCACGCCCGGAAGGAGAAACCCATGGGACAGCGCACGCCTCTGTATGACCTGCATCTCGCCCTTGGCGCGAAAATGGTCGATTTTGGCGGTTGGGATATGCCTTTGCACTACGGCTCGCAGGTTGAGGAGCACCATCAGGTGCGACGCGACTGCGGGGTGTTCGATGTATCCCATATGACCGTGATCGATATCACAGGCCCCCAGGCCAAGGAATGGCTCCAGCATTTGCTGGCCAATGATGTTGACCGATTGCACGGCTGCGGCCGCGCGTTATACAGCGCCATGCTCAACGAGCAGGGCGGCGTGGTGGACGACATGATCGTCTACCGTACCGAGGGCGGTTACCGGCTGGTGGTCAACGCTGCCACCCGTGACCAGGACATGGCCTGGATGCAGGCTCGGCTCGGCAGCTATCAGGCCCAGCTCCGCGAGCGGCCCGAATTGGCCATGCTCGCCATTCAAGGCCCCCATGCCCGGCAAAAGATCGCTGAACTGGTGACCCAGTCCCGCGCCACCCTGATCCATCAGCTCAAGCCCTTTGAAGGCCTGGCTGACGGCGACTGGTTTATCGCGCGCACCGGTTACACCGGCGAAGACGGTCTTGAAATTGTCCTGCCGGCCGATCAGGCCCCGGCGTTCTTCAACGACCTGGTAGGCGCAGGCATTTCGCCCATCGGCCTCGGCGCCCGCGACACGCTGCGCCTCGAGGCCGGCATGAACCTTTACGGTCAGGATATTCACCAGGACGTCTCGCCCCTGGCAGCCAACATGGCCTGGAGCATCGCCTGGGAGCCGGCCGAGCGGGATTTCATCGGCCGCGCCGCCCTGGAAGCCGAAAAGGCTGCGGGTGTGAAGTCCAAGCTGGTCGGCCTGGTGCTGGAAGAGCGCGGGGTTTTACGCGCTCACCAGGTGGTTCGTATCGCCAATGTTGGCGAAGGAGAGATCACCAGTGGTAGTTTCTCTCCTACGCTAAGCAAATCCATTGCCCTGGCGCGTGTGCCGTCGGCGACTGCTGACCGGGCCGAGGTGGAAATCCGCGGCAAGTGGTACCCGGTTCGGGTGGTCAAACCGACGTTCGTGCGCCATGGCAAAACATTGATCTAACTTTTCCGGCGGGCCAATGGCCGCTGACATTTTTCCTTGAGGACACAGACTATGAGCGATATCCCTGCCGACCTGCGTTTTGCCGAAAGTCACGAATGGGCCCGTCTGGAAGCTGACGGCACCGTGACCGTCGGGATCTCGGACCATGCCCAGGAAGCATTGGGGGATGTAGTGTTCGTTGAGTTGACCGAAGTCGGCAACGTGTTCAAGGCGGCTGACCAGGCCGGCGTGGTTGAATCGGTGAAGGCCGCTTCGGATATCTACTCGCCAATTGCTGGCGAAGTGATCGCGGTGAACGACGCCTTGAGCGGTGAGCCAGAGCTGTTGAACTCCGACCCTTACGGCGCCTGGATCTTCAAGCTCAAGCCAAGCAACCCGGATGAACTGAAAAAATTGCTGGACGCTGCCGGCTACAAGGCTGCCATCGGCGAGTGATCCCGCTGCGGGAGCCGGCAATCGGCTCCCGCAAAGGTTTTATCCGCGTTTCAATACTGCTTTTACCGCCGCTACCGAACGCTCTACGTCCGCCTTCGTCATCGCCGTGAACATCGGCAACGACACAATCAAACGCCCCACTTTTTCCGCTACCGGGAACATGCCTTCCTTGAATCCCTGCGCCTTGTACAAGCTCAGCAGGTGGATCGGCGGGTAGTGATAGCCAATGCCGACGCCATGGGCCTGCATCTGCTCCATGAACGTGGCGCGTGCGGGCAGGCCGTCCTGGCGCTCCGGCAGTACCAGCTGGAACAGGTGCCAGTTGCTGTTTTCGAAGTCTGCCGGTGGCAATTGCGCACCGTACTGCGCTTCAAAATCACTGCCGAAGCATTCGAAATAGTGACGCGCCAGTTCCTGGCGGTGGGCAGTGATCTTCTCGATATGGGCAAACTGGCCCAGGCCGATGGCTGCTGCGATGTCGGTCATGTTGAACTTGCCGCCCAACACATCCACGTCCAGGCCATCGAAGCCGGTGCGGGTCACGCCCTGCAGGCGATATTTTTCCGCCAGGCGCGCTTCTTCAGCGTTGTTCAATACCAGGCAGCCGCCTTCGGACGAGGTGATGTTCTTGTTCGCCTGGAAGCTGAACGATACGAAATCGCCGGTAGCGCCAATGCGTTGGCCATCCCAGCTGGAACCCAGGGCCTGGGCTGCATCTTCGACGATGCGCAGGTTGTATTTGTTGGCCAGCGCGTAGAGCAATGGCATGTCCAACGGCAGGCCCGCCAGGTATACCGGGATGATTGCCTTGGTGCGCGGTGTGATCGCGGCTTCCACCTTGGCCAGGTCGATATTGCGGGTCACCGGGTCGATGTCGGCGAACACCGGCGTGGCACCGACTTCCAGAATCACGTTGGCCGTGGCTACCCACGAAATCGGGGTGGTGATGACTTCGTCACCAGGCCCGATACCGGCGATGCGCAAGGCAATCTCCATGGTGCAGGTGCCCGAGTTGAAGGTACGCACCGGGCGCCCCCCAAAATATTCCGACAACTGCGCCTCGAACGCCTGCACTTTCGGCCCGCTGGTGATCCAGCCGGAGCGCAGTACGTCGCCTACCGCCGAGATGGTGGCTTCATCAATGGTGGGCTTGGAGAACGGCAGAAAGGGCAGTTGGCTCATGACGTTGAAGGCATCCGTTTCAGAAGGCGATGAGAAAAAAGCATATCAATGCCGGGCATGGTTGCACGGCTCGACTGAATATAGCCTGTCGTCTGTGAATGAATCGTCCCGCCTGAAACAAAAAATGCCGCCTCGGGAGCGGCATTTCAGCATCGGTGTCAGAAGGCAACGCGTGCCTCAAGAAACACGTTCTGCTCTTTGAGCTTGCCTTTGAGCTGTTCGTCCCGGGCGTTTATCCGATTGGCGAACGTGTTGTAGCCGGTCTCGATCCCGCCCATGTCCACGTAACGCCAGCCGGTACCCAGGGTCAGGGTTTCGCTGACCTTGGCATCCAGCCCCAGGCCAACGCTGTAGGCGAAGTTGTATTGGCGATTGCTGGCGAAACGGCGGGTGTCGTTGGTCTGGTAACCCTCGGCGTCAACCTGGGCCACGCCGACTCCCGCCATACCGTAGAACGACAGCCATTCATTGATCGGGATGTTTTTATAACCGTTGAGCATCAGGCGCTGGCTGTCGGTGCGCAGGCTGTTGACGTTGGCATTGAACGGTGCCCAATGGGATTTGAAGGTCGAGTGGCTGGGCATCGTGTATTCCCCCTCCAGGCGCCAGCCATCGGCAAAGGCATAGCCCACGGCGAATGAGCCGGTGAACGTCTTGCTGCTGTCGGGGGCTTCTACCCGGTGGGTTACGCGTGGGCTGGTCAGCAGTGAGCTTGAGAGATTCTGCCGGGCGCTGTTGAGCTTTGCCGACCCGTACCAGCTTTCTGCCTGGGCATAAGGCGTGGCAACCGCGGCGAGCAGCAGGGCGTAGGAGAGTTTTTGCATGGTCATCGATTCACTCAGTCTGAAGGGAATCGATAGCTTGTTGCCGGGCGCGCCTGCAACTCGACAGGACTTTTCCTGTTCAGATGCGGAATCGCCAGCGTCTGGCGTAGGAAATCAGGGCAAAAAAATGCCGCTCTCGAGGAACGGCATTTTTTATGCGGCGGTATTACTCGGAAGCAATGGCGTTTTTTGCCAGGATTGCGTTCGCCAGGTCCATATCCGTGGCCTTGAGGCCAGGGTTATCGGCGCGGACTTTCTGCATCGCAGCTTCCAGGTATGGGCCACGGATGTTGCCGTCACTGGCGACGAAGCTACCGGCGTCGTCCTGGGCGGCGACTACCATTTTGTGGTCCTTGAAGGTCAGGTACGTCGAGCCGGTCGTGGCACCCGATGAGATGACATTACGCCAGAAGCTGTCGGCCATGGCTGAACCGACGGGAAGGGAAAGCACAGCGAGGGTTGCGACAGCATATTTTAGACGCATGATGGGTGACTCCGACTGGGTTATCTGAACAGTTTGATTGTAGATAGCCCAGCCGAGTTCCATGGATGACTAAACAGTTTCAACCTGCAAAATCACGCCTTCCTGACCAATGACACGTACGTGTGCCCCAGCCGGCGCGTCCGGCCCGGATGCCATCCACACACCGTCACCCACCTTGATCTTGCCACGGCCCTCGACGATGGCCTGATGCACCACAAAGGTGCGACCGATCAACTCGGAGCCGCGCATGTTCAGCCCCGGCTGGTCGCTGACCTTGGCGCTGCTGCGCTGGCGTCGCCACCAGTACACCGCCGTGAGGATCGACAACACGGCGAACAGCAGCAGTTGCCACTCCAGCCCCAGGCTCGGCACCAGGAACTTGATCACGCCCACGGCTGCCGCGGCGATGCCCATCCACAGCAGATAACCACCGGCACCGAACACTTCAAGGATCAACAGCACCGTGCCCAGTGCCAGCCAGTCCCAAAACGACAGGTGCTGCAGGAATTCCCACATGGTGCGTGCCTCAGGCTTTCTTGTTGTCGAAGGTTGCCTTGACGATTTCGCCGATGCCGCCGACTGCGCCAATCACCTGGCTGGCTTCCAGCGGCATCAGGATCACCTTGCTGTTGTTGGCCGAGGCCAGCTTGCCCAGTGCGTCGATGTATTTCTGGGCGACGAAGTAGTTGATGGCCTGCACGTTACCGGTGGCGATGGCTTCCGATACCACTTGAGTGGCGCGGGCTTCGGCCTCGGCCTGACGTTCGCGGGCTTCGGATTCCAGGAAGGCGGCCTGACGACCACCTTCGGCCTCCAGGATCTGCGCCTGCTTCTTGCCTTCGGCGGTCAGGATCGCGGAGGCTCGCAGGCCTTCGGCCTCGAGGATCTGCGCACGCTTGATCCGCTCGGCCTTCATCTGGCCGGACATGGCGGCCATCAGGTCGGCAGGCGGGCTGATGTCCTTGATCTCGATCCGGGTGATCTTGATGCCCCACGGTGCGGTGGCTTCGTCGACGGTGCGCAGCAGTTTTTCGTTGATGCCGTCACGCTGGCTGAGCATCGCATCCAGCTCCATGGAGCCGAGCACGGTACGGATGTTGGTTTGCAACAGGTTGCGGATGGCGTGTTCGAGGTTGTTCACCTCGTAGGCAGCCTGGGCGGTATTGACCACCTGGAAGAAGCACACGGCGTCGATCTGCACCGTGGCGTTGTCAGCGGTGATGACTTCCTGGGGTGGGATATCCAGCACGCTTTCCATCACGTTGATCTTGCGACCGATGCGGTCCATGACCGGAATGATGATGTTCAGGCCGGGCTTGAGGGTGTTGGTGTAGCGGCCGAAGCGCTCGACTGTCCACTGGTAACCCTGCGGGACCACCTTGAAACCCATGAAGAGGATGGCGACGGCCAAGCCTACAAAAAGAAGCAGTACGGTTCCGATCTGCATAACGATTCCTTGTCTGGTGACGGTGAAGCGAGGTTTTTCCGATTGTAACGGTGTTGTCACGGATAAGGACGGATTACCGCGCCATCGATCAAAGGATTTGTTTCTGAATCCCCAGGCGTCACTCGCAGTACCTCTTCAAGTGTTGTCAGTCCTGCCATTACCTTGCGCATACCGGCGGACCGCAAGCTGCACATTCCCTGGTCAAGGGCCGCCAGACGCAGGGCCTGGAGGTCGGTGCCCGGGCTGACCAGGGCCTTGAGGCGATCGTTCATCAGCATGATCTCGTAGACCCCGGCTCGACCCCGATAGCCACTTTCCCGGCACTCGCCGCAACCCACTGCCTGATGGACCTGCCCGGCTTGCCGCTTGCAGTGCGGGCACAACAGCCTGACCAGGCGCTGGGCCATCACCCCCAGCAGCGTGGCATTGATCAGGTAATGGGGAATGCCCAGTTCCAGCAAGCGGCTGATGGCGCCGGGCGCATCGTTGGTGTGCAACGTCGACAGCACCAGATGCCCGGTCAGGGCGGCCTGGATCGCCATTTCTGCGGTTTCCAGGTCGCGAATCTCGCCGATCATGATGATGTCCGGGTCCTGGCGCATCAGGGCGCGGATGCCGCTGGCGAAGGTCAGGTCGATGTTGTGCTGCACCTGCATCTGGTTGAAGGCCGGCTCCACCATCTCGATCGGGTCTTCGACGGTGCACAGGTTGACCTCGCGAGTGGCCAATTGCTTGAGCGTGGTGTACAGCGTGCTGGTCTTGCCGGAGCCGGTAGGGCCGGTGACCAGGATGATGCCGTTGGCCTGGCCGGTCATGGATTGCCAGCGTTGCAGATCGTCGCTGGAAAGTCCCAGTTGCTGGAAATCCTTGTGCAGCACCTGCGGGTCAAAAATTCGCATCACCAGCTTTTCGCCGAAGGCTATGGGCAAGGTCGACAGGCGCAGCTCCACTTCCCCGCCCGTGGGGCTTTTGGTCTTCACCCGGCCGTCCTGGGGTTTGCGTTTTTCCGCCACGTTCATCCGGCCCAGGCTTTTCAGGCGGCTGACCACCGCCATCGTCACCTGGGATGGGAATTGATAGACGTCATGCAGCAGCCCGTCGATGCGAAAACGCACGCGCCCCTGATCGCGTCCGGGTTCGATATGGATATCACTGGCCCGCTGGCCAAAGGCGTACTGCAACAGCCAGTCGACGATGTTGACGATGTGCGCGTCGTTGGCGTCGGGCTCCTGGTCGCTGGCGCCGAGATTGAGCAGTTGTTCGATATTCGGCGCGCCGGAGGTTTTTTGATCAATGGCGCCGCTGACCGATTTCGCCAGTCGGTAAAACTCCACGGTGCAGCGCTGGATCTCCTGGGGATTGGCCAGCACCCGCTTGATGGAGCGCTTCAACACCTGAGCCAGGCCGGCTTCCCAACTGCACACGTAAGGCTGGGCACTGGCGACGGTAACGCTGTGGGCGTCGACCGCAACGGCCAGGATCTTGTGGCGCTGGGCAAAGGCATAGGACATCAGCGGCACCACCGCCGCGACGTCGATTTTCAACGGGTCGATACGCAGGTAGGGCTGGCCGCAGTGGCGGGCGAGCCATTCGGTCAGCATTTCCAGAGACGGCCCATGGCTGGCAATGCATTCCAGGGGATGCAGCCCACTGTTCGCCGGTAGAGCCAGGTCGGCGGGCACCAGGCCCTGGTCGATCAGGGCAGGCAACAACTGATGGATTTCCAGCCAGCGATCCTGGGGATTTGGCGCAACGGACATGGTGACGTTCCTGGGCAACGATTAGGCGTAGTCCTCAGGCTAGTCACGCTTTGCGCTTCGGCCTCCGGGGTTTATTGCAGGCTTTTACTGAGCGGCCGCCTGGACCGCCAGAGGCCGCGCAGCATCTACCGGGCGCAGCTCCAGCGAGCACACACTGATCAGGTTACGAAGTTTTTCGCCGATCACCTGGGCCCGGTGCCAGCTCAGGCCATCCATCACGATATCGATCGCCAGCAGGTCGTCTTCACGCTGCACGCTCACCTGACGTGGCACCAGGAACTGCAGGGCAAAATAGTTGAGCACCCGGCACAACACGTCGGGTTCAGCCTCGGCGAGGATTTGATAGTGCGCCTGGCAGTGGGCATTGCTGACGGCCCAGGCGTCAACGCGTTGGGCGGGGTGGGAGGCTTCGACGACGTGCATGATGATTCTCCGGATTCGACTGGAGAAATTTTTGCATTCGTCGCGGGAGATTTCTTATCTAAAACAGCCTGTATTGGCTTATAAGAGAATCATGTAATTCTTTAAATCATGATTAATGGGTATTTCTATGCACGCTGAATTGGACGTGTACGACCGGCGCATTCTCGCGCTGTTGCAGGAAGACGCTTCGCTCTCCAGCGCGCAGATCGCCGAACAGGTCGGCCTGTCGCAGTCGCCGTGCTGGCGCCGGATTCAGCGGCTGAAAGAGGAGGGTGTGATTCGCGGCCAGGTCACCCTGCTGGATCGCAAGAAAATCGGCCTTAATACGCAGATTTTTGCCGAGGTGAAACTCAACGCCCACGGCCGTTCCAACTTCACTGAATTCACCGAGGCGATTCGCGGTTTTCCGGAAGTGTTGGAATGTTATGTGCTGATGGGGGCGGTGGACTTTTTACTGCGGATCGTCACGTCGGACATCGAGGCGTATGAGCGGTTTTTCTTTGAGAAGCTGTCGATGGTGCCGGGGATTCAGGAGGTCAACTCGATAGTGGCCTTGTCGGAGATCAAGTCCACCACGAGTTTGCCGGTGTTGCGCTGATAGTTGTCTTGGCCTGATTTTAGTGAAGAGGGAGCAAGCTCCCTCGCCACAAGGTTTTACAGGCGCAGCAGGGTTTTCCAGGCGCGATTCTGATACACCGCAATCGCCTGATGCATCCGCGCATCCAGCGACTCATCGGTGATCGGCTGGTTGGCCAGGTGCGCCAGCTTGTTCAGCTCGCCATACAAACGGTCCAGCTCGGCGATATCCAGCACCTGGCGTGCATGGTGCAGCCAGGCCAGGATGCGTTCGATACGCGGCAGTTGCTCGGCCAGGTCTTCCGGCTGTTGCTGGTAGCGCGGCAGTTGCAGGGCAACGGCGTCATCGGCCAGCAGGCGCGGCAGCCAGTTGGCCAGCTGTGCAGCGCCCTGGCGATTGCCACGCACGTTGCGATCCGCGGCCCAGGTGCGGGCCAGCAGCCAGCGGGAAGTGGTCAGGGAGAACAAGCCCCAGCGCACGTCTTCCAGTTCTTCGGCGAACTGCTCCGGCGCGGCCTTGCGGATGTCTTCATCGTCGTCACCGGCCTGGACCAGCGGACGCCAGTCTTCCAGCAAGGCGTCCAGTGCGGCGCGCAATTCGCTGGTGGACTGACGCGGTGCGGCCTGGCCGAGGCTGCCGAGCAGGGCCCGCAGTTCGCCGAGGTTTTCCACCCAGTCCTGCAGCAGACGCCAGTGGCCGTTGAAACGGTATTGCTCGGCCAGGCGCTGGCTGCTGCCCAACAGATGCCACATGACGGCAGCAAATGCGTCGTCCAGCGGCATTTCGGCGTGCAGCAGCGGTGCCGGCAGGCTCAGGGAGTAGCTGTTGGCGTCGAACAGGCGATAGCCACGCTCGGCCTTGCTGATATCGCACGGCATCAGCGCCAGGGTCGCGGCCAGTTCAGCGGCCAGCTCCAGCAGGGCGGCCGGGTCGCCTTCGCGCAGTTCCAGTTCCAGCTCGCAGATTTCTTCTTTCTGCTTGCCGGCAACCACGTGGCCCAGGTCCAGGGCGGCTTCGATCACCACCTTGGCCTTGCCGCGGCCCCAGGCGATTTCAGCGCGTTCGCGGACGAAATCGGTGGTGAAGATCGGCTTGAGGGTCTTTTTGTCCAGCTCGGCCAGTTGCTCGGGCCAGCATTCGCCGTCGAGTTTCTTCACGTCGAGCTTGGCTTTGGCCAGGTCCCAGTTGTACTCATTGCGTTCCGACAAGCCGGCGACGCTCTGGCCACGGGTCTTGAGGGTCTGGATCACTTCGTCGCCGTCTTTGCGCAGGCGCAGGGCCACTTTGGCCTGGGCCAGGTCGCGTTCCGGGGTGTCGAAGTACTGGTTCATCAACTCACGGCGTTCCCAGCCACTTTTGTTGCGTTTTTTCAGTAACGGGTGCTCACGCAGCGCGGCGAGGGTTTCGCGGCTGACACGGAGCTTGATTTCGGTTTCTTTCTGCATGGCCGGAAAATCCAGGATCGGGAGCGCAGCCGGGGAAAAGAGTGGCTGCCAAGGTCGTGCAGTGTACAGGACTGAGCCCGGCAACGTGCCGCAACGGTTTATTGTGTCACTCAGATAGCTCTATGATGGGGTTCGTCCGGGAAGTTGAGAGACAGCGCATGCCTTTACCGTCCATGAAAGAACAATTCGCCGCGCTGATTGCCGCGCCTTCGGTCAGTTGTACCCAGGCCTCTCTCGACCAATCCAACCGCCCGGTCATCGATTTGCTCGCCACCTGGCTGGCAGACCTGGGCTTTGCCTGCGACATCCAGCAGGTCAGCCCAGGCAAATTCAACCTGTTGGCCAGTTTCGGCACCGGCCCTGGCGGCCTGGTGTTGGCGGGCCACAGTGACACCGTGCCGTACGACGGCGCCCTATGGCAGACCGATCCGCTCAAGCTGACGGAAGTCGACGGCCGCTGGGTAGGACTGGGCAGCTGTGACATGAAGGGCTTTTTCGCCCTGGTGATCGAAGCCGTCCAGCCGTTGCTCGACCAGCCTTTCAAGCAGCCGCTGCTGATTCTTGCTACCTGCGATGAAGAAAGCTCCATGGCCGGTGCTCGTGCACTGGCCGAGGCGGGTCGTCCCTTGGGCCGTGCGGCGGTGATCGGTGAACCCACCGGCCTCAAACCCATCCGCCTGCACAAGGGCGTAATGATGGAGCGCATCGATATCCTCGGGCGCAGCGGCCATTCGTCGGACCCAAGCCTGGGCCACAGCGCCCTCGAAGCCATGCACGACGCCATTGGCGAACTGCGTGGCCTGCGCCTGGCTTGGCAGCGCGAATACCGCAATCCGCAGTTCAGCGTGCCACAGCCGACCATGAACTTCGGCTGCATCCACGGTGGCGACAACCCCAACCGCATCTGCGGCCAATGCTCCCTGGAATTCGACCTGCGGCCCCTGCCGGGCATGGATCCCCAGGTGCTGCGCGCTGCCATCCGGCAGAAGCTTGAACCCTTGGCCGAGCGCCATCAGGTGAAGATCGACTATGCGCCGCTGTTCCCCGAAGTGCCGCCGTTCGAGCAGACCGAGGATGCAGAGTTGGTGCGGGTAGCTGAACGACTTACCGGTCATCGCGCCGAAGCAGTGGCGTTCGGCACCGAAGCGCCTTATCTTCAGCGCCTTGGTTGCGAGACCCTGGTGCTTGGCCCTGGCGATATCGCCTGCGCCCACCAGCCAGGCGAGTACCTTGAAATGTCACGCTTGACGCCTACAGTGCGTCTATTGCGTGAACTGATTCAACATTACTGCCTGACACCTGCATAAATTAACCCCTGCCCATCCGTACATAGAAGGAGAGCGAGCGTGTCGCCAAGCCTGTTCCGACGATAACCAACAGCCCGCTGTGCGTTTTTGCGATTCATCCTTTTTTGGCTGCTTTTTATTACAGGCCCAGGTTTTTATGCCCGAATACGTCAATTGGCTTCGTCACGCTTCGCCTTACATCAATGCCCACCGGGATTGCACCTTTGTCGTCATGCTGCCGGGCGATGGTGTAGAGCACCCGAACTTCGGCAATATCGTCCACGACCTGGTGCTGCTCCACAGCCTGGGCGTGCGACTGGTGCTGGTCCACGGTTCGCGCCCGCAAATTGAAACCCGCCTCGCCGCCCGCGGCCTGACCCCGGCTTACCACGAAGGCTTGCGCATCACCGATGCCGCAACCCTGGAGTGTGTGATCGACGCGGTCGGCCATCTGCGTATCGCCATCGAAGCGCGGTTGTCGATGGACATGGCGTCCTCGCCGATGCAGGGCTCGCGCCTGCGGGTGGCCAGCGGCAACCTGGTGACGGCGCGCCCGATCGGTGTGCTTGAAGGCGTCGACTATCACCACACCGGCGAAGTGCGCCGGGTCGACCGCAAGGGCATCAACCGCCTGCTGGACGAGCGCTCCATCGTGCTGCTGTCGCCGCTGGGCTACTCGCCTACCGGCGAAATCTTCAACCTCGCCTGTGAAGACGTCGCCACCCGCGCGGCCATCGACCTGGGCGCGGACAAGTTGCTGCTGTTCGGTGCCGATCTCGGCCTGATCGACGAGCACGGCCGCCTGGTGCGTGAATTGCGGCCGCAACAGGTGCCCGCGCACCTGCAACGCCTGGGCAACAACTACCAAGCCGAATTGCTGGACGCGGCCGCCGAGGCTTGCCGTGGCGGCGTAGGGCGCAGCCACATTGTCAGTTATGCCGAAGATGGTGCCTTGCTGACCGAGCTGTTCACCCGGGATGGCGGCGGTACGCTGGTGGCCCAGGAACAGTTCGAACTGGTGCGCGAAGCGGCGATTGAAGACGTCGGCGGGTTGCTGGACCTGATCAGCCCGCTGGAAGAGCAGGGGATTCTGGTGCGTCGTTCCCGGGAAGTGCTGGAGCGGGAAATCGAGCAGTTCAGCGTGGTGGAACGTGAAGGCATGATCATCGCCTGTGCGGCGCTGTATCAGATCGCCGACTCCGACGCAGGGGAGCTGGCGTGCCTGGCCGTGAACCCGGAGTACCGTCATGGCGGTCGCGGTGACGAGCTGCTGGAGCGCATCGAGACCCGTGCCCGGGCCCAGGGTTTGAAGACGCTCTTCGTGCTGACGACCCGTACCGCCCACTGGTTCCGCGAACGTGGTTTTGTGCCGAGCACGGTGGATCGCCTGCCGTCGGCGCGGGCGTCGTTATACAACTATCAGCGTAATTCGAAGATTTTCGAAAAGGCGTTGTAAGGCTAAGGGGCGAGGGGGCAATCCTCTCGCCTGTCACTTTGGCGAGTCGTGCTCCTCGGCGGACGCATCGGCCCTGAACACAGGGTTTGCCAATTTATACATATAACTGACATCAAAGTGACATTATCACCGGTTACGGTGAGGTGGATTGCTGGGACGGCAGAAAAGTTTCATCGATACAAAAACTGTAACAAATTGACGGAATGATGTGCGTTTGGCCATGATGGCGTCGCGTTTTTGATCGTGAGTGACGTATGACCCCGTTTGGTCAACACAAAACGATCTAAAAAAGCGCAAAGACATACTCTTTCGGAAAACGCTTATGGAGCGGCATCGCCTGTCGGCTTGACCGTCCCATGGAAAGCGTTATTCCTGAATGGTATGAAAAAGGACGAAACAATTCTTTTTGGGTGTATGAAAAACTCATTACCCTGCAAGGACCAAATTAACTGCGGTTAGACGAAAGTAGTAGACACACAAGGTTACGATTGACTTGTCAGTCACTATCCGGTGCTAATCGCGCATCTGTGGATCGAGGGCGTCAGACCCGAGACCTAAGAAATACAAAAATTAGAAATGAGAGGAGCGGTACATGAAGAAGTCAACATTGGCGTTGGCCGTAGCTTTGGGGGCAATCGCCCAACAAGCAGGCGCCGCTGGTTTTATCGATGACAGCAAGATCACGCTGGGCGTACGTAACTTTTACATCAACACCGACAACCGCGATCTGAAGCCATCGGCTACCTCGAACACCCGCAGCAAAAACGCTGAATGGGGTCAGGGTTTCGACCTGCGTTTCATCTCGGGTTTTACCCAAGGTACTGTGGGCTTCGGTCTTGACGCCATCGGCCTGTACGGCGTGCGTCTGGATTCCAGCCGCGCTGATCACGGTAACTACACTGGTACTGCTTCCGGCGGCACCGTGTTCCCAAGTGATGGCAACAAGGCCGTTCACGATTTCGCCAGCCTGGGCGTGACCGGTAAGGTCAAGATCTCCCAAACCGTGCTGAAGATCGGTACCTTGCAGCCGAACAACCCGGTGATCAAGACCAACGACGGTCGTCTGTTGCCACAAACCTTCCAGGGCGGCGAGATCTCTTCGAACGAGTTCAAGGACCTGACCCTGACTGCTGGTCAGATCGAGCACTCCAAAGGCCGTAACTCCAGCAACAATGAAGGTCTGTCCCTGGCCGGTGCCAACGGCAGCTCGAACTACGACGCTGGTAACTTCGTCAACAAGTTCTACTACGCCGGTGCTGACTACAAAATCAACAAAGACCTGACCGCTTCGTACTACTTCGGCGAGCTGAAGGATTTCTACTCTCAGAACTTCCTGGGCCTGGTCCACAACTGGGCGATCGGTCCTGGCGTCCTGAAAAGTGACCTGCGCTACTACCGCAGCCGTGACAACGGTGCCAACGGTGATACTGCCGGTTACTACACCTCCGGCTACTACTCGGATCATCCGACCAACGCCACCAAGGTCAAAGGTAAGGTCGACAACGACCTGTACAGCTACCTGGCGCTGTACTCGGTTGCCGGTCACACCTTCGGTGCTGGCTACCAGTACACCAAGGGCGACAGCGACTTCCCTTGGCTGAACCAAGGTGACGGCTCGTCTAACAGCACCATCACCGACATGCAAATCCAGAAGTTTGCCCGTGCTGGCGAACGTACCTGGCAAGCTCGCTACGCCTATGACTTCGCCAAGATCGGCGTACCCGGCCTGACTGCCGGTGTGGTTTACCTCAAAGGTAGCAACATCGACACCACCGTCGGCGAGCGTAACGAGTGGGAACGCGACCTGACCCTGGCTTACGTTGTTCCAGAAGGTCCGCTGAAAAACCTGGGCGTTGCCTGGAAAAACGCGATGTGGCGTACCGACCTGGCGAACACCCGTTCCCAGGACGAAAACCGCGTAATCCTCAGCTACACCTACGCGTTCAAGTAAGAGCGTAAAACCTTGCCCGGCGCAATGCCGGGCAGGGTGCTTTACTTTTCAAGCCGGGCTCAACCCCCGCAAGCCCGTCCTGAACCCCTCTTTGTACAGCGTCTCAAGGCCTTCTCGAACCTTGAAGCGGATGTTGATCCACGCCCGTTGCCAAGTCCAATGAACAGATTTTTAATATTCCTTTATCGTCTAGATAAATCGATATTTATTCTTTTTAAATAATCCGCGACACAGGCACAGTGGGCTCCATAAGCACTCATCAGGAGCCACACCATGAGCCTCAGACTGGGCGACATCGCCCCCGACTTTGAACAGGATTCCAGCGCCGGCAAGATTCGCTTCCACGAGTGGCTGGGCGATAGCTGGGGCGTGCTGTTTTCCCACCCGGCGGACTTTACCCCGGTGTGCACCACCGAGCTGGGTTTCACCGCCAAGCTCAAGGATGAATTCGCCAAGCGGGGCGTCAAGGCCATTGCGCTGTCGGTGGACCCGGTGGACTCCCACCACAAGTGGATCGAAGACATCAACGAAACCCAGAACACCATCGTCAACTTCCCGATCCTGGCCGACGCTGACCGCAAGGTCTCCGACCTGTACGACCTGATCCACCCGAATGCCAGTGACACCCTTACCGTGCGTTCGCTGTTCGTGATTGATCCGAACAAAAAGATTCGCCTGACCATCACCTACCCGGCCAGCACCGGTCGCAACTTCCACGAAATCCTGCGGGTGATCGACTCGCTGCAACTGACCGACAACCACAAAGTCGCGACCCCGGCCAACTGGCAGGACGGTGACGAAGTGGTGATAGTGCCGTCGCTCAAGGACGAGGAAGAGATCAAGAAACGCTTTCCGAAGGGTTACCGGGCGGTGAAGCCGTACCTGCGGCTCACCCCTCAACCGAATCGCTGACACACAACCACATGTGGGAGCGGGCTTGCTCGCGAATGCGCACTGTCAGTTGATGCATCTTTGAATGACACACCGCTTTCGCGAGCAAGCCCGCTCCCACACTTGCGCGCATTTCAAGTCTCACATAGCAGGGGTTTTACGGCCGTTTCGACGGCCTTTTTTTATGCCTGCGATTTAGTCGGTATCATATGCATTTAAAGAATAAACAAATGAAAAAATAAGATTTATAGATATATAAATTGGCTGATATGGTCTGTCCCATCTTGGCGCCATCGCCACATAGCGAACCGCCGACACTTTCCAAAGGAATTTCCTACATGCTGGTCGTAACACTTGGTGGTAGCCCCAGCCAACGTTCCCGGTCCGGGGTCTTGCTGGATCACACCCGCAACTGGTTGCAGCAACAAGGCGTGGAAGTGGTGAGTTATCAGATACGGGACTTCCCGGCCGAAGACTTGCTGCACGCGCGGTTCGATAGCCCGAAAATCATCGACCTGTTGCAGCAAGTGGCGAACGCCGATGGCCTGGTGATCGCCACGCCGGTGTACAAGGCTTCGTTTTCCGGCGCGCTGAAAACCATCCTCGACCTGCTGCCTGAACGCGCCCTGGCCCACAAAATAGTGTTGCCGATGGCCACCGGCGGCAGCATCGCCCACATGCTCGCGGTGGACTACGCGCTGAAGCCGGTGCTGTCGGCATTGAAAGCCCAGGAATTGCTCCACGGGATTTTCGCCGAAGACAGCCAGATCGCCTACGGCGAAGGCAGCGCCCAGGCGCAACTGGTGCCGGTGCTGGAACAACGCTTGAGCGAGGCCCTGGAGACGTTCTACAGCGCCATGGCCCGCCGCCCGAAACCCCTTGACCCCAATGTGTTGAATGAACGTTTGTTGAGTGCTCGCTGGAGCATTTAAGCCTTACCCAGCTTTACCTGAATTCGACAAGTACTACTCACCTTACTCAGCCGCCAACGGCCAAGCAGGTGCAGCCAACCCCCTAATCGTATATTTGGAGAGAGCGCCATGCGCACTGTCATCTTGCGTCGTGGTCTGGTCGCACTGTTTGCTGCGGCTGTGTCCTTCGGCGCCATTGTTCAAGCCCAGGCCGCCGAAACCTTGCGGATCGGCTATCAGAAATACGGCACCCTGGTGCTGCTCAAGGCCAAGGGCTCGCTGGAAAAGCGCCTGGCCGAGCAGGGCGTGCAAGTGCAGTGGACCGAGTTTCCCGGCGGCCCGCAGCTGCTGGAAGGGTTGAACGTAGGCTCCATCGACTTCGGCGTGACGGGTGAAACCCCGCCAGTGTTCGCCCAGGCTGCCGGTGCCGATCTGCTCTACGTCGCCTATGAACCGCCGGCGCCTACCAGCGAAGCGATCCTGGTACCGAAAGACTCGCCGATCAAATCGGTGCAAGACCTCAAGGGCAAGAAAGTCGTCCTCAATAAAGGCTCCAACGTGCACTACCTGCTGGTACGTGCCCTGGAAGATGCCGGCCTGAAATACACCGACGTGCAGACCGTGTTCCTGCCGCCCGCCGATGCCCGCGCCGCGTTCGAGCGTGGCAGCGTCGATGCCTGGGTGATCTGGGACCCGTACCAGGCAGCCGCCGAGAAGCAACTGCAAGCCCGCACCCTGCGTGACGGCACCGGCATTGCCGACAACCATCAGTTCTACCTGGCCACCAAGCCGTACGCCGAAAAACACCCTGAAGTGATCAAGACGCTGGTGGAAGAAGTCCGCGCCGTGGGCGAATGGTCCAAGGCCAACCCGGAACAAGTCACCGAACAAGTTGCTCCGCTGCTGGGCCTGCCGGCCGACATCACCCTGACCTCGGTAAAACGCCAGGGCTACGGTGCGCAGTTCCTGACGCCTGAAGTGATCGCGGCGCAGCAGAAAATCGCCGACAGCTTCTACCAACTCAAATTGATCCCCAAACCCTTGAGCATCAAGGACGTGATCTGGACACCACCTGCCGCCGTTGCCAAAGCGCCGTAATCCGACTTCTTCAGGAGACAACTCCATGAGCCTCAATATTTTCTGGTTTCTGCCTACCCACGGCGACGGCCATTACCTTGGCACCGCCGAAGGCGCTCGCGCCGTTGATCACGGTTATCTGCAGCAAGTGGCCCAGGCGGCCGACCGCCTTGGCTTCGGCGGGGTACTGATCCCCACCGGCCGCTCCTGCGAAGATTCGTGGCTGGTGGCGGCGTCGCTGATCCCGGTGACCCAACGCTTGAAATTCCTTGTCGCGCTGCGCCCCGGGATCATTTCCCCGACAGTGGCTGCGCGTCAGGCCGCGACCCTGGATCGTCTGTCCGGCGGCCGGGCGTTGTTCAACCTGGTGACCGGTGGAGACCCGGATGAATTGGCCGGCGACGGTTTGTTCCTGAGCCATGAAGAGCGTTACCAGGCGTCGGTGGAGTTCACCCGCATCTGGCGCCGCGTACTGGAAGGCGAGACCGTCGATTACGACGGCCAGCACATCAGCGTCAAAGGCGCCAAGTTGCTCTATCCGCCGATCCAGCAACCGCGCCCGCCGCTGTATTTCGGTGGCTCCTCCGAAGCGGCCCAGGACCTGGCAGCCGAACAAGTGGAAATGGTCCTGACCTGGGGCGAGCCTCCGGCTGCGGTGGCGGAAAAGATTGCACAGGTTCGCGCCAAGGCCGCCAAGCTCGGACGTACCCTGCGCTTCGGCATTCGCCTGCATGTGATCGTGCGTGAAACCAACGCCGAAGCCTGGCAGGCCGCCGACAAACTGATCTCCCACGTGGACGATGAAACCATCGCCCGCGCCCAGGCGTCGTTGTCGCGCTTTGATTCCGTAGGCCAGCAACGCATGGCCGCCTTGCACGGCGGCAGTCGCGACAACCTGGAAGTCAGCCCCAACCTGTGGGCGGGCGTAGGCCTGGTACGCGGTGGCGCCGGCACGGCACTGGTGGGCGATGGCCCGACCGTGGCCGCGCGGGTGAAGGAATACGCGGACCTCGGTATCGACACCTTTATCTTCTCCGGCTATCCACACCTGGAAGAGTCGTATCGCGTAGCGGAGTTGCTGTTCCCGCATCTGGACATCGAGCGTCCCGAGTTGCCGAAAGGCGCCGGCTACGTCAGCCCGTTCGGCGAAATGGTCGCCAACGACATTCTTCCCAAAGCTGCGTCCCAGAGCTGAGGCGCCGCCATGAACCTTGAAAAGTTAAGTCATCGATTGGCGCCCTGGGCGCTGCCGATCCTGTTGCTGGCGGTATGGCAGCTGTCCGTCTCGGCCGGCTGGTTGTCGACGCGCATTCTGCCGGCGCCCAGCGCGGTGATCGAAGCGGGTGTCAGCCTGGTGCGCAGCGGCGAAATCTGGACCCACCTGGCCATCAGCGGCTGGCGTGCGGGCCTGGGCTTTGTGATCGGCGGCAGCATCGGCCTGACCCTGGGGTTTATCACCGGCCTGTCGACCTGGGGTGAACGCCTGCTGGACAGCTCGGTGCAGATGATCCGCAACGTGCCGCACCTGGCGCTGATCCCGCTGGTGATCCTGTGGTTCGGCATCGACGAGACGGCGAAGATATTCCTGGTCGCCCTCGGCACGCTGTTCCCGATCTATCTCAATACTTACCACGGCATCCGCAACGTCGACCCGGCGCTGGTGGAAATGGCCCGCAGTTATGGCCTGTCCGGTTTCAGCCTGTTTCGCCAAGTGATTTTGCCGGGCGCCTTGCCTTCGATTCTGGTGGGCGTGCGCTTCGCGCTGGGCTTTATGTGGCTGACGTTGATCGTCGCGGAAACCATCTCCGCCAGTTCCGGTATCGGCTACCTGGCGATGAACGCCCGGGAATTCCTGCAGACCGACGTGGTGGTTCTGGCGATCGTGCTTTACGCGGTCCTCGGCAAGCTGGCAGACCTGGCGGCGCGAGGCCTGGAGCGAGTCTGGCTGCGCTGGCACCCGGCTTATCAAGTGAATAAAGGAGGTGCGGCATGACCGCTCAACAACCTCCACGCCTGCTGCGGGGCATTCCCCTGGCAGTGCGCAAGTTGCGCAAGGCTTTCGGTTCGCGGGAAGTGCTGAAGGAAATCGACCTGCATATTCCTGCCGGTCAATTCGTGGCGGTCGTGGGCCGCAGTGGCTGCGGCAAAAGTACCTTGCTGCGCCTGCTGGCCGGGCTGGACAAAGCCAGCGGCGGCGAACTGCTCGCCGGCTCCGCGCCGCTGAGCGAAGCGATTGAAGACACGCGGTTGATGTTCCAGGAAGCGCGCCTGCTGCCGTGGAAAAAGATCATCGACAACGTGGGCCTTGGCCTCAAGGGCAACTGGCGCCCGCAGGCACTGGAAGCGCTGGAAGCGGTCGGCCTGGCCGAGCGCGCCAATGAGTGGCCGGCGGCGTTGTCCGGTGGCCAGAAGCAGCGCGTGGCCCTGGCCCGCGCCCTGATCCACCAACCGCGCCTGTTGCTGCTGGACGAACCGCTGGGGGCGCTGGATGCCCTGACCCGGATCGAGATGCAGCAACTGATCGAGAACCTCTGGCAGAAGCACGGCTTCACCGTGTTGCTGGTGACCCACGACGTCAGCGAAGCCGTGGCCATTGCCGATCGGGTGATTTTGATCGAAGACGGCGAAATCGGCCTCGACCTGCACGTGGAACTCCCACGTCCGCGGGTGCGTGGCTCCCACCGCCTGGCGGCGCTGGAAACCGAAGTGCTTAACCGTGTGTTGTCGCTGCCCGGCACCCCGCCGGAACCCGAACCTGTTTCACCGCTGCCTACGCAATTGCGTTGGGCTCAATAACTCACTTGTCTTACACAGGAAGAACGACCATGACTATCAAAGCCATCAACGTGCGTAACCAGTTCAAAGGCACCATCAAGGAAATCGTCGAAGGCGACGTGCTGTCGGAAATCGACGTACAGACCGCGTCCGGTATCGTCACTTCCGTGATCACCACCCGCTCGGTGAAAGAGCTGGAACTGGTGATCGGCAGTGAAGTGATTGCCTTCGTGAAATCCACCGAGGTGTCGATCGCCAAGTTGTGATCAATGGTTCGCACAAACCCCGAAGGTGAAAGCCTGTCGGGGTTTTTGTCGTTCTCAAGATTGCTTTCGCGAGCAAGCCCGCTCCCACATTTGACCGAGTTCTACCTTTGGAATACGGTCGAATGTGGGAGCGGGCTTGCTCGCGAAGAGGCCCGGACAGGCAACAAAAAATCAGAGCGCAGCCACCCGCTTGGGCAAGAACGCCGGCAGATAAAGCCCCACATACGCATCAAACACCCGCATGCCTTCCTCGGCCATGCGCGGGGTGATTTGCCCGTGCTGATGCACCGAGCGCGCGTAGACGCGGTCGCTCAGTTCCAGGGCCAGGGCAAACACGTCGACATCGGCGGGCAGGCTCGGCACCTCAAAGTGCCGGTTGAACACCTCAAACATCAGGTTTCCCAGCTCCAGGTCGTGCTGGCGGTCGGCCTGTGTCACTTCGGTCAACCCGTGCTGGGCCAGGATCAATTGGCGGGCGGCGGCGTCGTTGCTGTAGATGCTGAGCATGCGCTGCTCCACCACGCAGGACAGGTCGCGCCAGTGCTTGAGTGAATCATGATCGATGGGCGCCTGAATGGCCGCGCGAAAGGCCGCATGAACGTCAGCGGTCAGCGCCTCCAGCAACGCCGGCACGCTGGCGAAGAAGTGATACACCGATGACGGTGGAATCTGCGCCCGCTCGGCCACGCTGTAGATCGACAGGCTGGCCACGCCTTCGGCGGCCAGCAAGGTGCGGGCGGCATCGAGGATCGCGTCGATCCGGGCCTGGCTGCGGGCGCGGGGTTTGCGAGGAGTGGCAGGGCGATTCATTGAAGTCTCCTACAGGGCAGCGGGCATTGTACGCAGAGCCACTGGATGATCCATACCCTGTGGCGAGGGAGCTTGCTCCCGCTGGACTGCGCAGCAGGCCCAAGACCTGCACCTCGGTTCCGCCTGAAAGAACCCGGTGTTCTTATTGGGGCCGCTTCGCAGCCCGGCGGGAGCAGGCTCCCTCGCCACAACAGCCATAAAAAAACGCCGTAGGCCAAAGGCCTGCGGCGTTCTTTTTAGCCCGGCAACCGCTTACACGGTATGCAGGTACCAGTTGTACTCAAGGTCGGAGATGGAGTGTTCGAACTCCTCCAGCTCACTTTCCTTACAGGCGACGAAGATATCGATGTATTTAGGATCGATGTACTTGGCCATCACCTCGCTGTCGTCCAACTCGCGCAGTGCATCACGCAGGTTGTTCGGCAGGCTCTGTTCGTTCTGCTCGTAGCTGTTGCCTTCCACCGGTGCGCCAGGCTCGATCTTGTTGGTCAGGCCGTGATGCACGCCCGCCAATACCGAAGCCATCAGCAGGTAAGGGTTGGCATCAGCCCCGGCCACACGGTGTTCGATACGTACGGCGTCGGACGAGCCGGTCGGTACGCGAATCGCCACGGTGCGGTTATCCAGGCCCCAGCACGGCGAGTTCGGCACGTAGAACTGTGCGCCGAAACGACGGTAGGAGTTGACGTTAGGGCACAGGAACGCCATTTGGGCGGGTAGGGTCTCCAGCACACCGCCGATCGCGTGACGCAATGCGGCGTTCTGCTCGGGATCCTCGCTGGCAAAGATGTTCTTGCCGTCCTTGTCCAGGATCGAAATGTGTACGTGTAAGCCGTTGCCTGCCTGGCCCGGGTAAGGCTTGGCCATGAAGGTGGTGTCCATCTCATGGTCGTAGGCGATGTTCTTGATCAAGCGCTTGAGCAGTACCGCGTAGTCGCAGGCCTTTATAGGGTCGGCAACGTGGTGCAGGTTCACTTCGAACTGCGCCGGGGCACTTTCCTTGACGATGGCGTCGGCAGGGATGCCTTGCTCTTTTGCACCTTCCAGAATGTCCTGGAGGCAGTCGACGTATTCGTCGAGGTCGTCGATCAGGTAGACCTGTGTCGAATGCGGGCGTTTGCCGGAGATCGGCGAGCGGGGCGGTTGTGGCCGGCCATTCACGTTCTCCTGGTCAATCAGGTAGAACTCCAGCTCGAATGCGGCGCAGATGGTCAGACCGAGGTCGTCAAATTTGCTTACAACTTGGCGGAGTACTTCGCGAGGATCGGCGAAGAAAGGTTCACCTTCGAGTTCGTGCATGGTCATCAGCAGTTGCGCGGTTGGGCGCTTTTGCCAGGGTTCATTGCACAGGGTGTCGGGGATTGGATAACAGATTCGGTCAGCATCACCGATGTCCAGACCCAGGCCGGTGCTTTCCACCGTTGAGCCATTGATATCCAGGGCAAATAGAGAGGCAGGCAGGTTAATGCCCTTCTCGTAAACCTTGTGGAGGCTGGTGCGTTCGATGCGCTTGCCGCGCACCACACCATTCATATCCGCAATTAGAAGGTCTACGTACAGAACCTCAGGATGATCCTTAAGGAACGCGTTCGCTTCGTTAAGCTGAACGGCACGCGGGGGTACCGACATGATGCAACACCTTTGTTGTTAAAAATATCAATCATTGATCTCTTCGGGTTTCAGTCAACCCGAACGGCATGCCGAAGTCAAGCGAGGCCTTTTTTGCCCTAAAAAAGCGCCGTGAGGGCTTTTTTGGGGCTTTTTGGGGCGATTTTTTGGGATT
Source organism: Pseudomonas sp. NC02 (assembly GCF_002874965.1). Classification (NCBI taxonomy): domain Bacteria; kingdom Pseudomonadati; phylum Pseudomonadota; class Gammaproteobacteria; order Pseudomonadales; family Pseudomonadaceae; genus Pseudomonas; species Pseudomonas sp. NC02. The sequence continues at coordinate 6,572,311 of NZ_CP025624.1, read as the reverse complement.
GGTGCTCTTGGAACCAGCACGTTTGAGCGGGCCGTGTTGTATTTTTTACGGGGGTGTTGTGTAAAAAAATGAACAAGGCTAAGCTCGATTCAAACCCATAACAGCAATAATACCGGGGTGCTTCATGTCTCGCCTGCCGTTAATCGGCGTCACCGCCTGCTCCAAACAGGTCGGTCTGCATGCTTATCACATCAGTGGCGACAAATACGTCCGTGCAGTGGCCACCGCTGCCAAGGGCTTGCCGTTGATTATTCCGTCCCTGGCGGATCTGCTCGACCCGGCCAATATTCTTGACGGTCTGGACGGCATTCTATTTACCGGCTCACCTTCCAATATCGAACCCTTTCACTACGACGGTCCGGCCAGCGCGCCCGGGACTGCTCATGATTCTGCACGGGACCAAACCACCCTGCCGCTGCTGCGTGCAGCCATAGCGGCCGGTGTTCCGGTGCTGGGGATTTGCCGTGGCTTCCAGGAAATGAACGTGGCGTTTGGCGGCAGCCTGCACCAGAAGGTTCATGAAGTGCCGGGCATGATGGATCACCGCGAAGACGACACCCAGCCGCTGGACATCCAGTACGGCCCGGCACATCCGGTAACCATCTCCCCGAATGGGGTATTGGCAAGCCTGGGCTTGCCGTCGACGATCCAGGTCAACTCGATTCATTCACAGGGCATTGATCGCCTGGCGGCCGGTTTCCAGGTCGAGGCCACCGCGCCGGATGGCCTGATCGAAGGCTTTTCAGTGCCCGCGGGCAAGGCTTTTGCTTTAGGAGTGCAATGGCACCCCGAATGGCAGGTAAGCTCTAACCCGCACTACCTCGCAATCTTCCAGGCATTTGGCAATGCCTGTCGAAAGCGGGTGATGCAACGCGACGCGGATGCTGCGTCAACTTACGCCTGACCTTTAATGGATGTCAGGAAACACAGCCCAGAGGCATTTATGAGTAACAACCTCGACCAGCTCACCGATTGGTTGAAAGACCACAAGATCACAGAAGTCGAATGCATGATTGGCGACCTCACCGGCATCACCCGGGGCAAGATCTCGCCGACCAACAAGTTCATCGCCGAAAAAGGCATGCGCCTGCCCGAAAGCGTTCTGTTGCAGACCGTGACCGGCGACTATGTCGAAGACGACATCTATTACGAATTGCTCGACCCGGCCGACATCGACATGATCTGCCGCCCGGACGAGAACGCGGTGTACCTTGTGCCCTGGGCCATAGAGCCTACGGCCCAGGTGATCCACGACACCTACGACAAGCAAGGCAACCCGATCGAGCTGTCGCCGCGCAACGTGCTCAAGAAAGTCCTCAAGCTCTACGCCGACAAGGGCTGGCAGCCCATCGTGGCGCCGGAGATGGAGTTCTACCTGACCAAACGCTGCGAAGACCCGGACTTCCCGCTGCAACCGCCGATTGGCCGCTCCGGTCGCCCGGAGACTGGCCGCCAGTCCTTCTCTATAGAAGCGGCCAACGAATTCGACCCGTTGTTCGAAGACGTCTACGACTGGTGCGAATTGCAGGAACTGGACCTCGACACGTTGATCCACGAAGACGGCACGGCGCAGATGGAAATCAACTTCCGTCACGGCGACGCACTGTCCCTGGCCGACCAGATCCTGGTGTTCAAGCGCACCATGCGCGAAGCGGCGCTCAAGCACGACGTGGCGGCCACCTTCATGGCCAAGCCCATGACCGGCGAGCCCGGCAGCGCGATGCACCTGCACCAGAGCATCATCGATATCGCCACCGGCAAGAACGTGTTCTCCAATGAAGACGGGACCAAGAGCGAGCTGTTTCTGCACCACATCGGCGGCCTGCAGAAGTTCATCCCCGAGCTGCTGCCGCTGTTCGCCCCTAACGTCAACTCGTTCCGCCGCTTCCTGCCCGACACCTCGGCGCCGGTCAACGTGGAGTGGGGCGAAGAGAACCGCACCGTTGGCCTGCGGGTTCCGGACGCCGGCCCACAAAACCGTCGGGTGGAAAACCGCCTGCCGGGCGCCGACGCCAACCCGTACCTGGCGATTGCCGCCAGCTTGCTGTGTGGCTACATCGGCATGGTCGAAGGCATCAGCCCAAGCGCACCGGTGGTGGGCCGTGGTTACGAGCGCCGCAACCTGCGCCTGCCGCTGACCATCGAAGACGCCCTGGAACGCATGGAAAACAGCAAGACCATCGAGAAATACCTGGGTCACAAATTCATCACAGGCTACGTCGCGGTCAAGCGGGCCGAGCATGAAAACTTCAAGCGCGTGATCAGTTCGTGGGAGCGGGAATTCCTGCTCTTCGCCGTCTGATGCGCCGGGCGCGCCCTTCAAACGGCGCGTCCTCACCTGAAACATCTAGGAGATTGGTATGTCCAGCAACAACCCGCAAACCCGTGAATGGCAAGCCTTGAGCAGCGATCACCACCTGGCGCCGTTCAGCGACTTCAAGCAATTGAAAGAGAAAGGCCCACGGATCATCACCAAAGCCCACGGCGTTTACCTGTGGGACAGCGAAGGCAACAAGATTCTCGACGGCATGGCCGGCCTGTGGTGCGTGGCGATCGGTTACGGTCGCGATGAACTGGCTGATGCGGCCGCCAAGCAGATGAAAGAACTGCCTTACTACAACCTGTTCTTCCAGACCGCCCACCCGCCGGTGCTGGAACTGGCCAAAGCCATCTCCGATATCGCCCCGCAAGGCATGAACCACGTGTTCTTCACCGGCTCCGGCTCCGAAGGCAACGACACCATGCTGCGTATGGTCCGCCACTACTGGGCGATCAAAGGCCAGCCGAACAAGAAAACCATCATCAGCCGCAAGAATGGCTACCACGGTTCAACCGTGGCCGGCGCCAGCCTGGGCGGCATGACTTATATGCATGAACAAGGCGACTTGCCGATCCCGGGCATCGTCCACATCGCCCAGCCTTACTGGTTCGGCGAAGGCGGCGACATGAGCCCGGAAGAATTCGGCGTGTGGGCGGCCAACCAGCTGGAAGAGAAGATCCTGGAACTGGGCGTGGACAACGTCGGTGCCTTTATTGCCGAGCCGATCCAGGGTGCCGGTGGCGTGATCGTGCCGCCAGACAGCTACTGGCCGCGCATCAAGGAAATCCTCGCCAAGTACGACATCCTGTTCGTGGCTGACGAAGTGATCTGTGGGTTTGGCCGCACCGGTGAGTGGTTCGGTAGCGATTTCTACGGCCTCAAGCCCGACATGATGACCATCGCCAAGGGCCTGACCTCCGGCTACATCCCGATGGGCGGCCTGATCGTGCGCGACGAAGTGGTCGCCGTGCTGAACGAAGGCGGTGATTTCAACCACGGCTTCACCTATTCCGGTCACCCGGTGGCGGCAGCGGTAGCCCTGGAAAACATCCGCATCATGCGCGATGAACAAATTGTTAAGCACGTGCACGACGAAACGGCACCCTATTTGCAAAAGCGTTTGAGGGAACTGGCTGATCACCCGCTGGTGGGTGAAGTTCGCGGTGTGGGCATGCTCGGTGCCATCGAACTGGTTCAGGACAAGGCAACGCGCAAGCGTTATGAAGGCCGTGGTGTTGGCATGATCTGCCGCACGTTCTGCTTCGAGAATGGCCTGATCATGCGCGCCGTCGGCGACACCATGATCATTTCGCCACCGCTGGTGATCAGCAAGGCCGAGATAGACGAGTTGGTGACCAAGGCGCGGCACTGCCTGGACCTGACTTTGGCGGCATTGCAGGGCTAAATGCTAGGCTCAGAACGCAGCGCCTGTCGGGCGCTGCTTCTGGGGTGTTAGAAAAGCGGGGCATTGGTTGAAAGCCGGCCCCTGAACTTGCCAGACTGTCGCCCTGTTTTGTCGCCCTTAGACGGGCTGCGAAACACGTTGTAATTAAAGAACGAACGTGGCCCAAAAAAGAAAAAATTGGAGCATGACCGAATGAAGGCATTAGGTTTGAAGAACGCTGGCAAGACCCTCCTGGCCTTGTCCCTGATGGGGGCCATGGCAGGCGCGGCACACGCCGACGATAAAGTGCTGCACGTTTATAACTGGTCCGACTACATCGCACCGGACACCATCGCGAACTTTGAAAAAGAGTCCGGGATCAAGGTGGTCTATGACGTGTTCGACTCCAACGAAACCCTGGAAGCCAAGTTGTTGGCAGGCAAGTCCGGCTACGACATTGTCGTGCCGTCGAACAACTTCCTCGCCAAGCAGATCAAGGCCGGTGTTTACCAGGAACTGGACAAGTCCAAGCTGTCGAACTATGACAACCTGAACAAGTCCCTGCTTAAAGCCGTGTCCATCAGCGACCCGGACAACAAGCACGCCTTCCCGTACATGTGGGGCTCGATCGGCATCGGCTACAACCCGGAGAAGGTCAAGGCCGCACTGGGCATCGACAAGATCGACTCGTGGGACACCATCCTCAAGCCGGAAAACCTCGCCAAGCTCAAAGGCTGCGGTGTGAGCTTCCTCGATTCGCCAACCGAAATGCTGCCAGTGGCACTGCATTACCTGGGCCTGCCGACCGACACCCAGAAGAAGGAAGACCTCAAGCAAGCCGAGGCCCTGTTCCTCAAGCTGCGTCCTTCGATCGGCTACTTCCACTCGTCCAAGTACATTTCCGACCTGGCCAACGGCAACATCTGCGTAGCCGTGGGTTATTCGGGTGACGTGCAACAGGCCAAGTCCCGCGCGGCTGAAGCCGGTGGCAAGGTCAAGGTTGCCTATGACATTCCGAAAGAAGGTGCCGGCAGCTTCTATGACATGGTCGCCATCCCTAAAGATGCCGAGAACGTCGACGCTGCCTACAAGTTCATGAACTACCTGCTGAAGCCGGAAGTCATGGCGGGCATTACCAACAGCGTACGTTTCCCGAACGGTAACGAGAAAGCTACCGTGTTGGTCGACAAAGACATCACCAGCGACCCAGGCATTTATCCGCCAGCGGACGTGCAAGCCAAGCTGTATGCCATTGCTGACTTGCCGGCTGCTACTCAGCGGGAAATGACCCGCAGCTGGACCAAAATCAAATCGGGCAAGTAAAGCCGCTTTGATACCTGTTTTGCTAACTGCCGCGATGCGCGCGGTGGTTAGCGAAACAATTAAATGACAGAAAGTTTTGCCGGATCGGTTTATCGAGGGTAAGTTGCGCGCCGGTTTTGTTGCCGGGCAACAACTTCGGGCCCAACTATTTAAGAGGACCTCCACTTGCCAATTTCTTTATTTCGCAAAGCCTTGCTGGTGGGTGCAGGTATCACGCTGGCTGTCAGCGTGCAGGCCGCGCCGACTGTGCATATTTATAACTGGTCGGACTACATCGGCCCGGACACCCTGGCCAACTTTGAAAAGGCCACCGGCATCAAGCCGGTCTACGACGTGTTTGATTCCAACGAAACCCTGGAAGGCAAGTTGCTCGCCGGGCGTACCGGGTATGACGTGGTCGTGCCGTCGAACCACTTCCTCGGCAAGCAGATCAAGGCCGGGGCGTTCCAGAAGCTCGACAAGTCGCAACTGACCCACTACGCCAACCTCGACCCGGCGCTGCTCAAGCGTCTGGAAAAGAACGACCCGGGCAACCAGTACGCCGTGCCGTATCTGTGGGGCACCAACGGCATTGGCTACAACGTCGACAAGGTCAAGGAAGTGCTGGGCGTCGACAAGATCGACTCCTGGGCCGTGCTGTTCGAGCCGGAAAACATGAAGAAGCTGGCCACGTGCGGTGTGTCGTTCATGGACTCGGCGGATGAAATGCTGCCGGCGGTGCTCAACTACATGGGCCTCAACCCCAACAGCACCAACCCTGAAGACTACAAGAAGGCTGAAGAGAAACTCCTGAAAGTGCGTCCCTATGTGACCTACTTCCATTCTTCCAAATACATCTCGGACCTGGCCAACGGCAACATCTGCGTGGCGGCCGGCTTCTCCGGTGATGTGTTCCAGGCCAAGGCTCGTGCAGCCGAGGCGGGCAAAGGCGTGAACATCGCCTACGTGATTCCGAAAGAAGGCGGCAACCTGTGGTTTGACGTGCTGGCCATCCCCAAGGATGCCACCAACGTCAAAGAGGCCCTCGCCTTCATCAACTATTTGCTGAAACCTGAAGTGATCGCTCAGGTCAGTGATTACGTCGGTTACGCCAACCCTAACCCAGGGGCGGACAAACTGATGGAGCAATCGATACGCACCGACGAAGCGGTTTACCCACCGCAGGCGGTTCTCGACCGGACTTTTGTCAACTTCGAGCTACCCCCGAAAGTGCAACGTTTGATGACCCGTAGCTGGACCAAGGTCAAGACGGGCAAGTAAGGCTTAACGCTCAAACTATCCAAGGCTGGCCCGTATTGGGCGAGCTGCACTCTTTTTATTCTGGGAGTTTCGTAAATGGCAGTTGCCTCCGGCGCCTATAAGAAAGCCCTCGAGGGCGACCAGACACCGAAAAAGGTGCTGGTCAAAATCGACCGGGTCACGAAGAAGTTCGACGAGACGATTGCGGTGGACGATGTGTCCCTGGAAATCAAGAAAGGCGAAATCTTCGCCTTGCTCGGCGGATCGGGTTCGGGCAAATCCACCTTGCTGCGCATGCTCGCAGGCTTCGAGCGCCCAACGGAAGGACGCATTTACCTCGACGGTGTGGACATCACCGACATGCCGCCGTACGAGCGGCCGATCAACATGATGTTCCAGTCCTACGCCTTGTTCCCCCACATGACCGTGGCCCAGAACATCGCGTTTGGCCTGCAGCAGGACAAGATCCCCAAGGCCGAGGTCGACGCCCGTGTGGCCGAGATGCTCAAGCTGGTGCAGATGAGCCAGTACGCCAAGCGCAAGCCGCACCAGCTGTCTGGCGGCCAGCGTCAGCGGGTGGCGCTGGCGCGTTCCCTGGCCAAGCGTCCGAAACTGCTGCTGCTCGATGAGCCGATGGGCGCACTCGACAAGAAGCTGCGTTCGCAGATGCAACTGGAGCTGGTGGAGATCATCGAGCGCGTGGGCGTGACCTGTGTGATGGTGACCCACGACCAGGAAGAGGCCATGACCATGGCCGAGCGCATCGCGATCATGCACCTGGGCTGGATCGCCCAGATCGGCAGCCCGATCGACATCTATGAAACGCCGACCAGCCGCCTGGTGTGCGAGTTCATCGGCAACGTCAACATCTTCGACACCCAGGTGGTGGACGACGCCGAAGGCCACGCGGTACTCAAGTGCCCGGACCTGGACCGCGATATCTACGTCGGCTACGGCATCGCCACTTCGGTGGAAGACAAGTCGGTGACCTACGCCATCCGCCCTGAAAAGCTGCTGGTGACCACCGAAATGCCGACCTGCGAGCACAACTGGTCCAGCGGCAAGGTGCACGACATCGCCTACCTCGGCGGCCATTCGGTGTTCTACGTCGAATTGCCGAGCGGCAAGCTGGTGCAATCCTTCGTGGCCAATGCCGAACGCCGTGGCCAGCGCCCTACCTGGGGCGACCAGGTGTACGTGTGGTGGGAAGACGACAGCGGCGTGGTACTTCGCTCATGAACATGAAGAAGTTCAAACGCCAGCTGCAACGAATAACCCCCGGTGGCCGGCATGTGGTCATCGGGATCCCTTTCCTCTGGTTGTTCCTGTTCTTCATGCTGCCGTTCTTCATCGTCTTGAAGATCAGCTTTGCCGAAGCCGACGTGGCGATCCCGCCTTACACCGAGATCTACACCTTCGTTGAACAGAAACTGCAGTTGGTGCTGAACCTGGCCAACTACGGGATGCTGGGCGATGACGAGTTGTACATCGCGGCGTACCTGGGCTCGCTGAAGATGGCGTTTTTCAGCACCATCCTCTGCCTGCTGATCGGCTACCCGATGGCCTACGCCATTGCCAGCGCACGCAAGGAAATCCAGACCGTGCTGGTGCTGCTGATCATGATGCCGACCTGGACTGCGATCCTGATCCGGGTCTATGCGTGGATGGGCATCCTCAGCAACAACGGGTTGCTCAACGGCTTCCTGGTGTCCATCGGGTTGATCAACGAACCGCTGCAGATTCTCAACACCAACATTGCGGTGTATATCGGCGTGGTCTATTCGTACCTGCCGTTCATGATCCTGCCGCTGTACGCCAACCTGGTGAAGCACGACCAGAGCCTGCTGGAAGCCGCGTCGGACCTGGGTTCGAGCACCTTCAACAGCTTCTGGAAAATCACCGTGCCGCTGTCCAAGAACGGCATCATCGCCGGCTGCATGCTGGTGTTTATCCCGGTGGTGGGCGAGTTCGTGATCCCGGAACTGCTGGGCGGTCCGGAAACCCTGATGATCGGTAAAGTGTTGTGGCAAGAATTCTTCAACAACCGTGACTGGCCGGTGGCGTCTGCCCTGGCGGTGGTGATGCTGGCGATCCTGATCGTGCCGATCATCCTGTTCAACCGCAGCCAAGCCAAAGAGATGGAGGGCAAGATATGAAGCGCGTCAGTTTCTCAAGCTTCATGCTGGTGGCGGGGTTGCTGTTCATCTACCTGCCGATGCTGATCCTGGTGATCTACTCGTTCAACGAATCCAAACTGGTGACGGTGTGGGGCGGTTGGTCGATCAAGTGGTACGTCGGCCTGTTGGACAACACCCAGTTGATGGGCTCGGTCGGTCGCTCCCTGGAAATCGCCTGCTACACCGCGATTGCGGCGGTGGCACTCGGTACATTGGCGGCGTTCGTGCTGACGCGCATCAGCCAGTTCAAGGGCCGCACGCTGTTCGGCGGCCTGGTGACGGCGCCGCTGGTGATGCCGGAAGTGATCACCGGCCTGTCGCTGTTGCTGCTGTTCGTGGCCATGGCGCAGATGATCGGCTGGCCGCAGGAACGTGGCCTGGTGACCATCTGGATCGCCCACACCACGTTCTGTTCGGCGTATGTGGCGGTGGTGGTGTCGGCGCGCTTGCGTGAGCTGGACCTGTCGATTGAAGAGGCAGCCATGGACCTGGGTGCGCGGCCGTGGAAGGTGTTCTTCCTGATCACCATCCCGATGATCGCGCCGTCGCTGGCGGCGGGCGGCATGATGTCGTTCGCGCTGTCGCTGGATGACCTGGTGTTGGCCAGCTTCGTGTCGGGGCCGGGTTCGACCACGTTGCCGATGGAAGTATTCTCGGCGGTTCGCCTGGGGGTTAAACCCGAGATCAACGCCGTGGCCAGCCTGATTCTGTTGGCGGTGTCGATCGTGACCTTCCTGGTGTGGTTCTTCAGCCGCCGTGCCGAAGAGCATCGCAAGAAAGCGATCCAGCAGGCGATTGAAGAAGCGGCTGCGGATGGTTGGGAGAAGCCGGCGGATTCGCGTCGGGCTCCAGCACCGGTCTAATCAGGTAGCCCTGAAGAAACCGGATCAAAAATGTGGGAGCGGGCTTGCTCGCGAAAGCGCAGTGTCAGTCACCGGATGTATTGACTGATCCACTGCCTTCGCGAGCAAGCCCGCTCCCACATTTTGATTGCATTCCAATTCGGGTTAAGCAGTCCAAGGCGACTTGCGAATCACCTCGACGAAGTTCATCGGCTTGAACCCCGGCTCCTGATCCACCAGCACATCGGTCTTCACGTTGCCAAACGTGGTCTGCGGGCGATGGCGCAGGCCGTCGGCAAACGCGCAGATGATGCACTCCTTGAACCCTTCACCCCGTGGATGCGCATGCACCACCGCTTCGCGCTGCACGCTGGTAAACGCCGCGTACTCCATTCCCAGTACGTCCATTTCCACGCCCGCCGTCACCAGCGCCACGGTTGGACGCAAGTGCTTGGGCACCCCCGGTGTGGTGTGCAGGGCGATGGACAACCACACCTGTTCGATGTCGTCATCGCTCAACCCGTAAGGCTTGAGAAAGTCCGCCGCCGCGTTGGCGCCGTCCACTTCAAAGCGTTCGTCGTCACTGCGGTGACCTTCCACCAGGCCCAGGTCGTGGAACATCGCGCCGACGTACAGCAACTCCGGGTTGTAGGCCAACTGCTGGCGCTCGCCGCTCAATGCGCCGAACAGGAACACCCGGCGGGAGTGGTGGTAGAGCAGGTCGGATTCGATGTCGCGGATGTATTCGGTGGTGGCCTTGGCCAGGGCGCTGTCCGGGATCTTGATGCCGGCGATGGTGGTGCTCATGGTCGTTCTCCTCAAGAAAGCGCCGGGTGGCGCCGATGAGTCCAGTCTGGTCGCGCGCCCGCGAAGGGGCCATCGCGGCGAGGATGCGATCCCGGCCAATGTGCCGCGATATCGCGCCAAGGCTATGCGCGATCAAATGTAGGAGCTGGCTTGCCTGCGATAGCATCACCTCGGTATACCTGCTACACCGAGGTGTCTGCATCGCCGGCAAGCCAGCTCCTACAAGGGTTGTGTTTATTCAGTTAGAAAAAGGTGTTCCTGCTCATGGGCAAAACCGTCGCCATCCTGATCTTCCCCGGCGTCCAGTCACTGGACGTGACCGGGCCCCTGGATGTGTTCTGCGAGGCCAACCGTTTTCTGCCGCCCGAGGCGCATTACCAGCTGGAGGTGATTGGCCTGGGGCACGGCAACATGGCCTGTTCCAACGGCTTGTCGTTGCAGGCACACCGGCATTTCAGCGAGGCCCTCGAGCCTTACGACTTGCTGTTGATGGCCGGCGGGCCGCAGCTGCCCTTCGAGGATTTCGGCCCGGTGTTCAATCAATGGCTGCGTGACGCCAGCGCGCGAGCCAAACGTTTCGGCTCCATCTGCAACGGCGCCTTCATGCTCGCCCGCGCCGGGTTGCTGGACGGGCGCACCGTCACCACCCACTGGGGCGATGCCGCCGACCTGGCCGCCTTATGCCCATCGGCCCAGGTCGAAGCCGACCGCCTCTATGTGCAGGACGGCAACCTCTACACCTCGGCCGGGGTGACGGCGGGCATCGACCTGTCGCTGTACCTGCTGGCCCAGGACCACGGCCCGGAAGTCGCCCTCAGCGTGGCCAAGCGCCTGGTGGTGTTCACCCAGCGTTCAGGCGGACAGTCGCAGTTCAGCCCGTTTCTGACACCCCACGCCGAAGCCACCTCGGCGGTGGCGCTGGTGCAGCTGTATGTATTGGCCAACCTGACGGGCGACCTGACCATCGCCGACCTGGCCAAAGCCGCCAACATGAGCGCGCGCAACTTCTCGCGGGTATTTGCCCGGGAAGCGCAGATCACTCCGGCGGAGTTCGTCGAGCGGGCGCGGGTGGATGCGGCGCGGGTAATGCTCGAAAGCACCCACGCACCGCTCAAGACCGTGGCGTATCAATGCGGCTTTCGCGACGCCCAGCACATGCGCAGTGTGTTCAATCGCCGGCTGGGCGTGACGCCGCAACAATTCCGGCTTAATTTTGCTGCGCCGGTTTGAGCGTGTCATAGGCTTCCAGGGCGCGCAGCGAGTAGATATACGCCGCGCCGGCATTCAGCGAGATCGCGGTGGCCAGGGTCGCGGCCACTTCTTCGCGGGTGGCGCCGGCCTTGATCGCCGCGTCGGCATGCACGCCGATGCAGCCGTCACAGCGGGTGGTGATGGCCACGGCGATGGAAATCAGCTCACGGGTCTTGGCATCCAGGACGTTGTTTTCCTCGGCAGCTTCCCCCAGCGCCATGTAGGCTTTGACCATCTTCGGGTTGCTCTTGCCCAGCGTGCCAAAGGCTTTCTTCACGGTAGGCAGCAAGTCTGACCAGTTATTGAACATCGTGTTAACTCCTGAACGGGTTGGGTGTGAAGCCAGTGTGCGCGGTTCAGGTTTGGCGCTTTTGTTCGATCCACTCACCTTTTTGACCGATGCTCGCAAATGAACTCCATCGACACCCTCATCGCGTTGGCCAACCTGCGGGGCAGCCTGGACCTGCGTTGCCAGTTCCAGGGCGCCTGGGCCATGGACCACGAGCCCGAGCCGCTGGGCGTGGCGCCGTACCACATTGTGCTGGCGGGCACCTGCCGCGCCGAATTGTCCGGCGGGCAGCAGGTGACGTTGGAGGAGGGCGACATCCTGTTGATGCCCGGTGGCGCGACGCACCTGGTGCGCAGCCAGGGCGCGCGGGTAAAGCCGGTGGCGCAGACCGTGATCGAAGGCGGCTTGCTGCCGATCCATCGCCTGGGCGGTGAGCAGCCGGACGTGGACATGCTCTGCGGCAGCTTTCGCTACAACCGCCAGTCGTTGCTGTTCAGTGCGTTGCCGGACTACCTGGTGGTGTCCAGCCGGCAGTGGCAGGCCGATGGACAGTTGGCGGCATTGATCGCACTGCTGCGCAGCGAGGCGGACGGGCAGCGGCTGGGGGCGCGGTTTTTCATTGATGCGCTGTCGTCGGCGTTGTTCACCCTGATCCTGCGGGCATGGCTGACGCAGCAAGCGCCGGTGGCGGGCACCTTTGCCTTGTTGACCGACAAACGCCTGGGCAAGGCCTGGCAGGCGATGCTGGCGGATCCTGGGCATGAGTGGACCATCGACAGCCTGGCCAGCGCCGCGTCGATGTCCCGGGCGACCTTCATGCGTGGGTTTGTCAAAGTGGCGGGCGTGTCGCCGTGGGTGTTGCTGACGCAGTTGCGCATGGAGCTGGCGTTCAACCTGCTGCATCAGTCGCGGCTGAGCCTGACGGATATTGCCGCTCGGGCGGGGTATCAATCCCAGGCGGCGTTCAGCAAGAAATTCAAGGAAACCTACGGTGAGGCGCCGGGGCGGCTGCGAGCACGGTAGACGCAACAACGCAGATCAAAATGTGGGAGCGGGCTTGCTCGCGAATGCGGAGTGTCAGTCACCAGATGTATTGACTGATCCACCGCATTCGCGAGCAAGCCCGCTCCCACATTGGTTTTTTGTTTCTTCAGTTATTGCGGTGTCCGGGCCGGCAACAGCTTGAGCGTACTACGAGTATTCGCCGTCACTTCCTCATCATTGAAATGCGCCTGCTCATACCCGCCTTCGATGTACGTCTCCGCCTGATCGGAATAGTGCTTGTCGAACGGCACACCACTCTGCCCGACCGGGTTGATGGTCAGCCCATGTGCGGCATCGGCGAAATCAATCAGGCGTCGGGTCGACGGCCCGTACGTCACCGGCCACGGCGCCGGGCCGATCTGTGCGGATTGGTTGTTGGGCACTTCATGGCTGCCGGGAGCGGCAAACGGGCCTACGTTGACGATCTTGTCCAACGGCTTCTGCGAGCCCAGTGGATGGCCGTGGGTCAGGGTGTGGGCCTTGCCCCATTGCCACTGCGATGGATCCTCACCAAAGGTCGCCTTGAGGTGTTGCAGGCTGTTGTCCCAGGCAAGCTTGACGGTCTCGGCGCGGTGGCCATCCCACCACGGCGAATCCGCTGAAGCGGCCAGGCGCGGCAAGGCTGCGTCCACTACCCGAGTGGTGAGCAAGGTCTTGAACATCCCATCGCCCAGTTTCGGGTGGAACGCCGCGTCAGTGAGGTTGAACAGGAACTGGTTGAACAGCGTGGCACTGGTGGAGTCCAGCGGGTAATCGCCTTTCCAGGCTGCCAGTTGCTCCACCAGCTTCAACTGCGCCGGGTCCTTGACCACCTCACGCAGCACCGGCAGCAGCGGTGCCAGCAGCCGTGGGCCGTAGGCGGTGGTGGTGCCGAGCTGCAAGGCCTGGCTGTTTTCCACGTCCCATTTCACGCTGTTGTCGCTCAGTTGCGCGTTCAACTGCTGGCCACGGTCCGCCAGGTTGTAATACCCGGGGATCGGCATGCCGGTGGGTGACGCCGGCTGGGCATTGGCGGACACCACATATCCGCGGGCCGGGTTTTCTTCCTGGGGGTTGGCGCTGAATGGGTAGAAACCGAGCTTGTCCGCCTGGGCGGTACTGCCGTCGAGGATAAAGCCCGGGTTGACCCCGTCCGGGCGGATCGGCAATTGCGCCGCCGCCCACCAGCCGATATCGCCCTTGGCATTGGCCCATACGATGTTCAAGCCAGGCGCCTGGACCTTGGCCGCCGCCGCACGCGCTTTGGCGAGGGTATCGGCACGGTTGAGCTGATAGAAACCGTCGAGGATCGGATTTTCGGTATCCAGGAATGCCCACCACATGGCAATCGGCGTCTTGCCGGCATTCTCGCCGAGCACGTCGTTGATGATCGGACCGTGGGGCGAGGTGCGCAGGGTCAGGGTTACCGGGTCCTGGCCCTTGACCGCGATCTGTTGCTCGCTGCTGGTCATGTCCACCCACTTGTCGTGGTACCAGACCTGGTTGGGGTTGTCCGGGTTGACCTTCTCGGCGATCAGGTCGAGGTCATCGTTCTGGAACATGGTCAGGCTCCAGCCGAAATCCTTGTTGTGGCCCAGGAACGCCACCGGCACCAGCGCGTTGTGATAGCCGTAAAGCTCGAAGCCCGGCGCCGACAGCTGCGCCTCGTACCACACCGACGGCACCGAGAAACGGATATGCGGGTCACCCGCCAGCAACGGCTTGCCGCTCTTGGTGCGGCTGCCGCTGATGGCCCAGGCGTTGCTGCCTTCGAACTGCGGCAGGCCGTTGTCGGCCATGGCCTGTTCGCTCAACTGGGCAATGGCGCCGAGGTCTTTCCAGTCACCGGCCGCCAGGTTCAGCGCGCCCTTGGGCTGCCAGTCGAGGTCGAAGACCTTCAGGTAGTCGTTGCCCAACTGATCGCGTACGTAGGTCAGCAAGGGTTCGGTGCGAAAGGCTGCGGCAAAGCTGTAGGCCAGGTAGCCGGCGACGCTGATGGTGTCCTCGGCGGTGAACGGGCGCTTGGGGATGCCCAGTACGTCGAACTCCATGGGTTTGGCGTGGCTGTCCTGATACTGGTTGACCCCGTCCAGGTAGGCTTGCAGGGCCTTCCAGGACGCAGACTCATGGTCCATGTGCTCGACGTAGCTCAAGGCGCGCTCGCGAATGCGCAGGCTGCGAAATAGCTTGTCGGTCTCCAGCAGCTTGGGTCCCAGCACCTCGGCCAGCTCGCCACGGGACAGGCGCCGCATGATTTCCATCTGGAACAACCGGTCCTGGGCATGCACGTAGCCGAGGGCACGGTACAGGTCGGTCTCGTTCTCGGCGCGGATATGCGGCACGCCTCGGTCGTCGTAGCGCACCGTGACCGAACCTTGCAGATGGGCCAGCTCCACCGTGCCCTGGCGGGTCGGCTGCTTGCTGTACACGTACCAGCCGGCGCCAACCATAAGGGCTACGAGCAGGATGGCCAGCGCGGTCAGGATGCGTTTCATGGGTTGTCCCTTATTAGTCGGTCACCGTGAAGATTCGGGCAGTTTAGTGGGTTTGGCGAGCGCTGCGGAAAATGCTCTCGGGTTCGTGCTCCCTGAACCTGAGCTGCATGAAGTGGGGGTTCTGAAGTGGGCCGCGGGTAGGCGGAGTATTATGTTTACTCTGTTACATGAAACCAGCGGCGCGATGATTCACCCCGTCATCCGGGCGCGCCTTTGCTATCACTTTCGGAATGCAATTTATGACAGATCCCAGCCGTGCACAGGTGCCTTATGCCTGCTGCATGGAAACGCCATCGCTGATCAGCAATTTTTTGCGATACCCGCCGGTGGGTTTCACTGCCCAGCTGTCAGCACAGGGACTGCCGTACTTTTTTACCCGGTTCGACCTGCAGACCACCGCCGACGATGAGCTGCGTAGCCGCCTGCGCAGTTGGCCGGGGTACCGTTTGTGGCAGTCATGGCTGCATATCGACACCTGTTTTATCGGCACCACGGTCAGCGAATATTCCCCGTTCCCGCTGAACGTAGCGCCACAGGACATGGCGCAATGGCTGCAAGAGCAATGTGCACCGCAACGCAAACTCACCATCGTCAAGGATGTGCCGCTGGATTCTCCGCTGCTCAGCGTTGAGGACAATCGCTACGCACACGCGTTGATCGAGGCCTGCACCCAGCGCGGATTCATCAATGTAGAGGGCCAGGCGCTGGCCTATGTACCGATCGACTTCAGCTCGACCGATGAGTATCTGTCGCGGTTGTCCCACAGCCGTCGCCGCAATATCCGCCGCAAGCTACGCAGCCGTGATGAGCTGCGCATCGAGATCCTGGACACCGGCGATGCCCGCTTCAGCGATGAGCAATGGCAGCAGGAACTGTATCGGCTGTACAAGGCGGTGTACGCACAGAGCGAAATCCACTTCGACTTGCTCACGCCCGAATTCTTCATCCAGTTGCTCACCGATGCCGACAGCGGCGGGCATGTGTTCTGCTACTGGGACGAGGACGAACTGGTTGGCTATAACCTGTGCTACCAGCAAGACGGCAAGTTGCTCGACAAGTACATCGGCCTGAACTACCCGCTGGCGCTGGAGCACAACCTGTACTTCGTCAGCTGGTTTGTGAACCTGGAGTTCGCCCTGGAAAAGGGCCTGCAGTTTTATGTCGCGGGGTGGACCGATCCGCAGGTCAAATCCAGCCTCGGCGCCAAGTTCACGTTTACCCGCCATCTGGTGTGGGTGAGGAACCCGCTGCTGCGCAAAGTGATGAACCGTTTCCGGCACCATTTTGAAAGCGATACCCAGTGGCAGCAGGAGCAAACCGCATGAGCCAGGCCCGTCCCGCATTGATCCTCGATTTTGACGGGGCCGTGAATAACATTCCCGGCGCCCTTACCCTGCCGTTGCAAGCCTGGCAGGAGAAAATCCGTTTCGGCTGCCGCTGGGCGCAGTTCAAGGAGCTGGAGAGCGCCCTGCACGCGCAGATGCCCAGCGATTACGGCTGTGTGTTTACCGGCAGCGGTGATTATCACCACCTCAGCCAGCTGTTGTTGAACCGTCTTCCCACCCAGCAAAAGATCCAGCTGATCATTTGCGATAACCACCCGGACAACATGCGTTATCCGTTTGGTATCCATTGTGGGTCCTGGGTCTACTGGGCCAGCCGCCTGCCGCAGGTCGAGCACGTTCACGTGCTGGGCATTGGCTCGCCGGACATTTCCCTTAAGCACGCCTGGGAGAATCACTGGTCGCCGCTGGTGAAACGCAAGCTGACCTACTGGAACACCAACGTCGATACCCGCTGGTTGAACTGGATCGGCGCAGGCCGCAGCAATCGTGCATTCACCAGCGCGGACGAGTTGATGAGCGCGTTCCTGGCGCAGCTCGACCCTTCGCTGCCGGTGTATCTCTCCATCGACAAAGACGTGCTGAGCCCGCAGGTGGTGAATACCAACTGGGACCAGGGCGAGTTTCTGGAGAAGCATTTGAATGCGCTGATCGATGCCTGCCACGGCAGCATTATTGGCGCGGACATTACCGGCGACGTGTCCGCCTACCACTACCAGAGCAAGTTCAAGCGCTGGCTGAGTGCGTCGGATGGCCAGGAAGAGCTGCCGGAGAACCAGGTGGTGATCTGGCAACAGCAGCAGAATGAGCTGAATGCGCGCTTGTTGACCCGTATCGATCAAAGCTGGGCCTAGCGTTTAAGAATCCGCCGCAGATGATCCAGCACTTGCTCGAACAGCTCGTCCGTCAACCAGTGGCTATTGCTGATCGACAGTGTCTGGGCGGCGAAGCTTTGCGCGCGGGGGATATCGGCGCCTTGCTGTAACAGCGGGGTGAGTGCCGGGTAGCCCGGCAATACGTGGATGAACAGGCGGGTCACGCCCAGGCCTGCCGTCCACAGCTGCGCCATCGCGGTATCGCGGGTTTGTGCGCTGGGCATCACCACCATCAGGAACGGCCAGGTGCCTTGCTGGCCCGGGCTGTCGGTCAACACCGACACGCCGGGCAAGCTGCTCAGCTGCGCCACGCGACGCAAGGCCCGCAGGCGGCCTTGCTGCAAATGCTCGGGCAAGCGTGCCAGGGCTGCGGCGCCGACCTTCTGGCGATAGCCGCCCAACCGGTGCAACGGAATATCGTTGACGGAAAAATCATCGCCCACCGCCGCCACTTCATCGCCCCGCGCCAGCGCCGCCCGCAGCGGTTTGCCGTACACGTACTTCAGCCCGCGGGGCTGATACGCCGCGGCATAGCCCCACAGCTCGGCGCTGCGTTGCACTTCCCAGCGCAGGCTGAAGGGCAAGTCCTGCCGGCATTGCTGGTGCAACGCCTGATGCAGCGCCGGATCCCGGCTGAACAACACACCGCCTTCAGCCGTCGTCAGGCCTTTGCCCAGCGCCATGCTGAAAAAGCCGATGTCGCCTTTCAGTCCGACGCTTTTTCCATCATCCAGTGCGCCCATGGCTTGGGCGGCGTCTTCGATCACCGCAATGCCGAGTGGCTCGGCAATGCGCTTGGCAGCCTCCACATCCGCCACACGCCCGGCCAGGTGAGTGACGACGATCGCCAAGGTGTTTTGGTTGCACAGCTGCGCCAGCTGGTGTTCGTCCAGGTCGATGCTGCCGGGCTGCAGATCGCACGCCACCACGCGCAAAGGCGGGCAGTGATGGGCCGCCAGGGCCACCAGCGGGCAGGTATAGGCCGGCACGATAAGCTCGGTGCGCCCCGGCGTGCGCTGCTGCAACACCCGCAGCGTCATGATCAGCGCGGCGGTGCCGGAGCAGGGCAGGGCCGGCAGCGGGATGTCGAGCTGTCGGGCCAGGTCGCGGGCCAGGTCGCCCGAGCGGTTGAACAAGTCCTGCCAGCGCAGGGGAAGCCCCGCCGTTGGCGGAATCTCCCGCTGGCTGACAACGGGCGTCATGACGCCAGCGTCTGCGAGGGTTCGGCCTCGACGGTCTTGCTTTCTTTGTCTTCGCTGCGCGCCAGGCACAGTATGCCCGCGATAATCAGCGCGCCACCGACGATTTTGGGCAGGGTAAGGGTGTCGTTGAACAGCCAGACGGAGATCAGCGTCACGCTGATCAGCTCCAGGTGTGACGCCGCAAACGCCGGGCCCACCGGGGCGTATTTCAACAGCGTCATCCAGGTGAAAAACGCGCCGATGTAGCCCACGAATGCGCCGTAGATCCATGGCGCACCGAACACGCGGATCAACCAGGCGGCGTCCATCGTCAGCGGTTCGGCATGAATCGAGGCGAACTTGAAACTGACCTGCGCCAAGGTATCGAAAATGATCAGCGACAGAAAACCGAGGATATAAAACCGTTTCATTACTCGAACCCCACGACGGTCACGCCACAGGCGATCAGCATGATGCCGATCAACCGCCATTTGCTCAGGCTTTCCTTGAACAGGAAACGCCCGGCAATCATGATCACGACAATATTGATGGAGCCCAGCATCACCCCGACCGACAACGGCACCAGTGTCAGGAAGGCCAGCCACAGCACGAATTCGAACACATAGCAGATGATGCCCTGCCAGATCCACGGACGCTTGAGCATATGGCGCCAGTGGGCCATGCCGTCATGCTCGGCGCTGGCGGAGGCTGCGGCTTTGAACGCCAACTGGCCGGACGTATCAACGATGACGTTGAGTATCCAGAGGATGATGGTTAATTGGCTCATGTGTTCCCGTATCGTCTGCTTGTGCGCCTGGCACCGACGACTCAAACGCCGTCCGCTCCACTAGCTGCTCACGATACAGGAGCATGCCGATACAGTTATTTGAGTTTGCCGAATGAACAGCCTCTGTTCAGCTTGGCGCGTCGCCTCAGGGTGGAGGGGCGGCCGCGTTCCACTCGCAATAACAGCCCACCGCCAGGGTGTGGGTCGCATTGACCTCGCGTCCGCCTTCGAGGGCTTGCAGGATGGGCTCGATAAAGCTGTTGCTGGAGTTACACGTCAACCCTTCACTGTAGGGCCCGAAATACGCCAGCTTGCCGCTGCGGTCCCAGATGCCCACGGCAGGGCTGGCCGGCAGATGCTGGGCACCGGGCACGGCCTTGAGGGCCTTCATCGAGCCCAGGGTGGCGGGCAACTGGCCGTGGCTGCCGGCTTTCTGCAGGGAATAGAACTCCACGCCCTGGGGGGCGTACTGCTCGATCAACTCGCCAAGGTGCTGCTGGTTGCCGACATTGCACGGGCAGGCGGGGTCCCAGAAGTGCACCAGGCGGATCGGGCCCGGGCCGGCAAGCTCGGCCGGCAGGCTCAGGCTGTCACCGGAAAACACCGCCGTATGCTCACTGAATGCCCGCAGGTAGCGTCCCTGGAACCAGTCATACGCCGCCCACAACACGCCGGCGCAAATGATCACGATCAGGCTGGCGAAGAGGGTGGTGCGGTAGGGCTGTCGCATTTGGATCAATCCTCGGAGGACGCGTAGCTTGCCATGCTTGCCCTGACAGATGAATATCGCGGCTCGATATTCATCTGTTCAATGCGTTGAAGCCACAGTCTGGAAGTTCTTATGCCCGTTACGTTTGACCCTGATCATCTACGCGAAAGCTTGCGCCCACTGGTGGACGCGCAGCCGCTTTCAGCCGAGGCCCGGGTCTACCAGCGCTTCTACGGCCTGGACCTCGCTGCCCGCAAGGTGCCCGCGACAAGCCGCCTGGGGCGGTTTGCGGTGGATGGGTTCGACGTGGTCTGCCAGGTGTGGTGGCCACCGGTGCCGGTGGCGACGATGTTCCTGTTCCATGGCTTCTACGACCATATGGGCCTGTACCGGCATGCCGTGGACTGGGCGCTGGACCAGGGTTTTGTGGTGATCGCCTGCGACTTGCCGGGCCACGGCCTGTCCAGCGGCGAGCGGGCCAGCATTGATGACTTTGCGGTGTACCAGGACGTGGTGCAGGCGTTGTTTGAACAGGCCAGGGCGCTGCAATTGCCGCAGCCGTGGCACTTGTTCGGGCAAAGCACCGGCGGCGCGATTGTGGTGGATCACCTGCTTAGCCATGGCGTCGACAGCCCGGCCCAGGGCAAGACGTTCCTGTTGTCACCGCTGGTGCGGCCCCGCGCCTGGGGCTGGTCGCAGCTCAGTTATTACCTGCTCCGGCCGTTCGTCAAAGGCATTGCCCGGCGCTTCAGCGATAACACCAACGACCCGCAGTTCAAGCCGTTCCTGGAGGCCGACCCGTTGCAGCCACGGCAGTTGCCGACTGCCTGGGTGGGCGCCCTGGCGCGCTGGATCAAACGTGTTGAAGCGGCGCCACGCAGCACGCGGCGGCCGTTGATCGTGCAGGGTGAGGAAGACATGACGGTGGACTGGCAGCACAACCTGAAGGTGCTGCGCAGCAAGTTCGACCAACCGGAGGTATTGATGCTGCCGCGCGGCAGGCATCACTTGGCGAATGAGATTCCGGAGATTCGGCAGCAATACTTCGGGTTTCTCACCGACCACCTGAAATAACGCAATCCAAATGTGGGAGCGGGCTTGCTCGCGAAGGCGGTCGATCAGTTAGCATAACCAGTGACTGGCACACCGTCTTCGCGAGCAAGCCCGCTCCCACAGGGTTACTGCGCCAGGCTCGAGGTGCTTTGGCCGACCGCCAGCCCGGCGCGAATCGCCGCCAGTGCCGCCTTGTAGTACGCCTTGCCCTCCGGCGACTCCGCGAACGTCGCGAACTCTTCCAGCTCCGGGTCGGACAAATCCCGGTAGACGTACAACAGCGTGTTGTTCAGATCATTGCCGATCTGCTGCATCAGGCGCTCACGCTGGCCGTTCAACATGCCCTGCGCCTGGCCTCCGCCCAACAGCCCGGGGATCATCTGGCTCAAGCTGTCGGCCGCCACGCCGGCAATCGCCAGGCTGACTTCAGCCCCGGCTTCCCGCGCAGGCAGGGCCTGGGCCAGGTGGCCGATGATCAGGCTGCGGGTGGCATCGGCTTCCATGTGCGGCAAGCCCTGGGCGTTCTTCGCCAGTTGATCGCGGCGGGTGGCCAGCAACTCGGCGGCGACAATCTTGCGGCCCAGCGGCGACTGGAAGAAGGCCAGTGCCGGCTTAGGGTCCGCCAAATTCTTGCGCAGTTGCGCTTCGGCGCGCTGGTCTACCGACTGGGGCGCGAAGCGTTTATTGCTGTTGTCCACCAGCGCCTGATACACCGCCGGCGGCAGGCTGTTGCGGTAGCGTTGCTGGGCGGCACTGAGGGCGTCATTAAAATGCGCGCGCTGGTCTGCCCAGCCGGCGACCTTGTACAACTGGTCATGGCTGTCTGCCCAGGCGGGCAAAACGCAGAACATCAGCAAGGAAAAAAACAAACGACGCATATGGACTCCTGTCAGTCGGCCACTATTGTCCGTGTCGGGCGTAGGATTTGTCGAGAAATCCTATCGGTCACCTGACTAAAGTGTATTCAGACGCTCGGCGGCTCTGTCGGATTCACAGGCGTATGGATACTATGCGCGCCATGCCCATACCCTCCGATCACCCGCTGCTGTTACGCATTGTCGATGACCTGGCCGCACAAGGCTGGTCGCAGCAGAATATCTTCCTGCCCGAGGCTCTGACCCTCGAACTGGCGGCTGAGTGCCAAAAACGCGCCGCCGAAGGTGAATTGGCGCCCGCGGCGGTCGGACGGGGGCCTTCCCAGGAGATTCGCGAGGGCATCCGGGGTGACCATATCCAGTGGCTGGAGCCGGGCGAGGTGGTGGCCTGCGATAACTACCTGGAGCTGATGGACAGCCTGCGGGTGGCGATGAACCGTGGCCTGTTCCTGGGCCTGGAAGACTTCGAAAGCCACTTCGCGATGTACCCGCCGGGGGCGTTTTACCTCAAGCATGTGGACCGTTTTCGCGATGACGACCGGCGCATGGTGTCGGCGGTGATCTACTTGAACAACGCCTGGCTGCCGGAACATGGCGGCCAGTTGCGCATGTACCTCAAGGGCGACGTCGAATACGATGTGGTGCCCACCGGCGGTTGCCTGGTGGTATTCCTGTCGGGGGAAATCCCCCATGAAGTCATGCCCGCCACCCGCGAACGCCTGTCCCTCACCGGCTGGTTTCGCCGGCGGGGCAACGAGCCGTTTTGATGATGCAAAAGATTCTGGTCAGCCGCTGCCTGCTGGGGCACCGGGTACGCTACGACGGAGGGGCCAGCGGGCCTTTCGATCAATTGGCCGCGTGGCAGGCCGAAGGCCGGGTGGTTGCCGTGTGCCCGGAAGTGGCGGGTGGCTTGCCGACGCCACGGCCGTCTGCCGAAATCCCGGGCGGGCAGGGGATTGATGTGTGGGAAGGCCGCGCCCAGGTGCTGACGGCCCAGGGGGAAGACTTCAGCGAAGCCTTCCTCGATGGCGCCCGCCAGGCATTGGCGCTGGTACAGCGTCACAATATCCGCGTCGCCGTACTCAAGGCCAACAGCCCGTCGTGCGGCAATCTGCTGACCTATGACGGCACCTTCACCGGCGTGAAGGTCACCGGCGAAGGCGTGACGGCGGCATTGCTCAAGCGCCATGGGGTGCTGGTGTTCAGTGAGCTGGAATTGCCCGAAGCGGCAGCGGCCCTGGCAAAATGCTCAAGCCCGACATAGATCAACATGTGGGCGCGGGCTTGCTCGCGAAAGCGCAGTGTCAGTCATCCGATGCTCAAGCCGAGCCACCGCATTCGCGAGCAAGCCCGCTCCCACATTGACCGAGTCGTTTATTCGGCCTTTTTCACCGGCTTGCTCGCATCCATCCCGAACCACTTCTCCGACAACGCCGCCAGCCGGCCATCGGCCTTCACTCGTTGCAGGGCCTTGTCCAGGCTGGCCTTGAACGCCGGGTTACCCTTCTGGAACGGAATCGCCAGGCTCAGCGTCGGGCCGACGTCTGCGCCTTCCTTCACCGGCAGCTGGCTGTCGCGAATCGCGTAGGGAATCAGCAGCCGATCACTGATGGCGGCATCGATCTGTTGATCGGCAACGTCCTTGATCGGCTGCCTGGCATCGGCATAGCTGCGCAAATCAACGCCCTCGGCGGTGCGCGCCTGCTCCACAAACTGGCTGCCCTGGGCCACGCCCAACGCCTTGCCCTTGAGCGCCGCAAAGCTGCCCAACGGGCGCTGTTCCTGCTTGCGCACGATCAGCTGTGCGCTGGAGTAGCTGTAGGGCTCGCTGAAGTCGAAACGATCCGCCAGTTCAGGAGTCATAGCGATATGGTTGATGGCCACGTCGTACTTGGCGCTTTCCACGCCGGGCAGCAACTCGGCGGCATCGACAGTGATAAAGGAGGGGCGTACGTCCATTTCCTTGGCCAGCAACTCACCCAGCTCCACTTCAAAACCGGTGAGTTTGTCGCCTTCCTTGAAGTTGAAGGGCGGGGTGTTGGCTTCCATTGCGATGCGCAGTTCCCCGCGGTCAAATACATCGTCGATCAGTTCGGCATGGGCCAAGGGACTTGCAAGGGGCAGTAAAAGTAACAGGCCAGGCAGGAAACGCATGGTCGCTCCTAAAGAATTCGAATGAGCGAAGCGTTGTTCAGGCTCGCTTTGCTATGGTGTTGAATGCCTTGGACAGCAATTTGTCGCGAAGTTGTCATAACCCTACAGATTTCCCGGAAAAACTGGAGAAGTGAATGAAAGCCTTTTTGACCCGTGCAACCCTGGCCAGCCTATTGCTGGGCGCTTCGATGCTGGCGACCGCTGCTGATGGCATCCCGCGCAGCGCTCCACCAGAAGGTGCCAAAGTGTTCATCGTGTCGCCAAAAGATGGCGCCACCGTCGATAAAACCTTCACCGTGAAATTCGGCATGGAAGGCCTGAAACTGGCTCCGGCCACCAGTCAGGATCCGGGCACCGGCCACCACCACCTGCTGATCGACCAGAAAGAATTGCCGGATGCCAGCGTGCCGATCCCGGCCACCGATACCGTGATCCACTACGGCAAGGCACAGACCGAAACCGAGCTGACCCTCACCCCAGGCAAGCACACGCTGCAACTGGTAGCCGGCGACAAACTGCACATGCAGTTCAACCCGACTGTAGCCTCGAAAGTCATCACGGTTAACGTCAAGTAAGATTTGTTCAGACAAAAAAAGGGAGACCCGAGGGTCTCCCTTTTTTATGCGCGTTTAGCGATTAGAACAACACGCGGCTACGGATAGTGCCGTTGATGTGCTGCAGCTTCTCTTGCGCCAGGTCCGAATACTCGGCGTCTACGTCGATAACCACGTAGCCGACTTTCTCGTTGGTCTGCAGGAACTGACCGGAAATGTTGATGCCGTTTTCCGCGAAGACCTTGTTGATCTCCATCATCACGCCAGGGATGTTCTGGTGGATGTGCAGCAGACGGTGCTTGCCAGGGTGCGCCGGCAGAGCCACTTCCGGGAAGTTGACCGAGGACACCGACGTACCGTTGTCGCTGTACTTGACCAGTTTCTCCGACACTTCCAGGCCGATGTTGGCTTGGGCTTCAGCGGTGGAACCGCCGATGTGCGGGGTAAGGATCACGTTGTCCAGGCCACGCAGCGGGCTTTCGAAGATGTCGTCGTTAGAGCGCGGCTCTACCGGGAACACGTCGATGGCGGCGCCGATCAGGTGCTTGTCCTTGATCGCGTCGGCCAGGGCGTCCAGCTCGACCACGGTGCCGCGTGCAGCGTTGATCAGGATCCCGCCCTTCTTGATGGCGCGGATTTCCTTCTCGCCGATCATCCACTGGGTTTCAGCGGTTTCCGGTACGTGCAGGGTCACGATGTCGGACATGCCCAGCAGCTCGGTCAGGCTCGACACCTGGGTGGCGTTACCCAATGGCAGCTTGGTCAGGGTGTCGTAGAAGAACACCTGCATGCCCAGGCCTTCGGCCAATACCGACAGTTGAGTACCGATCGAACCGTAACCGACGATACCCAGCTTCTTGCCGCGGATTTCGAAGGAGTTGGCTGCGCTCTTGATCCAGCCGCCACGGTGGCAGGAAGCGTTCTTCTCGGGAATACCGCGCAGCAACAGGATCGCCTCGGCCAATACCAGCTCAGCAACGGAGCGGGTGTTGGAGTACGGTGCGTTGAACACCGCGATGCCGCGCTCGCGCGCTGCGTTGAGGTCGACCTGGTTGGTGCCGATGCAGAAACAGCCGACAGCTACCAACTTCTTGGCGTGATCGAAGATCTCTTCGGTCAGCTGAGTGCGGGAGCGAATGCCGATAAAGTGCGCGTCGGCGATCTTTTCCTTGAGCTGGGCTTCCGGCAGAGAACTGGTGATGTACTCAATGCTGGTGTACCCGGCGGCCTTCAGGACTTCGACGGCCGATGGGTGGACGCCTTCCAGAAGAAGGAACTTGATCTTGCTCTTATCGAGAGAAGTCTTGCTCATCTGCGTAAACCTGTATCCCGGAGAAAAATGGCAGGGAATCGGATCACGTAAGCTGACCCGGACGGCAGGAAAGCCGTCACCGCAGAACGCCCTTGGGCACTATCCTGCGGGGGCGGTATGCTAGCATACGTGCCCCGCTAAACACCCATTCCTGCGACGTGAAGCGTTCTCAGGATGACCATGAATTGTTCGAGAGTTCTGTCGATGACCCATCCTGCCCTGATTGATGAGCTGAAGACCCTGGTTGAGCCTGGCAAGGTCCTGACCGATGCTGACTCCCTTGAGGCTTATGGCAAGGACTGGACCAAGCATTTCGCGCCGGCCCCGGTGGCCATCGTCTTCCCGAAGACCACCGAGCAGGTGCAGGCCATCGTCCGTTGGGCCAATGAGCACAAGGTCGCGCTGGTGCCGTCCGGTGGCCGTACCGGCCTGTCGGCCGCTGCCGTCGCTGCGAATGGCGAAGTGGTTGTGTCGTTCGACTATATGAACCAGATTCTCGACGTGAACCTCACCGACCGCACCGCCGTGTGCCAGCCGGGTGTGGTCACCAAGCAATTGCAGAACGTCGCCGAAGAAAAAGGCCTGTACTACCCGGTGGATTTCGCCTCGTCGGGTTCCAGCCAGATTGGCGGCAATATCGGCACCAATGCCGGCGGGATCAAGGTCATTCGCTACGGCATGACCCGTAACTGGGTGGCCGGTATGAAAGTCGTCACCGGCAAGGGCGACCTGCTGGAGTTGAACAAAGACCTGATCAAGAACGCCACCGGCTACGACATGCGCCAGCTGTTCATCGGCGCTGAAGGCACCCTGGGCTTTGTGGTCGAAGCGACCATGCGCCTGGACCGGGCGCCGAAAAACCTCACCGCGATGGTGCTCGGCACCACCGATTTCGACTCGATCATGCCGGTGTTGCACGCCTTCCAGAGCAAGCTGGACCTGACCGCCTTCGAATTCTTTTCCGACAAGGCCCTGGCCAAAGTCCTCGGTCGTGGCGACGTGCCGGCGCCGTTCGAATCCGACTGCCCGTTCTACGCGCTGCTGGAATTTGAAGCGACCACCGAAGAAGTGGCCAACGATGCCCTGGCCACGTTCGAACACTGCGTCGAGCAGGGCTGGGTGCTGGACGGCGTGATGAGCCAGAGCGAAACCCAACTGCACAACCTGTGGAAGCTGCGCGAGTACATCTCCGAGACCATCTCCCACTGGACGCCGTACAAGAACGACATTTCGGTGACTGTGTCGAAAGTGCCAGCCTTCCTGAAGGAAATCGACGCGATTGTCGGCGAACACTACCCGGACTTCGAAATCGTCTGGTTCGGCCACATCGGCGACGGCAACCTGCACCTGAACATCCTCAAGCCGGAAAACCTGAGCAAGGACGAGTTCTTCGCCAAGTGCGCCACCGTCAACAAGTGGGTGTTCGAGACCGTGCAGAAGTACAACGGCTCGATCTCCGCCGAACACGGCGTGGGCATGACCAAGCGCGATTACCTGACCTACAGCCGTTCGCCGGTTGAAATTGAATACATGAAGGCAGTGAAAGCGGTGTTCGACCCGAACGGGATCATGAACCCGGGCAAGATTTTCGCTGTTTAACAGTCCCTGAAGGAGTCGGTCCATGAGCTACCAGCACAAGTATGTCGACGGCACCAATATTCACTTTCCCCTGGGGAAGGTGGTGTGCATCGGGCGTAACTACGCCGAACACGCCAAGGAACTGGATAACCCGGTACCGACCGAGCCGCTGCTGTTTATCAAGCCCGGCAGTTGCGTAGTGGCACTGGAAGGCGGTTTTGCCATCCCTACCGAGCGCGGTTCGGTGCATTACGAGGCGGAAATCGCGGTGTTGATCGGCAAGCCGTTGTCGGCCAAACCGAGCCGCGAGGAAGTGCTGGACGCCATCTCCGGCTTCGCCCCGGCCCTGGACCTGACCCTGCGGGACAAACAGGCCGAGCTGAAAGCCAAGGGCCTGCCGTGGGAAATCGCCAAGTCGTTTGACGGTGCGGCGGTGATTGCCCCGTTCGTGGTCGGCAGCACTTTCCCGGATGTGACGGATATCGGCATCCGCCTGACCATCAACGGCGAAGTGCGCCAGGACGGCAACAGCGCGATCATGCTCAACCCGATCATCCCGATGATCCAGTACATGGCCGGCTGCTTCTCGTTGCAGGCCGGGGATGTGATCCTCACCGGTACGCCGGCAGGCGTGGGCCCGCTGAATGTGGGTGACGAGCTGGTGCTGGAATTGCCGGGTGTGAGCCGCTTCGAAAGCAGCGTTCGCTAAGACCCGGGCAAAACGCGGTCAAAAATGTGGGAGCGGGCTTGCTCGCGAAAGCGGTGTATCAGTGACAGATTCAGTGACTGATACTCCGCATTCGCGAGCAAGCCCGCTCCCACATTTGATCTGTGTACTGCCACCCAATCGGGTTTTTGCATTTTTTTCACACCCCATCCGGATAATCCTCAGCCTCCTGCGCGCGGACCTTGTGATCCTGTGCTATCCCCTAAAGCTGACTTTCTGGAAAGCGTAATGGCCGTGCCTCTCCCATCCGTAAAACCCACGTTTCGTTCACGCCTTGCCATGCGCTGGTATTCCTGGCTGTTCCTCGCCGGCGCGATCATTTACGGCGTGGCCTGGGCGATGCACTGGGACGACCGCGGCGTGCTGTGGGTGGCGGAGGGCTTCGAAACCCCGGCCGAGCGCCTGGAAAGCGTCTGGCTCCCGGACTACCACGCGGTGATCGACGCCAAGCTGCTGCCTGGCATGGAGAAGGACGAAGCCTCGGACCTCACCTACAACCCGCTGACCAAGACCCTGTTCTCGGTGATGGGCAAGAACCCGTTCCTGGTTGAACTGACCCTGCAAGGCGACGTGCTGCGCAAGATGCCGCTCAACGGCTGGAACAACCCGGAAGGCGTGACCATGATGGAAAACGGCCTGATGGCCGTGGTCGATGAGCGCCAGCACAGCCTGACCATCGTCAAGGTCGACCCGCAGACCCAGCAGTTGAACAAAGCCGACTTCCCGTCCTATGACCTGGGCCCGTCCAAGGACCAGAACAAAGCCTTTGAGGCGGTGACCTGGGACAAGCGCAACCAACAGCTGATCCTCGGCGAAGAACGCCCACCGGCGCTGTTCACCTGGAAAAGCGACGGCAGCCAGACCCTCTCCGGCGCCAAGCAAAAGCTCGCCAGCACTGAACTGGACATGCGTAACCTGTCGGCGCTGACCGTCGACCCGCGTACCGGCCACCTGCTGGCGCTGTCGGCGGACTCCCATCTGTTGCTGGAACTGGACGAGAAGGGCGAGCAGGTCAGCTTCATGACCTTGCTCGGCGGCTTCAATGGCTTGAAGAACACCATCCCGCGTGCCGAAGGCGTGACCATGGACGAGAACGGCACGCTGTATATGGTCAGCGAGCCGAACCTGTTCTATCGCTTCGAGAAGCAAGCGCAGTAGTTCGATTACGTCAGATTTTTCTCTATCTGCGGCATATGCCAGACACCCGGGGCGTTTAAGTTTAAATTCAGGCGACCATGATATTCATTCGCCAGTTTTTACTCTGAGCCCCGCCCGATGCGTCGACTTGCCCGCCCCAAACCTGCTTTTTTTATCCTGATCCTGATCGCCCTGGTGGCGTGCGGTGTGGTTGCCCAGCAATTGCGCCTGTTTGAGCGTGCCTGGTTCAACTGGCAATCCTGGCGCAATCCCGCCGGGGAGCACTCCATTGGCCTTGGGGATTACCGGGTGGCCCTGGAGGCGCAGGTGATCGACGGCCTCAACGATGATGTCTCGGCACTGACCTTTGATCCGGTGCGCAACAGCCTGTTTACCGTGACCAACAAGAACGCTGAGCTGGTCGAACTGTCCCTGGACGGCAAAATCCTGCGGCGCATTGCGCTGGTGGGGTTTGGCGATGCCGAGGCCGTGGAGTACATCAGCGACAACACCTACGTGATCAGCGACGAACGCCAGCAGCGGCTGATCAAGGTCCACGTGGATGACGACACCCAATTCCTCGATGCCGCCGACGCCGAGCAAATGACCCTCGGCGTGCACCTGGGCGGCAACAAGGGCTTCGAAGGCCTGGCCTATGACTCGGTGGGCAAGCGCCTGTTTGTGGCCAAGGAACGCGACCCGATGCTGATCTACGAGGTCCACGGCTTTCCGCATTTCAAACCGGAAAAAACCTACTCGGTGCACGTGATCAACAACCCCAAGCGCGATGCCGGGTTGTTTGTGCGCGACCTGTCGAGCCTGCAATACGACGAGCGTAGCGGTCATCTGCTGGCGCTGTCGGATGAGTCATTTTTGGTGCTGGAACTGGATATCGACGGTCGCCCCCTGAGCAGCCTGTCGCTGCTCAAGGGGCGCCATGGCCTGAAGCAGCGCGTGCCTCAGGCCGAGGGGATCGCCATGGACAACGACGGCACGTTGTACATGGTCAGTGAGCCCAATCTTTTCTATGTATTCAAAAAAACCAAGTCTTGAGTCATGTGCAGAACAAATGTGGGAGCGGGCTTGCTCGCGAATGCGGTGTATCAGGCGCCATATTCGGTGACTGACACTGCGCATTCGCGAGCAAGCCCGCTCCCACACGGGTTTTGCATTACGCCTTAAGGGTTTTCACGCCTTCCGCGGTGCCCAGCAGCAGTACGTCAGCCGGACGGGCCGCAAACAAACCGTTGGTGACGACGCCGACGATCGCGTTGATCTGGCGCTCCAGTTCCACCGGGTTGGTGATCTGCATGTTGAACACGTCGATGATGATGTTGCCGTTGTCGGTCAGCACGCCTTCGCGGTACACCGGGTCGCCGCCCAGTTTCACCAGTTCGCGGGCCACGTGGCTGCGGGCCATCGGGATCACTTCCACTGGCAGCGGGAACGCGCCGAGTACCGGCACCAGTTTGCTGGCGTCGGCGATGCAGATGAAGGTCTTGGCCACGGCCGCGACGATCTTCTCGCGGGTCAGGGCTGCGCCGCCGCCCTTGATCAGGTTCAGGTGTGCGTCGCTTTCATCGGCGCCGTCGACGTAGAACTCCAGGTCGCTGACGGTGTTCAACTCGTACACCGGAATACCGTGGCCCTTGAGCCGTGCAGCGGTGGCTTCGGAGCTGGCAACCGCGCCGTCGAACGCGCCCTTGTGCAGGGCCAGCGCATCGATAAAGCAATTGGCGGTGGAACCGGTGCCGACACCGACGATGCTTTTATCGTCGAGTTTAGGAAGGATTAAATCGACGGCGGCCTGGGCCACTGCCTGTTTGAGTTGATCCTGGGTCATGCGGGCTCCGGAACGGGCGGGGAGTAAAGAGGGGCGCGAGTATAACCCAACAAAACCTCGGTTTTCGTGTGGTCGCCCGGCCAAACGCTGGGTTAGACTCCTTGGCCCTGCCCAACCCGCCCAGTGATGCTTTCCGATGCTTGAACAGTACGTCAAAAAGATCCTCACCTCGCGCGTTTACGACGTTGCCGTAGAAACCCCGCTGCAGACCGCCCGCCAGCTCTCCGAGCGGCTGGGCAACAAGGTCTGGCTCAAGCGCGAAGACTTGCAGCCGGTGTTCTCGTTCAAGATTCGCGGTGCCTACAACAAGCTGACCCAACTGAGCGCCGAAGAACGTGCGCGCGGCGTGGTCACCGCCTCGGCGGGCAACCATGCCCAGGGCCTGGCCCTGGCGGCCAAGGTGCTGGGGGTCAAGGCCACCATCGTGATGCCCAAGACCACCCCCGAGATCAAGGTCGAAGGCGTGCGTTCCCGTGGCGGCAAAGTGGTGCTGCACGGGGATTCTTTCCCGGAAGCCCTGGCGTATTCGCTGAAGCTGGTCGACGAAAAAGGCTACGTCTACATTCACCCCTACGATGATCCGCACACCATTGCCGGGCAGGGCACCGTGGCGATGGAGATCCTGCGCCAGCACCCGGGGCCGTTGGACGCGATTTTCGTCCCGGTGGGCGGCGGCGGCCTGATTGCCGGTATCGCGGCCTACGTGAAATACCTGCGGCCCGAAATCAAGATCATCGGCGTCGAGCCGGACGACTCCAACTGCCTGCAAGCCGCCATGGCGGCGGGCGAGCGCGTGGTACTGCCGACCGTGGGCATCTTCGCCGACGGCGTGGCGGTGGCGCAGATCGGCCAGCACACCTTCGACATCTGCAAGGATTACGTGGATGAAGTGATTACCGTCAGCACCGATGAAATCTGCGCGGCGATCAAGGACATCTACGACGACACCCGCTCCATCACAGAACCTGCTGGCGCCCTGGGCGTGGCGGGTATCAAGAAATACGTCGAGACCCGTGGCATCACCGGGCAAACCCTGGTGGCCATCGATTCCGGGGCCAACGTCAACTTCGACCGCCTGCGCCATGTGGCCGAGCGCGCCGAGCTGGGGGAAGGCCGCGAAGCCATCATCGCCGTGACCATCCCCGAGAAACCGGGCAGCTTCAAGGCCTTCTGCGAGGCCGTGGGCAAGCGCCAGATCACCGAATTCAACTACCGCTACCACTCAGGCCGCGAGGCGCACATCTTTGTCGGCGTGCAGACCCACCCGGAAAACGACCCGCGCAGCGCGCTGATCGCCAGCCTCACCAGCCAGGGTTTCCCGGTGCTGGACCTGACGGAAAACGAACTGGCCAAGCTGCACATCCGCCATATGGTCGGCGGCCATGCGGCGCACGTCAGCGACGAGGTGGTGTTCCGCTTCGAATTCCCGGAACGTCCGGGGGCACTGTTCAACTTCCTTAACAAATTGGGCGGGCGCTGGAACATCTCGATGTTCCACTATCGCAACCACGGCGCCGCCGATGGGCGCGTGGTGGCGGGCCTGCAAGTACCGGCGGACGAGCGTCACCTGGTGCCGGCGGCGCTGGAGGCCATTGGCTACCCGTACTGGGATGAAAGTGATAACCCGGCCTACCAGCTGTTCCTCGGTTGAGCGACTACGCTGACTGGGCGGCCTTCAAGGAATCGAGAACATGGAAACGCTGACCACCCTTAAAGTTATCCACATCGCGGCCACGGTGTTGCTGCTGCTCAGCGGCCTCGCCCTGGCAGTGCTGGCCTGGCGCAAACGCAGCGCGGGGCCGGCCTATACCGTTCAGCGGCCGTGGGTGTTTGTGTGGTTGTTGATGGGCATTTGCGTGGTGAGCATGCCGTTCACCGGCTGGTGGCTGGCGCACCTGATCGGCTGGCCGCTGGGGCAAACCTGGATCCTGGGTTCCAGCGTGATCTACACCGTGGCGGCGCTGAGCTGGTTCTGGCTGGTGGTGCGGCTTAATCGACTGCGGCTGGGCGGGGCGGGGAGTTTGAACTTTACCGTGGCGCTGGCGGTGGTGAGCCTGGTGGGGTTTGTGGCGATTGCCGGGTTGATGGGTGCCAAGCCGGTTTAAGGCTTGAGACCGAGTTGCCTCCATTCGCGAGCAAGCCCGCTCCCACATTTGACTGCATTCCAAAGGTGGAACTCGAGCAAATGTGGGAGCGGGCTTGCTCGCGAAAGCTTTATCAGCCGCGCAGGCTAATCACCGGCCAGCCACGCTTCTCGGCTTCAGCCCGTAGATTCGGATCCGGATCCACTGCCACCGGGTGGGTCACCTGCTCCAGCAGCGGCAGGTCATTCATCGAGTCGCTATAGAAGTAGCTGTCCTCCAGGTTGTACCCGGTCTCTTCCAGCCAGCGATTCAAGCGCGTCACCTTGCCCTCGCGAAAGCACGGGATATCCGTACTGCGCCCGGTGTAACGGCCATCCTGCATCTCGCATTCCGTCGCAATCAGGGTTTCAACCCCCAACCGCTCGGCAATCGGCGCGGTCACAAAACGGTTGGTCGCGGTGATGATCACCAGCTTGTCGCCCGCCGCCCGGTGCTTGGCCAGCAACTCAACCGCCTTGGGCAGCATGATCGGCTCGATGCAGTCGCGCATGTAGTCGCGATGCCATTCATCCAGCTGGGCCATCTCGGTGCGGCCGAGGATTTCCAGGCAGAAGTTCAGGTACTCGGCGTTATCCAGCTTGCCGGCCAGGTAGTCCTGGTAGAACTCGTCGTTGCGGGCCTTGTAGGCTACCGCGTCGAGAATCCCGCGTTCACAGAGGTAATCGCCCCAGGCGTGATCGCTGTCACCCCCCAAAAGCGTGTTGTCCAAGTCGAATAAAGCCAGGCGCATTGCAGTTACTCGCTGAAAAGTCTGTAAAAAGGCGTCCAGAATACGGTCTTTTCACAAGAGTGCACATAAGGTAAGCAGCCTCGTTGCCGCTGTATCAATCTTTGTGGAACAATGCGGTGACATGCGTTTGCGAGGTTGTTGCCGTGATCGACCCCGATGGTTTCCGTCCTAATGTCGGGATTATTCTTACGAATGATGCCGGACAGGTGCTATGGGCTCGCCGTATCAACCAAGATGCCTGGCAGTTTCCTCAAGGCGGAATCAACCCCGACGAAACCCCTGAAGACGCCTTGTACCGTGAGTTGAACGAAGAAGTAGGCCTTGAACGTGAAGATGTGCAAATTCTGGCCTGCACCCGAGGCTGGTTGCGCTATCGTTTGCCGCAACGTCTGGTGCGTACCCACAGCCAACCGCTGTGCATCGGCCAGAAACAGAAATGGTTTCTCCTGCGCCTGATCTCCAACGAGCAGCGGGTGCGGATGGATTTGACCGGTAAACCGGAGTTCGATGGCTGGCGCTGGGTCAGTTATTGGTATCCGTTGGGCCAGGTGGTGACATTCAAGCGCGAGGTTTATCGTCGCGCTCTTAAAGAGCTTGCCCCGCGCCTTTTAGCGCGCGACTGACGACGGAGTTCGACCCCGAGCCATGCTCAATACGCTGCGCAAGATCGTCCAGGAAGTTAACTCCGCCAAGGATCTCAAGGCGGCGTTGGGGATTATTGTGTTGCGCGTCAAGGAAGCCATGGGCAGCCAGGTCTGCTCGGTTTACCTGCTGGACCCCGAGACCAACCGTTTTGTCCTGATGGCCACCGAGGGCTTGAACAAGCGCTCCATCGGCAAGGTCAGCATGGCGCCCAATGAAGGTCTGGTGGGCCTGGTGGGGACGCGTGAAGAACCCCTGAACCTCGAAAACGCGGCCGATCACCCGCGTTATCGCTACTTTGCCGAAACCGGTGAAGAGCGCTACGCCTCGTTCCTCGGTGCGCCGATCATTCACCACCGCCGCGTTGTCGGCGTGTTGGTCATCCAGCAGAAAGAACGCCGCCAGTTCGACGAAGGTGAAGAAGCCTTCCTCGTGACCATGAGCGCGCAGCTCGCCGGGGTTATCGCCCACGCCGAGGCCACCGGTTCGATTCGCGGCCTGGGGCGCCAGGGCAAGGGCATCCAGGAAGCCAAGTTCGTCGGCGTGCCGGGTTCGCCGGGTGCTGCTGTCGGTACCGCCGTGGTCATGCTGCCGCCCGCCGACCTGGACGTGGTGCCGGACAAGACCGTCACCGACATCGACGCTGAAATCATCCTGTTCAAGACCGCCCTCGAAGGCGTGCGCAATGACATGCGCACCCTCTCGACCAAGCTGGCCACCCAGCTGCGGCCTGAAGAGCGGGCGTTGTTCGACGTGTACCTGATGATGCTCGACGACGCGTCCCTGGGCAGCGAAGTCAAGGACGTGATCAAGACCGGCCAGTGGGCCCAGGGCGCGCTGCGCCAGGTGGTCACCGATCACGTCAACCGTTTCGAATTGATGGACGACGCCTACCTGCGCGAGCGCGCCTCGGACGTGAAGGACCTCGGTCGCCGTCTGCTGGCCTACCTGCAGGAAGAGCGCTCGACCACGTTGGTGTACCCCGACAACACCATCCTGATCAGTGAAGAACTGACCGCCACCATGCTCGGCGAAGTGCCGGAAGGCAAACTGGTGGGCCTGGTCTCGGTACTGGGTTCGGGCAACTCCCACGTCGCGATCCTGGCTCGGGCCATGGGCATTCCGACGGTGATGGGGCTGGTGGACCTGCCGTATTCCAAGGTCGACGGCATCGAAATGATCGTCGACGGCTACCACGGCGAGGTCTACACCAACCCCAGCGAAGTGCTGCGCAAGCAATACGCCGAAGTGGTGGAAGAAGAACGCCAGCTGTCCCAGGGCCTCGACGCCCTGCGGGAACTGCCGTGCGTGACCCTCGACGGCCACCGCGTACCGCTGCTGGTCAACACCGGCCTGCTGGCGGACGTGGCACGTGCACAACAGCGCGGCGCCGAAGGGGTGGGCCTGTACCGCACCGAAGTGCCGTTCATGATCAACCAGCGTTTTCCGAGTGAGAAGGAGCAGCTGGCGATTTATCGCGAGCAATTGTCCGCCTTCCATCCGTTACCGGTGACCATGCGCAGCCTGGACATTGGCGGCGACAAGTCACTGTCGTATTTCCCCATCAAGGAAGACAACCCCTTCCTCGGCTGGCGCGGTATTCGCGTTACCCTCGACCATCCTGAAATCTTCCTCGTCCAGACCCGCGCGATGCTCAAGGCCAGCGAAGGCCTGAACAACCTGCGCATCCTGCTCCCGATGATCTCCGGCACCCACGAGCTGGAAGAAGCCCTGCACCTGATCCACCGGGCCTGGGGCGAAGTGCGCGACGAAGGCGCCGACGTGCCGATGCCGCCGATTGGCGTGATGATCGAGATTCCGGCGGCGGTGTACCAGGCTAAAGAGCTGGCGCGGCAGGTGGACTTCCTGTCGGTGGGCTCCAACGACCTGACCCAGTACCTGCTGGCCGTGGACCGCAACAACCCGCGGGTGGCCGACCTCTACGACTACCTGCACCCGGCGGTGCTGCAAGCCTTGCAGAACGTGGTGCGCGATGCCCATGCCGAAGGCAAGCAGGTGAGTATCTGCGGCGAGATGGCCGGTGACCCGGCGGCGGCCGTACTGTTGATGGCGATGGGCTTTGACAGCCTGTCGATGAACGCCACCAACTTGCCGAAGGTGAAATGGATGCTGCGCCAGATCAACCTGAGCCGGGCCAAGGAGCTGCTGGCGGAGTTGATGACTATCGACAACCCGCAAGTTATCCACAGCTCGCTGCAATTGGCGCTGAAGAACCTTGGGTTGGCGCGGATGATCAACCCGGCGTCTGCAAAGAGCCTCTAACCGGATTTCAGAGCCTGTCCCCAATCGAAATGTGGGAGCGGGCTTGCTCGCGAAAGCGGTGCATCAGCCAGCTTATGTATTGGCTGACACGCCGCCTTCGCGAGCAAGCCCGCTCCCACATTTGATTTGCGTGAGGTTCAGATTTTGAGTTCAACTTCACCCAACTGCCCACCATACGGCCCAAAACTGCGCTCCACGATATGCCGCGTACCGTCGGCATTCACAATCAGCGCCGTACTCGCCCGCGTCCCATAACTGGGGCTGGCAATAAACACACTCGACAGCAAGCTCTCCGTCGCCAAGCCCACGCCGGTGTCCGGCAATTCGGCAAACGGCGCAGTCTGCGGATCGCTCAAAATCCCCAGCAAAGCTTCGGGCTGTGGATCCGCCAACACTTGCGCCAACGCCGCCTTCGCCTTCAACAGCTTCGGCCACGGCGTATCCAGCCCCGCATTGGATAGCCCATAAACCCCTGCTTCCAAGCGCGTCGGAGCGGACTCCTTGGCGTTGTAGTGCCACAACTCGTCCCGCGTCCCCAGCAACAGGTTAAACCCGGCATATTCAATCGATCTGCCGTTAACGTCGGCCAGGTAATCCTCAATCAGCAGCGAACCACTGAGAAACCGCGCCACCAATTCGCCCCGCGACTTGCGGGCCGGCGGCTGGTGCGGGTCACGAATATTGGTCAGCGCCGCAAAGCGCCCATCCGTCCCGACCCCCAGCCAGGTCCCGCCGGCTTCCTGGTCGCGCCCGGCGTAAACATGGGGCGCATCCAGCCACTGGGCCAACGGCAAACTGGGCCGGGCATAAAATTCATCACGGTTGGCCGCGACGATCAGCGGCTGGGCGTGGCCCGGCCGCCAGGCGAAAACAATCAGGCACATAAGGCGATCCCTTTGTGTTTTGCCCACTCTACCCATAGAACCCTGTGCTTTGCATCCGTTAACATGCCGGTCTGTTTTCGGGGGCTCCCATGGAATTTCTGCTGTATTTGCTGCTGGGATCCTGCGCGGGCATGCTCGCCGGGCTGTTCGGCGTGGGCGGCGGCATCATTATTGTGCCGGTGCTGGTGTTCAGCTTCACCTTGCAGGGCTTCGATCCCGCGGTGCTGACCCACCTCGCTGTCGGCACGTCCCTGGCGTCTATTATCTTCACGTCGGTGAATGCGGTGCGTGAGCATCATCGGCGCGGCGCCGTGCGCTGGCCGATCTTCGTATGGATGGCCGTGGGTATCCTGCTGGGCGCGGGCGTTGGCGCGCTGACCGCCGAGGCGATCTCCGGGCCGCATCTACAGAAGATCATCGGTGTGTTCGCCCTGGTGATCGCCGTGCAGATGACTCTGGAGCTCAAGCCCAAGGCCAGCCGCCAGGTGCCGGGCAAGCTCGGCCTGACCCTGGCGGGCGGCGTGATCGGCTGGTCGTCGGCGATTTTCGGCACCGGCGGCGGTTCGTTGACCGTGCCGTTCCTGACCTGGCGCAGCGTGCCGATGCAGCAGGCAGTGGCCACTTCGTCGGCCTGCGGCTTGCCGATCGCCCTGGCCAGTGCGTTAAGTTTCATGATTCTGGGCTGGCATGATCCGCTGCTGCCCGATCATAGTCTCGGCTTTGTGTACTTGCCGGCGCTGCTGGGCATCGCCCTGACCAGCATGGTGGCGGCCCGTTTCGGCGCGCGCCTGGCGCACCGGTTGTCGCCGCGCTTGCTCAAGCGGCTGTTCGCCGGGCTGCTGTTTTGCGTAGGGCTGAATTTTTTGCTGTAACGCAGGCTTAATCGCGCACCGGCATGGTCCGATGCGCCATGACTATTGATTTAACGAGGAGTCGCAATGCTGCCTTACCCGCAGATCAACCCGGTGGCCGTGGCCATCGGTCCGCTGCAAATCCACTGGTACGGGTTGATGTACCTGATCGGCATCGGCGGTGCCTGGCTGCTAGCTTCCCGGCGCCTGAACCGTTTCGACCCGACCTGGACCAAGGAGAAGCTCTCCGACATGGTGTTCTGGATGTCGATGGGGGTCATCGTCGGCGGACGCCTGGGGTATGTGCTGTTCTATGACCTGCCAGCCTACATCGCCAACCCGACGCTGATCTTCGAGGTGTGGAAGGGCGGCATGGCGTTCCACGGCGGGTTTGTGGGGGTGATGATCGCCGCCTGGTGGTTTGGCCGGCGTAACGGTAAGTCGTTCTTCCAGTTGATGGACTTCGTCGCGCCGTTCGTGCCGATTGGCCTGGGTGCCGGGCGCATCGGCAACTTCATCAACGCTGAATTGTGGGGCAAGCCGAGTGACGTGCCGTGGGCCATGGTGTTCCCGCCGTTCAGCGACCCGGCGCAATTGCCGCGCCACCCCTCGCAGCTGTACCAGTTCGCCCTGGAAGGCGTGGCGCTGTTCCTGATCCTCTACATCTTCTCGCGCAAGCCACGCCCAACCATGGCCGTATCGGGGATGTTCGCGTTGTTCTACGGGATCTTCCGCTTTATCGTCGAGTTCGTACGGGTGCCGGATGCGCAACTGGGCTACCTGGCGTGGGGCTGGGTGACCATGGGTCAGATTCTCAGCCTGCCGATGATCATCGCCGGCCTGGGCCTGCTGTGGTGGGCTTACAATCGCCCGCAAGGCATCAAGAACACCGCGCTTTAAATTCGGACGCCGGGGCCCGAGGGTCCCGGCTTCAACGATACAGGTATACACATGAAGCAATATCTCGAACTACTGAACGATGTCGTGACCAATGGCCTGACCAAGGGCGACCGCACCGGCACCGGCACCAAGGCCGTGTTTGCCCGTCAGTTTCGGCATAGCTTGGCCGACGGCTTCCCGCTGCTGACCACCAAGAAGCTTCACTTCAAAAGCATCGCCAATGAATTGATCTGGATGTTGAGTGGCAACACCAACATCAAGTGGCTGAACGAAAATGGCGTGCGTATCTGGGACGAATGGGCCACCGAAGACGGCGACCTGGGCCCGGTGTACGGCGAGCAGTGGACCGCCTGGCCCACCAAGGACGGCGGCAAGATCAACCAGATCGACTACATGGTCGAGACGCTGAAGACCAACCCCAACAGCCGCCGCATCCTGTTCCACGGCTGGAACGTCGAGTACCTGCCGGACGAGACCAAAAGCCCGCAGCAGAACGCCCGGGACGGCAAGCAAGCGCTGCCACCTTGCCACCTGCTGTACCAGGCGTTTGTGCATGACGGTCATCTGTCGATGCAGTTGTACATCCGCAGCTCAGATGTATTCCTCGGCCTGCCGTACAACACCGCGGCCCTGGCGCTACTGACCCATATGCTGGCCCAGCAGTGCGACCTGATCCCTCACGAGATCATCGTCACCACGGGCGACACCCATGCCTACAGCAACCATATGGAACAGATCCAGACCCAGCTGGCGCGCACGCCGAAGAAGCTGCCGGAACTGGTGATCAAGCGCAAACCCGCGTCGATCTACGATTACAAATTCGAAGATTTTGAAATCGTGGGCTATGACGCTGATCCGAGCATCAAGGCCGATGTAGCGATCTAAAAGCGATCTCGGTCCAAATGTGGGAGCGGGCTTGCTCGCGAATACGGTGTATCAGAAACACATTCAGTGGCTGACACTCCGCTTTCGCGAGCAAGCCCGCTCCCACATTTTTTTGTGTACACATTCAATGCCCGTGGCTTCTGCCCACATGTGAGGGCTCAGCCTCGCTGGCCGCGACACTCCCGCTGACTTCCAGCCGCTGCAAAATCCCGCACTGATCCAGATCCGGCCCGCCGCCACAGCGCTGGCGCAGGTCGAGCAACTGTTCCTGCAACGCCAGCAGCCCGTCGATCCGCGCCTTGACGTGGTGGATATGCTCGTCAATCAATGCATTCACGCTTTCGCACTGGTCCTGAGGACTGTCACGCAGGCCCAGCAGGCTGCGAATTTCCTCAAGGGTCATGTCCAGGCTGCGGCAGTTGCGGATAAACACCAGCCGTTCGGTGTGCGCCTGGGTGTACAGCCGGTAATTACCGTCACTGCGCGCAGGCGGCGGCAGCAGGCCTTCTTTCTCGTAATAACGGATGGTTTCCACCTGGCAATCCGTCAATTTTGCCAATTCGCCGATCTTCATCGCAGCAATCTCCTAAAGGATGCTTGACCCTATAGTGGCTACAGGGTCTTTACTTGGCAACAGGCACCTTTACGGACGCGACAGAATGAGCGATTCCCTCCACACCCCGCACAAGCACGACCATGATCATGACCACGCGCACGATCACGGCCCCAAGCTGAAACCTGTGCAGAAGCACGACCATGGCAGCCATGGCGACTCCTGCTGTTCCAGCAAGGCGGCGCCGGCGCTGGTGAAGCTGACCGAAGCCCCGACAGCGGGCTCGCGGCTGAGCACCTTCCGCATCGAAGCCATGGACTGCCCCACCGAGCAGACGCTGATCCAGAACAAACTGGGCAAGCTTGCGGGTGTGCAGCAGCTGGAATTCAACCTGATCAACCGCATTCTCGGCGTCACTCACGACCTGCCGACGACCGCGCCGATCATCGACGCCATCAAGTCCCTGGGCATGCAGGCGGACCCCATCGAAGAAGGCGTCGCCCCGGCTGAGCCGCCGGCGAAGAAGCACTGGTGGCCGCTGGCCGTGTCCGGCGTGGGCGCGCTGGGTGCTGAAGTGCTGCACTTCACCAACGCAGCCCCGACGTGGGTGATTGCCCTGGTCGCGCTGATCTCGATCTTCAGCGGCGGCCTCACCACCTACAAAAAGGGCTGGATTGCCCTGAAAAACCTCAACCTGAACATCAACGCCCTGATGAGCATCGCCGTCACCGGCGCGATCCTGATCGGCCAGTGGCCGGAAGCGGCGATGGTGATGTTCCTGTTCACCGTGGCCGAGTTGATCGAGGCCAAGTCCCTGGACCGCGCACGTAACGCCATCAGCGGCTTGATGCAGATGACGCCGGAACAGGCCACGGTCCGTCAGGCAGATGGCAGTTGGGTTGAACAGGAGGTTAAAGTCATTGAACTGGGCGCCATCGTGCGGGTTCGTCCCGGCGAGCGCATTGGCCTGGACGGTGAAGTCACCTCCGGCCAGTCCACCATCGACCAGGCGCCGATTACCGGTGAAAGCCTGCCGATCGAAAAGACCGTGGGCGACAAAGTCTTCGCCGGCACCATCAACCAGGCCGGCTCCCTGGAATACAAAGTCACTGCAGCCGCCAACAACTCCACCCTGGCGCGGATCATCCACGCCGTGGAACAGGCCCAGGGCGCCCGCGCGCCAACCCAGCGTTTTGTCGACACCTTCGCCAAGGTCTACACCCCGGCGGTGTTCATCTTTGCCCTGGGTGTGGCGTTGATCCCGCCGCTGTTCATGGGCGGAGTGTGGTTTGAATGGGTCTACCGCGCACTGGTATTGCTGGTGGTCGCGTGCCCATGTGCACTGGTGATTTCCACCCCGGTGACCATCGTCAGCGGCCTGGCCGCTGCGGCGCGCAAAGGCATCCTGATCAAGGGCGGTGTGTACCTGGAGGGTGGCTACAAACTCGACTACCTGGCCCTCGACAAGACCGGCACCATTACCCACGGCAAACCGGTGCAAACCGATTACCTGGCGCTGTTCCCGAACATGGAAGACAGCGCGCCGGCCCTGGCCGCCAGTCTGGCCGGGCGTTCCGATCACCCGGTGTCCCTGGCCATCGCCAACGCGGCTGTGGACAAAAACCTCACCGTGCACACTGTGGATAACTTCGAGGCCCTGACCGGGCGCGGTGTGAAGGGCGAGATCAATGGAGAGGTCTATTACCTGGGCAACCACCGTCTGGTGGAAGAGCTGAACCTGTGCTCGCCGGCCCTGGAGAAGAAGCTCTTCGCCCTGGAAAAACAAGGCAAGTCCGTGGTCCTGTTGCTGGACAAGTCCGGCCCGCTGGCGCTGTTCGCCGTGGCCGACACCGTGAAGGACACCAGCCGCGAAGCCATCCAGCAGTTGCATGACCTGGGCATCAAGACGCTGATGCTGACCGGCGACAACACCCACACTGCCAAGGCGATCGCCGATCAGGTGGGTATCGACCAGGCCCAGGGCGACTTGTTGCCCACCGACAAACTGCAAGCCATCGAAGCGCTCTACGCCAAGGGCCACCGGGTGGGCATGGTCGGCGACGGTATCAATGACGCCCCGGCCCTGGCCCGTTCCGAGATCGGGTTTGCCATGGCGGCGGCCGGTACCGACACCGCCATCGAGACCGCCGACGTGGCCCTGATGGATGATGACCTGCGCAAGATTCCGGCATTCATTCGGCTGTCGCGGCAAACGTCGAGTATCCTCAAGCAGAACATCGCCCTGGCCTTGGTGATCAAGGCGATCTTCCTCGCGGTGA
The DNA here is from genome assembly GCF_002874965.1 of Pseudomonas sp. NC02. NCBI lineage: Bacteria > Pseudomonadati > Pseudomonadota > Gammaproteobacteria > Pseudomonadales > Pseudomonadaceae > Pseudomonas > Pseudomonas sp. NC02. The sequence continues at coordinate 6,528,882 of NZ_CP025624.1, read as the reverse complement.
CCTTCCTTGGGATGGCCACCATGTGGATGGCGGTGTTCGCCGACATGGGCGTGAGCCTGCTGGTGGTATTCAATGGTCTGCGCCTGCTGCGCAAATAGTCGATGAGAGGGTGGTGTGCTGAGTGCCGAGCTGAAGGCGTTTTACATGGTCGCCCGCCTGGGCAGTATTACCCAGGCGGCGAAAAAGCTCGGGCTGAGCCAGCCCACCGTGACCACCCAGATTCGTCACCTGGAAAGCCAGTACTCGGTGGAGTTGTTCTACCGTGGCGGGCGCCGCCTGACCGTCAGCGACGAAGGCGCGCGGCTGTTGCCGATGGTCAAGGCGCTGTTGCAGCAGGAAGCGGACATCGAGTTTTTCCTGCGCAACAGTGGCCAGGTACAAGGGGCCTTGAGGATTGCCGCGACGGCACCTTATTACATCCTCGACCTGGTCAAGACCTTCCGCGAGCGACTGCCGCAGGTCGAGGTTTCGGTGGAGATCGGCAACTCCCAGCAGGTGCTGGAAGCGCTGGATGACTACCGCGTCGACGTCGCTGCCTCATCCCAATTGCTTGAAGACCCGCGCCTGATCCGGCGGGTACTGGGCATGGACCCGCTGGTGCTGGCGGTGCATCGCAATCATCCGCTGGCAGTGCTCGACCATGTGCCACTGACCGCGCTGGCCGGGCACACCTTGCTGATGCGCGAGCCGGGCTCCACCACCCGCCGATTGACGGAAGAGATGTTGCAGGGCGCCGGCGTGAGTTACGGGCCGTTGCTGGAGATCGGCAGCCGGGAATCGATCCGTGAGGCGGTGTTGCGCAATATCGGCATCAGCATCATTGCCCGCCAGGAAGTGCCCCACGACCCGCAATTGCGCGTGCTGACCATCGAAAATGCGCCGCAGATTCCCGAGTATTTGTACTGCCTCAAAGAGCGAAAGGGCGCGCGGTTGCCGGCTGCTTTCCTGGGGTTGGTGCAGGAAATGTCGCCGCTCTGATCGTTCCCACGCTCTGCGTGGGAATGCTGGCCTGGACGCTCCGCGTCCGCTCTTAAGGTCGTGACGCGGAGCGTCACAGGATGTATTCCCACGCAGAGCGTAGGAACAATCTGTTGGCACAACCCAAATCCACCAATACCACTATCGCCACGTTTTGCCTTTCTGCCACAAGAGGGACGCATTGCCTGCCTAGGATGACCTTCATCAGTTTGATGAGGTGCCTCCATGAACACAGCCATGACTAATCCCGGCGCGCCAATGAAGGTGCGCGGTGTACAGAAACGCTTCGGCGCCTTCACCGCGCTGGATAACGTGTCCCTGGACGTCGCCGCTGGCGAACTGGTGTGCCTGCTGGGCCCGTCGGGCTGCGGCAAGACCACCTTGCTACGCTGCATCGCCGGCCTGGAGCGCCAGGACAGCGGCGAGTTGTACCTCGGCGACCGCGATGTTTCCCTACTGGCACCCCAGGCTCGGGACTACGGCATTCTGTTCCAGTCCTACGCGCTGTTTCCCAATCTCACCGTCGAAGCGAACATCGGCTACGGCCTCACCGGCAGTGGCCGTGATGAAGTGCGCAAGCGTGTCGGGCAGATGCTCGAACTGGTGGGTTTGGTGGGCAGCGAAAAGAAATACCCCGGCCAACTTTCCGGCGGCCAACAACAGCGTGTGGCACTGGCTCGCGCCCTGGCGCCGGCGCCGTCCTTGCTGCTGCTGGACGAACCCATGTCGGCCCTCGACGCCCGGGTGCGCGAGCATCTGTGCACCGAGCTGCGCCAATTGCAGCGCCGCTTGGGCATCACCACCCTGATGGTCACCCACAACCAGGACGAGGCCATGCTGATGGCCGACCGCATTGCCGTGATGAACAACGGCAAGGTCGAGCAGTACGCCACGCCCCAGGAAATCTACGACCGCCCGGCCACACCGTTCGTGGCCGAGTTTGTCGGCCAGGGCAACTGGCTGCCGTTCAGTCGCAACAGCGCCAGCCACGCTCAGGTTGGCGGCATGAACATGCGCCTGGCGGACAACGCAGGCGTCGCGAAATCGGGCCGTCTGTTCTGCCGCCCGGAAGCCATCAGCGTCAACCCGCCGGTGCATGAAGAAAACCTGTTCCCGGCCAAGGTCCGCGAGATCACTTTCCTCGGCAACCGCTGCCGCATGAGCTTCGAGCTGGACCAACTGCCCGGCCATCCGCTGCTGGCCGAATTGGCCCCGGAAGCCATGCCGCGCCTTGGCGCCCAGGACATCTGGGTCGCGCTGCCCCCGCGCAGCCTGCAGGTGTTTGCCTGAGATGGCCCGCGATATGACTCTGCCGATACCCGATAACGTGGCTCGTCAGGTTTCCCGTGCCGAACTCGGCGACCGTATTTTTGTAGTCGGCGGCAAGCTGCTCTGGCTGTGCCTGCTGGGCGTCGCGGTGCTGATGCCGCTGCTGGCGATCTTCTGGCGCGGCTTCAGCAGTGAAGCCGGGCAGGGCGGTGGCCTGGTGGCGGCGCGGGAGTTGGTCACCAGCGATAACTTCCACTGGTTGCTGGGTAACAGCCTGAAGGTTTCCGGCAGCGTGGCGGTCATCGTCGTACCGCTGGCTTATCTGTTTGCCTACGCGCTGCAACGCACGCTGATTCCCGGCAAGGCGATCTGGCGTGGCATGTCGCTGCTGCCGTTGATGGCGCCGTCGATGCTGCCCGGGATTGCGCTGGTCTACCTATTCGGTAACCAGGGCATGCTGCGCGGGCTGCTGTCGGACAACATCTATGGCTTCTGGGGCATCGTCCTCGGCGAAGTGATCTACACCTTTCCCCATGCCTTGATGATCCTGTTGTCGGCGCTTTCCCTGGCGGATGCACGTTTGTTTGACGCCGCATCGAGCATGGGTGCGAGTCCCGCACGGGCGTTTCGCAGCATCACCTGGCCGGCGACGCGCCAGGCCGTGTTTGCCGCGTTTTGCCTGGTGTTCACTCTGACCATCACTGACTTTGGCGTGCCCGTGGTAGTCGGTGGCGACTATCAAGTACTGGCGCTGGAAGCCTACAAAGCTGTGGTCGGCCAGCAGCAATTCGGCCGCGGTGCCTTGATCGGCATGGTCCTGCTGCTGCCGGCACTGTTCAGCTTCGGTGTCGACGCCTGGTTGCGCCGCCGCCATGGCGACTGCATGAGTGGCCGCGCCCAGGTGTTCCAGCCGGCACCGTCGAAACTGCGGGATGGCTGCTACCTGGCCATCGTCCTGCTGATCTGCGCGATCCTGCTGCTGGTGTTCGGCATGGCGGTCTACTCATCCCTGGTGAAATTCTGGCCCTACAACCTGTCGCTGTCCCTGGCCCACTACCAGTTCGAAGACACGGCCGGCGGCGGCTGGCTGGCCTACCGCAACAGCATCACCATGGCCTTGTGCACCGCGTTGATCGGCAGCGTGCTGATCTTCACCGGCGCCTACCTGATGGAAAAGACCAGGGGCCAGAAGGGCCTGAACCTGGCGCTGCGCATGCTCAGCTTCGTGCCGATGGCGGTGCCGGGGTTGGTGCTCGGCCTGGGCTACGTGTTCTTTTTCAACCTCAACGGCAACCCGCTGCATGTGCTCTACGGCACCATGACGTTGCTGGTGGTGTGCACCATTGCTCACTATTTGACCACCGCCCAAATGACCGCCACCACGGCCCTGCGCCAACTGGACGCGGAATTCGAAGCCGCCGCGCTGTCGCTGAAGGCGCCGCTGTACCGCCATTACCTGCGGGTCACCGTGCCGATCTGCCTGCCGGCGCTGCTGGACATCGTGCGCTACCTGTTCGTCTCGGCGATGACCACCGTCTCTGCCGCGATCTTCCTCTACAGCCCCGACACCATTCTCGCCGCCGTCGCCGTGCTGAACATGGACGACGCCGGCAACGTCGGCGGTGCGGCGGCCATGTCGACCCTGATCCTGTTCACCTCGGCGGGCGTGTCCTTGCTGCTGGCGTGGGCCTCACGCGGCTTGTTGCGCCGCTCCCAGGCCTGGCGCCAAACCGCGCCCGGTCAATAAATCATCCATAAAGGAACTGCACCATGTTCAAGCCCCTGGCGTTAGCCGCTGCTGTGCTCACTGCGTTCAGCCTGAATGCCTTTGCCGCCAAGACCGAGTTGACCGTGTACACGGCCCTCGAAGCCGAGCAATTGAAGACCTACAAACAAGCCTTCGAAAAGGCTAACCCGGACATCGATATCAAATGGGTGCGCGATTCCACTGGCATCATCACCGCCAAGCTGCTGGCCGAAAAAGCCCGCCCGCAGGCTGACGTGGTCTGGGGCCTGGCGGCTTCCAGCCTGGCGATCCTCGACCAGCAGGGCATGCTGCAAAACTACGCACCGGCAGATTTGAGCAAGATCGGTGCGAACTACCGCGACGCCGCCAACCCGCCTGCCTGGGTCGGCATGGACGTGTGGGCTGCGACCATTTGCTTCAACACCGTCGAAGCCGAAAAGCAGGGCCTGAGCAAGCCCGTGAGCTGGCAGGACCTGACCAAGCCTGAATACAAGGGCAAGATCGTGATGCCCAACCCGGCCTCGTCCGGCACGGGCTTCCTGGATGTGAGTGCCTGGTTGCAGACCTTCGGCGAGAAGCAGGGCTGGCAGTACATGGACGACCTGCACCAGAACATCGGCCAGTACGTTCACTCCGGTTCCAAACCCTGCAAGCTGGCGGCCTCGGGTGAATTCCCGATCGGCATTTCCTTCGAATACCCGGCCGTTCAGCTGAAGCGCCAGGGCGCACCGCTGGACATCATCCTGCCGAAAGAAGGCCTGGGCTGGGATATCGAAGCCACTGCCGTGATCAAGGGCGCTGCCCACGCAGACGCGGCACAGAAACTCGCCGACTTCTCCGCCAGCCCCGCGGCGATGGAGCTGTACAAGGAAAACTTCGCGGTACTGGCCCAGCCGGGCATCGCCAAGCCGCAGACCGAGTTGCCGGCGGACTACGAGCAGCGGTTGATCAAGAATGACTTTGCCTGGGCGTCGAAAAACCGCGACAGCATCCTGACCGAATGGCGCAAGCGCTATGACGGCAAGTCGGAAAAACAATAACCACCGATCGTTCCCACGCTCTGCGTGGGAACGCTGCTCTGGACGCTCTGCGTCCGCTTTTGTAGTCGTGACGCGGAGCGTCACAGGATGCATTCCCACGCGGAGCGTGGGAACGAGAGGTCTTCATGACACAACTGCTGATCATCGGCGCCGGCATCCTCGGCCTGTCCCATGCCTTTGCCGCTGCCAAACGCGGCCTCAAGGTCAAGGTCTTCGAGCGCAGCGCCACCCCGCTGGGTGCTTCCGTGCGCAACTTCGGCCAGGCACTGGTCACCGGCCAGCCGCCCGGGCCCATGCTCGACCTGGCGCGGGACAGCCGCGAGATCTGGGGCCAGTGGGCGCAACTCGCCGGCATCCAGCTCAAGCGCAACGGCTCTTATTTGTTCGCCCGCACCGAAGCCGAAGAGCACTTGCTTGAAGCCTTCTGCGCCGGTCGCGCGCAAGAACACGGTTATCGCGTCAAGTTGCTGCAAGGCGCCGCCCTGCACGAGCTGTACGGTGGCCAGTTCGCCCATCACCGCGCTGCGCTTCACGGCCTGGATGATCAACAACTGTATTCGCGCGAGGCTATCCCGGCGCTGATCAACTACCTCAGCCGCGAACTGAGCGTGGAGTTTCATTTCTCCACCCTGGTGCGCGACATCGAGCCCGGCCAGGTGCACACCACTGCCGGCTCCTTTCGCGGCGAGCAGATCATTGTCTGCTCCGGTCACGACTACCAGACGCTGCTGGCCGAGCAGATTGCCGAACTCAACCCGCAAATCTGCCGCCTGCAAATGCTGCGCGCCCGGCCAGTGGTGGAGTTGAACCTGCAACACGCGCTGCTGACCGGCCTCAGCTGCGTGCACTACGGCGCCTTCGCCGACTTGCCGGAAGCCGCGCCGGTACAGGCCGAAATTCTGCGGGATGTACCGCACCTGCATGAAAACGGTATTCACCTGCTGATCAGCCCGACACCCTATGGCGAACTGATCATCGGGGATTCTCACCATTACGGCAGCGATCCTTCACCGTTCAACGCCGAACAGGTGGACAACTGGATGATCGAACTGGCCGAACATACCCTGGGCTGCAAGATCCAGGTCGTGGAGCGCTGGCAGGGCGTCTATGGTTCCCGTGGGCCGGGGCCGTTCTCGTTCACGCGGGCGGCGCCGGGGGTGAGCGCGGCGTTGATGCACACCGGCGTGGGCATGAGCGTCGGGCCGGCGATGGCCGAGCGCAATATCACTGAGCTGTGGGGGAGTGCGTGATGAAAGCAGAGCAGGCAATCGCCGAGGTCTTCGGCCTGTACGAACAACACGGCACCGCCGATTACATCGGCGAGCCGGTCTCGCAGATCGAACACATGTCCCAGGCCGCGCAGTTGGCCATGGCTGAAGGCTTCGATGATGAAGTGGTGCTGGCGGCGTTCTTCCACGATATCGGGCATATCTGCGGCCAAGGTGGCGAGAACATGGGCGGTTATGGCGTGGTCAGCCATGAACGGCTGGGCGCCGATTATCTGCGCCGGGCGGGCTTCAGCGAGCGGATGGCAAAACTGGTGGAATACCACGTGCAGGCCAAGCGTTATCTGACCTTCAGCCAGCCGGATTATTACGCACGCTTGAGCGAAGCCAGCCGTCGTACCTTGGGTTACCAGGGCGGCGTGATGACCGCCGAGGAAGCCCGGGCGTTTGAGCAGGACCCGTTGTGCGCCGTCAGCCTGCGCATGCGTCACTGGGATGAACAAGCCAAGGAAATGCACGTGCCGGTGCTGGACCTTGAAGTGTTGAAATCCAAGGCCCGGCAGTTGTTGGCGGCTTAGGTCTCGTCCAGGCGCTGGGCCAGGGCTTCGACCTGTTCCTGGCGTTCGGCCTGGCTCAACCTGGGGTGCGGGTTGAGGGACGACCATTGCGGATGGGCGCGGGCCTTGTTCAGGGCTTCGGGCAATTTGCCTTCGCGCCAGGTCTTGTCCTGGGGTGTGTCGACCTTGATGCTGTGGATCGCCGCATGCCCCCGCAGGTTCAGGGCCTTGAGCAGTTGCCGCTGGCGCAGGGCCAACAGGCGCAGCACGCTGTCGTCGACGGTCAGCTCGCGCTGGCCCTTGATCTTGCCCAGCAGGCGGCTGCCATAACTGCGGGCAGTTTGCAGCGCGCCTCCCGCGATGGCTCCGGCGAGGGCGGCGGCGCCGAGGGTCAGGCCGCCTACGAGTAGATCCACACCTGCGCCGGCCGCCGCGCCGGCTGCGATTCCGCCACCGACCCGCACGCCCAGTTGCTTGAGGGTCTCGGGGTTGAACAGGTCATCGCCCCAGCGCCCGTCCAGCAGCGGTAGATCGCTGGCGGCGGCGTCCTGCGGGCGGAAGCCGAACAACTTGAGCAAGGCCTCCACGCAACGCTGTTCGCGCTGGCGCACGGCTTTGCGCAGTTCGCTGATGGCCTGCTGTTCCACTTCGGCTTCGCTGACCACGCTGCGGCGGCAGGCGGCGCAGTCGATCAGCAGTTCGGCGATCAGCCGCGCCGCACTTTGCTGGCGGGCCTGGCGCTGGGCTTCCTGATCAAGTATCAGCCGTTCCAGTTGCCCACGGGAGTTTTCCAGCAGCAGGGCGAGGCTTTCATAGAGCCGGCGCTCGCCGTCTTCCGGCGGCGCGACGCTGTCGAAACGCACCAGCGCATGCAGGCCGAGGCGGGCGAGGGCTTCGCGCCAGTCCGGCTCGCGGTGGTCGGCGCTGCTGACAAAATTGAGCACTGGCAGCAACGGTTTGCCGCAACTGGCGAGCACTTGCAGCTCATCGCGGTACTTGGCCAGCACCGGCTCCCGGGCGTCTATCACATACAGCCCGGCGTCGGAGGCGAGCAGTTGGCGCAGCACCTTGGCTTCCTGTTCGAAGCGTTGCCGGGCCTCGCTGCCTTCCAGAAAACGCGCCAGCCGTGCCGGGCCGTCGAGGCGTTCGCCGGGGCGGTCCAGGCGTTCGAGGTAATCGAGCAGGGCGATGGCATCTTCCAGGCCCGGCGTGTCGTACAGCTCCAGCAAGGCTTCGCCGTCCACCGACAAGCGCGCACCTTCGACATGCCGGGTGGTGCTGGGACGATGGGAGACTTCACCAAAGCCGACGTCTCGCGTGAGCGTGCGCAGCAACGAGGTCTTGCCGACGTTGGTGTGGCCGACCACCGCAAGTTTCAGGGGCTTAGTCATGACCGGTCTCCAGCCAGGTGAGCGGCGCGCAATCGGCGAACGGTATCTCCAGTTGTTGCAAGGCCGTGTGCCAATCACCTAGGCGCTCAGCATCCAGGGCTTGGCCGGCGGGCGCTTGCAGCAGCCAGACCCGAGTGGCGGTGGCGCTGCGGGCCAGTTCGGCAATCAGCGCAAGGCTGCCGCGATCCGGCGAGCGGCGTGGGTCGCAGGCGATGGCCAGGCGCGCGGGCGGGAAGCGGGTGAGTTGCTCCAGCAGCTTGTTGCGGGATTCACGGCTGTCGAGGATGCCGGCGTCCTTGACACTGGCCGGGAGCTTCGGCGGCCATGGGCGCTGGTCGTCCAGCTCGATGGCCACCAGCAGGGCGCCGTTGCTTTCCAGTTCACTGACGCCGCCGGTCACGTAGTGCAATTGTTCGGGCGCCGCATCATTGACCCCAAGCCGTTCGCTGCTGGGCATCAGCCGTTCACGCAGTTGGCTGTAGCCGGGCAGGTTAAGGTCGAGGCTCAAGGCGGCGCGCCCACGTTTCCAGCGCCACAGGCACAGCAACGCAAGGATCAGCCGCGGCAGGATGCCGTACACCAGCAGCACGCCCACCAGCCAGGCGGCCCAGGCCTGGCGGGCGCTTTCGATATTCAGGGCGGCATCGCCGCTGGCGCGGATCATCTCGACAGTGGGCACATTGAAGCCGAGCAAGGCGGGCAGGGCGCCGAGGGTTTGGGTCACGGCGACAAAGGTGTCCGCCCGCAGGATGGTGGTTTCCCACACAAAACCGTAGCGCCGGGTGGCCAACAGCGTCAGCAGGATCACCAGGGCGCTGAGCAGGGCCAGCAGCCACAGGCTGTTGACCAGCACACCGACGGCCCAGCGATTGAGCTTGCGCCGTTGCAGCAACAGCAGCAGGGCGGGCGCCAGTTGCGCGGCCTTGGCGTCGCGGGCGAGTTTTTCGCTGAGCCATAACCACAGGCGGCCAAGACTGGCGCCGTGTTCACCGGCAAACAGCAGGCCCAGGGCCCAGCTCAACAACAGGATCAGGTTCAAACCCAGCAGGCTGCCCAGGGCCCAGAACACATTGACCGGCGCCAACCCGTTGCCCAGCGCGGCAAACGCCAGGCCGGCGCCGCTGATAATGGCGACTACCGCCAGCAGGATCAGCGCCAGGCGCGCGCCTTGCAGCCAGCGGGTCAGGGCGGCGGTCAGGCCATCGCGTTCGGCCAGCCACAGCGCACGGTTTTGAATGCGCGTGGGCAAATCGCCGCCGGTGTTGCGGGCCAGGCGATTGGCTTCCTGGTCTTCCAGGGCGCCCGCGTGTTCCTCGCGCAGGCGCACGGTCTCGGTCAGCCAGAGTGTTTGCAGGGGGGTCAGAGCTGTCACGCGCCGTCCTGTTGAGCCAGTGAGTCTGGAGCATAACCGCTGGAACGCCGGTTGGGGTATGCCGCGCGCGGCTCTGGTATTCTCGTCGCCATGAAAAAAACTCTCCCTTTAAGCCTGATCGCAGCCCTCGGTGAAAACCGTGTGATCGGCGTCGACAACAGCATGCCCTGGCATTTGCCGGGGGATTTCAAATATTTCAAGGCCACCACCCTGGGCAAGCCGATCATCATGGGGCGCAAGACCTGGGATTCCCTGGGGCGACCGTTGCCGGGCCGGTTGAACATTGTGGTCAGCCGTCAGACCGATCTGGCGCTGGAAGGTGCGGAAGTTTTTCCGTCACTGGACGCGGCCGTGGAGCGGGCTGAGGAATGGGCCAAGGCGCAGGGCGTGGATGAGCTGATGCTGATCGGCGGCGCGCAGTTGTATGCCCAGGGGCTGGAGCAGGCGGATCGCCTGTATTTGACGCGGGTGGCGTTGAGCCCGGACGGGGATGCGTGGTTTCCCGAGTTTGATTTGAACCAGTGGAAGCTGGTGTCGAATGTCGAGAATGCGGCTGAGGGTGACAAGCCGGCGTACAACTTCGAAGTCTGGGAAAAAGCCTAAGAGCATCGCAGGCAAGCCAGCTCCCACAGTTGACCGAGTATTACTGAAAAAACCGGTTCAATGTGGGAGCTGGCTTGCCTGCGATAGCGGTCTGTCAGGCCTGCGCCAATTCCGCATGCTCATCGGCATTGAGCAGTTCTTTATCCGTCTGCTGCATGATCTGGCTGGTAATCGCCCCCGCCGTCATCGAACCGTTCACGTTCAATGCCGTACGGCCCATGTCGATCAGCGGCTCAACCGAAATCAGCAGCGCCACCAGTGACACCGGCAAGCCCATCGCCGGCAGCACGATCAGCGCGGCAAACGTCGCACCGCCGCCCACGCCCGCCACACCGGCCGAACTCAAGGTCACAATCGCCACCAGTGTTGCGATCCACAGCGGGTCCAGCGGGTTGATACCCACGGTCGGCGCAACCATCACCGCCAGCATCGCTGGGTAAAGACCCGCGCAACCGTTCTGGCCAATCGTCGCGCCAAACGAGGCGGCAAAACCGGCGATGGACTGCGGAATCCCCAAGCGACGGGTCTGCGCTTCAATGCTCAGCGGGATGCTCGCGGCGCTGGAGCGGCTGGTGAAGGCAAACGTCAGTACCGGCCAGACCTTGCGGAAGAACCGCAGCGGGTTGATCCCGGCCAGCGACAGCAGCAGGCCGTGCACCACAAACATCAGGCCCAGGGCCAGGTACGACACCACCACAAAACTGCCGAGCTTGATGATGTCTTGCAGGTTGGAGCTGGCGACCACTTTGGTCATCAGCGCCAATACGCCGTACGGGGTCAGCTTCATCACCAGGCGCACCAGGCGCATCACCCAGGCTTGCAGGGTGTCGATGGCGTTGAGGACTTTCTGGCCTTTTTCCACGTCATCCTTGAGCAGTTGCAGCGCGGCAACCCCAAGGAATGCAGCGAAGATCACCACACTGATGATCGACGTCGGCTTGGCCCGGGCCAGGTCGGCGAACGGGTTCTGCGGGATGAACGACAGCAGCAGCTGCGGGATATTCAGGTCGGCAACCTTGCCCGCGTAATCACTCTGGATCACTTGCAGGCGCGCCATTTCCTGGGTGCCGGCCACCAGGCCTTCGGCGGTGAGGCCGAACAGGTTGGTCAGGCCGATACCGATCAGCGCCGCAATCGCCGTGGTGAACAGCAGCGTGCCGATGGTCAGGAAGCTGATCTTGCCCAGGGACGAGGCGTTATGCAGACGGGCCACGGCGCTGAGGATCGAGGCGAACACCAGCGGGATCACGATCATTTGCAGCAACTGCACGTAACCGTTGCCGACCAGGTCGAACCAGCCGATCGAGGCCTTGAGCACCGGGTTGCCGGCACCGTAGATCGCGTGCAGCACCACACCGAAGATCACGCCGAGTACCAACGCAAACAACACCTTCTTGGCGAGGCTCCAGTTGGTTCGGCGGGTTTGTGCCAGGCCCAGCAGCAAGGCCACGAACACCAGTAAGTTGAGAATCAGGGGCAGATTCATTGAAGCTCCGTTGAGAAGGCAGCCAATCGCAGGAGCCTGCGATTGCGAACCGGCAAGCCTAACAGCTTGAAATATATTGATTTAATAACGTTATCGCATGGCGACTGTCGTTTTTGGAATAAGCGAATGACGCGCAGGCGTATGGCATTGGCGCGATCAAGACGAAAGCGGTCGCGCTCGGGCGATAACTGTCATACAGATTTGTTAGCGTCGATGTCTTTCACTCAGGGAGAAAACGCACATGAAGCTAGCGCCGAAACTGTTTGCCGCCGCGCTGTGCCTGGGCCTCGCGAGCCAGGCCTTTGCCGCCACCGAGTTGAAACATTGGCCGGCGGCTGCCGCCAAGCAACTGGACACGATGATTGCCGCCAATGCCAACAAGGGCAACTTCGCGGTGTTCGACATGGACAACACCAGTTACCGCTACGACCTTGAAGAGTCGTTGCTGCCGTACCTGGAAAACAAGGGCCTGATCACCCGCGACACCATGGACCCCTCCCTGAAGCTGATCCCGTTCAAAGACACCGCCGACCACAAGGAAAGCCTCTTCAGCTACTACTACCGCCTCTGCGAAGTCGACGACATGGTCTGCTACCCGTGGGTCGCGCAGATTTTCTCCGGCTTCACCCTCAAGGAACTCAAGGGCTACGTCGACGAGATGATGGCGTCAGGCAAGCCGGTGCCGGTCACCTATTACGACGGTGACGTGGTCAAGAACATGGAAGTGCAGCCGCCGAAGGTCTTCACCGGCCAGGCTGAGCTGTTCAACAAGCTGATGGAAAACGGCATCGAGGTCTACGTGATGACCGCCGCGTCCGAGGAACTGGTGCGCATGGTCGCGGCCGATCCGAAGTACGGCTACAACGTCAAACCCGAGAATGTCATCGGCGTGAGCACCTTGCTCAAGGACCGCAAGACCGGCGAGCTGACCACCGCCCGCAAGCAGATTGCCGCCGGCAAGTATGACGAGAAGGCCAACCTCGGCCTGGAGCTGACCCCGTACCTGTGGACCCCGGCCACCTGGATGGCCGGCAAGCACGCGGCGATCCTGACCTATATCGACGAGTGGAAAAAACCGGTGATCGTCGGTGGCGACACGCCGACCAGTGACGGCTACATGCTGTTCCATGACGTGGACGTGGCCAAGGGCGGCATCCACCTGTGGATCAACCGTAAAGACAAATACATGACCCAGCTCAACGGCATGATGGCCAAGCACGCTGCGGCCCAGGCCAAGGAAGGGTTGCCGGTGACGGCGGATAAAAACTGGGTGATCGTCAAGCCGGACGAGATTCAGTAAGTACGGCTGGACTCGGTCAAAAATGTGGGAGCGGGCTTGCTCGCGAAGGCGGTGGATCAGCCAGCTTATTCAGTAACTGGCACACCGCAATTCGCGAGCAAGCCCGCTCCCACAGTTGATCTTCTTTGTTTGGGGAATTATCTCCAGACAAAAAAATGCCCCGCACATGGCGGGGCATTTTTATGGGCGAGGTTTACAGACCGTCAAGCATCGCCTTGTTACGCACAGCACCTTTGTCGGCACTGGTGGCCAGCAGGGCATAAGCCTTCAAGGCGGTGGTGACTTTGCGCGGACGCTTCTCCACCGGCTTCCAGCCTTTCTTGTCCTGCTCGACCCGGCGTGCCGCCAGTTCTTCATCGCTGATCAACAGGTTGATCGAGCGGTTCGGAATGTCGATCAGCACCTTGTCGCCATCCTGCACCAGGCCGATGGCGCCGCCCGCAGCAGCTTCCGGCGAAGCGTGGCCGATGGACAGGCCCGAGGTCCCGCCGGAGAAACGGCCGTCGGTCAGCAAGGCGCAGGCTTTGCCCAGGCCCTTGGATTTCAGGTACGACGTCGGGTACAGCATCTCTTGCATGCCCGGGCCGCCTTTCGGGCCTTCGTAACGGATGATGACGATGTCGCCTTCCTTCACTTCGTCAGCGAGGATGCCGCGTACCGAGCTGTCCTGGCTTTCGTAGATCTTGGCGCGGCCTTCGAACACGTGGATCGACTCGTCGACACCGGCAGTTTTCACCACGCAGCCATCCAGCGCGATGTTGCCGTACAGCACGGCCAGGCCGCCCTCTTTCGAATAGGCATGCTCGACACTGCGGATGCAGCCGTTTTCACGGTCGTCGTCGAGGGTTTCCCAACGGGTCGACTGGCTGAACGCGGTCTGCGTCGGGATGCCGGCCGGGCCGGCCTTGAAGAAGTGATGCACGGCTTCGTCAGTGGTCTGGGTGATGTCCCACTTGGCGATGCCTTCGGCGATGGATTTGCTGTGCACGGTCGGCAGGTCGGTGTGCAACAGGCCGCCACGGGCCAGGGAGCCGAGGATCGAGAAGATCCCGCCGGCACGGTGCACGTCTTCCATGTGGTACTTCTGGATGTTCGGCGCGACTTTGCACAGTTGCGGCACGTGGCGGGACAGGCGGTCGATGTCCCGCAGGTCGAAGTCGATCTCGGCTTCCTGGGCGGCGGCCAGCAAGTGCAGGATGGTGTTGGTGGAACCGCCCATGGCGATGTCCAGGGTCATGGCGTTTTCGAACGCCTTGAAATTGGCGATGTTGCGCGGCAACACCGACTCATCGTTCTCGGTGTAGTAGCGCTTGCACAGCTCGACGATGGTGCGGCCGGCCTGCAGGAACAGCTGCTCGCGGTCGCTGTGGGTGGCCAATGTGGAGCCGTTGCCCGGCAACGCCAGGCCCAGGGCTTCCACCAGGCAGTTCATCGAGTTGGCGGTGAACATGCCGGAGCACGAACCGCAGGTAGGGCAGGCGCTGCGCTCGTATTCCGCGACCTTCTCGTCAGAAGCGCTGGAATCGGCGGCGATGACCATGGCGTCCACCAGGTCGAGGCCGTGGGAGGCGAGCTTGGTCTTGCCGGCTTCCATCGGGCCGCCGGAGACGAAGATCACCGGGATGTTCAGGCGCAGGGCGGCCATCAGCATGCCGGGGGTGATCTTGTCGCAGTTGGAGATGCACACGATGGCGTCGGCGCAGTGGGCGTTGACCATGTATTCCACGGAGTCGGCGATGATCTCGCGGCTCGGCAGGGAATACAGCATGCCGTCATGGCCCATGGCGATGCCGTCATCCACGGCGATGGTGTTGAATTCTTTCGCTACACCGCCGGCGCGTTCGATCTCGCGGGCGACCAGTTGGCCCAGGTCCTTGAGGTGGACGTGGCCGGGTACGAACTGGGTGAACGAGTTGGCAATCGCGATGATCGGCTTCTTGAAGTCGTCATCTTTCATCCCCGTGGCGCGCCACAGTGCGCGGGCGCCGGCCATGTTGCGGCCGTGGGTGGATGTTTTCGAGCGGTAATCAGGCATTGGAGCACTCCGGGCGGCTAATCAAGTACTAAAGGGGAGTGAGCTTCTAATTGACGACTGGAACACCCGAAAAATGGCCGTGTGTCCGGAAGTTGCCACTCGCGTCGCGGGATCGCCGCTTGCTTGGGCCTCGAGCTCATAAACCCGCCGGGGGATGACTGGCGATGAATAGGTCCGATTCTACACCGCTGGCGGCCGGAGGGAATGGCCGTCTACCTGTAGGAGCGAGCTTGCTCGCGAAAAACGTCAACGGTAACGCAGCGCTATCAGGTGGTCCGTGTCGTCTGTTGGTTTTTCGCGAGCAAGCTCGCTCCTACAGGGTTGCGTATTTCACAGCCACATGGCGTCCCAGAGCGGATAGTCGCCGATACGCTCAACCAGCCCTGCTCTTAATGGATTGGCGACGATGTATCGAGCTGTTGCTTTCAGGTCATCTTCCCGGCGTAGCGCCCGATCAAAGTAGCCCTTTTGCCAAAGTGTCCCGTGGCAACTCCTCGCTTTGTTAATGGCGTGGGCACTTCGCGACTTGGTAATCCGCATCAGTCTCGGCAAATCGCCGTTGTGCAATTCCACCAGCCAATGGAAATGGTCCGGCATCACGACCCAGGCCAGTGAGGTCGCCTCGCCGTCGTCCTGAGCCTTTCTGAATTCGCGAACAAGCAGGCGACCAATGCGCCAGTCCTGGAAGACCAGCTGTCGTTGATGGGTGACGGCGGTGAGCAGGTAAATGCGGCCGGATTCCGAATAGCGGCCTTTACGCAGCCGATGGGCGTTTTGTTGGGTGGACATTCCTTCGTCCTCTTCGTGTGGGTAGAAGAGAGACGGTAGGAGGCAACAGTGTCTATTGGCGTTTAAACACTGGTTCTGAATATGTCATGCCTTCTGTAGGAGCGAGCTTGCTCGCGAAGAACGTCAACGATAACGCAGCGCTATCAGGTGGCCCGTGTCGCCTATATGTTTTTCGCGAGCAAGCTCGCTCCTACAGTGGGAGTGGGAGTGGGAGAGCGTTAGCGTCCGACTCTGATGTTCGTCACTACGCCCCAAACGCTGAGCACGATGAAGCTGATGGCGATGGTCATCAGCAAGTTGTCTCCGGCTTGGGCGAGCGCGGCGCTGCTGACGGCGGCGGTGATGAACATGATGCTGTTGCCGACCGACGCGGCGGTGCCGGCGCTGCTGGAGAACAGCAACATGGCCGCGGAAATCGCGGCGGGGCGTACCAGGGTCACGGCCAGGGCGCTGATCAGCATCGGGATCAGCAGGGTGATGGTGGTCATGGCCTCATAGCTGATCACCAGCGTCAGCAATACGCCTGCGATCCCCAGCAGGCCCAGCCCGAGGTTGATTTGTCGCGTGAGGGAGATATGTTTCTGCAGTGCAGTTGCTGCAACGCCGCCCAGCAGGTAGGCAACGCCATACACCATCAGCACTACCGCGTACTGGTATTCGGACAGCTTCAACTCATCCATGAAAATCAGCGGTGTCACGCTGATCAAGGCGAAGTAACACGCGAATACCAACGCGGCGATCCACCAGTAACGGATGAAGTCCCGGTTGCTTGCGATGGATTTCAGCGTGGCGATGATCGAAACAGGGGCTCTTTCAGGGCTGGCCGCCTTGGACGGCAATATCAGCCAGGCATGGATAAACATGCCCAGCGCCATCACCGCAAATCCATAAAAGCTGCCCTGCCAATCAAATGTGGTTTGCAGCCAGGAGCCGAGCAGCGGCGACAGCGCAACGAACGATCCGCTCAGGGTCATGTAGTAGATGCGGATGCGGGCGCGATCCTGCTCTTCGAAAAGGTCTTCAACCAGCGCATGGCCGAGTACAAAAAAGCCACAGCCGATGGCCTGGACGGCGCGAAACAGCAGGAAACTCGGGTAATTCGCCGCCAGTGCGCAGCCGATCGAGCCTAGGGTGGAAACCACGATGCACCCCAGCAGCACTTCCTTGCGCCCGAATTTATCTGAAAGCGGGCCGGCGATCAGTTGGGAAATCGCAAAAACCAGAGTGAACAGGCTGATGGATAAGGCGACCTCAGCAGTTGAGGTATCGAACTTCGCGGCCAGGGCTGGAAAGGAGGGCAGCAGGATATTGATCGGGAAGAAGCTGATCAGCGAGATGCAGGTGATGAGGATGAAGCGCGAGCGTTGTTGGCGTTTTACGTCGCCATGGGGTGGCGAATAAGAGGACTCAGACATTGTTTTTATTTTCCGGAGTAAAACCAGAAACCGATACTAGTCTGCGAAACGGGGAATTCAATCAAAAGTGTTGTGGGAGGCCAAGCCCATGATGGTGTGTGTTGCCGCTGTAGGAGCGAGCTTGCTCGCGAAGAACGTCAACGATAACGCAGCGCTATCAGGTAGCCCGTGTTGTCTATTCGTCTTTCGCGAGCAAGCTCGCTCCTACAGTTGATCCGGTTCCAATTGGGCGTTAGCTGTTCGGCAACAACCGGCAAGTAATGCTCTTGATATACCGGGTCTCGGCAATCGCCGGGTGCACCGGGTGGTCCGGGCCCTGGCCGCCGCGTTCCAGCATCTGGATGTTGCGATCCAGGTGACGGGCGCTGGTCAGCAGGATGTTTTGCAGGTCGTCTTCCGGCAAGTGCATCGAGCACGAAGCGCTGACCAGGATGCCGTCCTTGCTGAGCAGGCGCATGGCTTGCTCGTTCAGGCGGCGGTAGGCGCCTTCGCCGTTTTTCATGTCTTTCTTGCGCTTGATGAAGGCAGGCGGGTCGGCGACGATCACGTCGAAACGCTCTTCGCTGGCTTTCAGCTCTTTGAGGGCTTCGAACACGTCGCCTTCGATGCAGGTCATTTTCTCGGCAACGCCGTTCAGTGCCGCGTTGCGCTCCACGCCGTCGAGGGCGAAGGCGGAGGCGTCGACGCAGAACACTTCACTGGCACCGAAGGCGGCCGCTTGCACGCCCCAGCCGCCGATGTAGCTGTACAGGTCGAGTACGCGTTTGCCTTTGGCATACGGGGCCAGGCGGGCGCGGTTCATGCGGTGGTCGTAGAACCAGCCGGTCTTCTGGCCCTGGATCACCGGCGCTTCGAACTTCACGCCGTTTTCTTCGAGGGCAACCCACTCCGGCACCAGGCCGAACACGGTTTCGACGTAGCGGTTGAGGCCTTCGGCATCACGCGCGGCGGAGTCGTTCTTGAACAGGATGCCGCTTGGCTTGAGCACTTGGGTCAGTGCGGCAATCACGTCTTCCTTGTGGGCTTCCATGGTCGCCGACGCGATCTGCACCACCAGGATGTCGCCGAAACGGTCGACCACCAGGCCTGGCAACAAGTCGGAATCGCCGTACACCAGGCGGTAGAACGGCTTGTCGAACAGGCGGTCACGCAGGGACAGGGCGACGTTGATGCGGTGTACCAGCAGCGACTTGTCCAGCGGCAACTTGATGTCGCGGGACAGCAGGCGGGCGCAGATCAGGTTGTTCGGGCTCATGGCCACGATGCCGAGGGTCTTGCCGCCGGCTGCTTCCAGGATCGCCTGGTCGCCTGCCTGGAAGCCGTGAAGAGGTGTGGCGGCCACATCGATTTCGTTGCTGTAGACCCACAGGTGGCCGTTACGCAAACGACGATCGGCGTTGGCTTTGAGACGCAGGCTTGGCAGGGACATGACGTCGCTCCGGAAAAAAGAGCGGGAGTATACCGTGTTGTGCAGTACTTGGCGGTGCCGCCGGACATGTGGGAGCGGGCTTGCTCGCGAAAGCGGAGGATCAGTAAACCCATTCCGTGGCTGACACACCGCTTTCGCGAGCAAGCCCGCTCCCACATTCGGTCCGGTTTCAGTTCGGGTTTTTGAGGTGTCAGCCTGGTTGCCATAAAGGTTAGAATCGCCGCCTAGTCCAGAGTGTGCCCCCTATGTCCCAAGAGCTATCCGCCGAACAGATCCAACAGAGCCTCCAAGGCATCAGTGTGCCGCCTCAACCGCAAATCATGGTGGATTTGCAGATGGAGCAGTACATGCCCGATCCGGACCTGGAAGTGATCGCCCGGTTGATCGCCCAGGACCCGGGCCTCTCCGGCTCGCTGCTGAAGATCGTCAATTCGCCGTATTACGGTCTGAGCAACAAGATCGTCTCGATACAGCGCGCGGTGAACCTGCTGGGCAGCCGCTCCATCGTCAACCTGATCAACGCGCAGTCGATCAAGGGCGAGATGAGCGACGACACGATCGTCACCCTCAACCGTTTCTGGGACACAGCCCAGGACGTGGCCATGACCTGCCTGGCCCTGGCCAAGCGCACCGGCAGCCAGGCGGTCGATGAAGCCTACGCATTGGGGCTGTTCCACGATTGCGGCGTGCCGTTGATGCTCAAGCGTTTCCCGAACTACATGAGTGTGCTGGAAGAGGCCTATGCCAACGCCGGCCCGGAGTGCCGTGTGGTCGACACCGAGAACCAGGCGTTCAACACCAACCATGCCGTGGTGGGTTACTACACCGCCAAATCCTGGCGCCTGCCGGAACATGTGACCGATGCCATCGCCAATCACCACAATGCCCTGGCGATTTTCAGCGACGAGTCCAACCAGAAGCCGCAGCTGAAAAACCTGCTGGCGATCCTGAAGATGGCCGAGCACATTTGTGCGTCGTACCGCGTGCTGGGCAACCAGGTGGATGACCATGAGTGGAACGCCATCGGCCCGCTGGTGCTGGACCATATCGGCCTGTCGGACTACGACTTCGAGAGTTTGAAGTTGTCGATCCGCGAGCTGGGCGCGCACTAACCCTTTTTCCAAGAGGTACACATGCCCGAGTTACCGGAAGTCGAAACCACCCGGCGCGGAATTGCACCGCACCTGGAAGGCCAGCGGGTCAGCCGTGTGGTGGTGCGTGAGCGGCGCCTGCGCTGGCCGATCCCGGAAGACCTGGATGTGCGGCTGTCCGGGCAACGCATCGTGCTGGTGGAGCGGCGGGCCAAGTATTTGTTGATCAATGCCGAGGTCGGCACGCTGATCAGCCACTTGGGGATGTCGGGCAACCTGCGCCTGGTGGAAGCCGGCAGCCCGGCGGCCAAGCATGAGCATGTGGATATAGAACTGGAGTCGGGCCTGGCCCTGCGCTACACCGACCCGCGACGCTTTGGCGCGATGCTCTGGAGCCTCGACCCGCTGAACCACGAGCTGCTGATCCGCCTGGGGCCGGAGCCGTTGACCGACCTGTTCGACGGCGAGCGGCTATTCCAGCTGTCCCGTGGACGCTCGATGGCGGTGAAGCCGTTCATCATGGACAACGCGGTGGTGGTGGGCGTGGGCAATATCTACGCGACGGAGGCGCTGTTTGCCGCCGGGATTGATCCGCGCCGGGAAGCCAAGGGCATTTCCCGTGGGCGTTACCTGAAGCTGGCGATTGAGATCAAACGCATCCTGGCGGCGGCCATCGAGCGCGGCGGCACCACGTTGCGTGACTTTATCGGCGGCGACGGGCAGCCGGGGTATTTCCAGCAGGAATTGTTCGTCTATGGCCGTGGTGGCGAGGCGTGCAAGGTCTGTGGGACTGAGTTGCGCAACGTGATGCTGGGGCAGCGGGCGAGTGTGTTTTGCCCGAAGTGTCAGAGCTGACGATTTGTGGTGCTGCTGATGGCGTCTTCGCGAGCAAGCCCGCTCCCACATTCGACTGCATTCCAAAGGTGGAACTCGGTCGAATGTGGGAGCGGGCTTGCTCGCGAAGGGGCTTAATGAAGCGCCAAGGGACTTAGGCCTTCCCGGTAATCAACCGGTACTTCTCCATCAGTTGCTCTTCCGTTTCCGGATGAGCCTCGTCCAGCGGAATGCAATCCACCGGGCAAACCTGCTGGCACTGGGGTTCGTCGTAGTGGCCGACACACTGGGTGCACAGGTTGGGGTCGATCACATAGATCTCTTCACCCTGGGAAATGGCAGCGTTCGGGCACTCGGGTTCGCAGACGTCGCAGTTGATGCAATCGTCGGTGATGATCAGGGACATGGAAACTCCTGCCAGGGCTGTCAGCCAAGGCATCTGAAAACTAATGCGCGCAATTGTGCCGCATTGGCGCCCGCAGTGCGAGTCACAGCGATGGACAGTAGGAGCCGGCTTGCCGGCGATGGCGATGGGTCAGTTGCACCGTGGCGCCTGGATCGCTGGCAAGCCAGCTCCTGCAGTCCGGGATTATTTCTTGAATCTCAGGGTGAGAGCATCCGCCACAGCCGGGTGCACGAACTTGGTGATATCCCCGCCCAACGCCGCGATTTCCCGGACCAACGTCGAGGAAATGAACGAATAACGTTCCGAAGGCGTAAGAAACAGGCTTTCCACGTCCGGCGCCAGTTGGCGGTTCATGTTGGCCAGCTGGAATTCGTATTCGAAATCCGACACCGCCCGCAGGCCGCGCAGGAACACATTGGCGTTCTGTTCCTTGGCGAAGTGCGCCAGCAGCGTCGAGAAGCCGACCACTTCAACGTTGGGCAGATGCTTGGTGACCTCACGGGCCAGCTCCACGCGCTGTTCCAGGGGAAACAGCGGGTTTTTCTTGGGGCTGGCAGCGACCGCGATAATCACATGGTCGAACAAGCGCGAGGCGCGTTCGACCAGATCGCCATGGCCCTTGGTGATTGGGTCGAAGGTACCTGGGTACAACACTCGGTTCATCGCGTCGTCCTGGCGGAGTCCGTTGGGGAACCGGATGGTATCGCAGCCATCCCGGTCGGCCAAGTCAACTTATTCAGAAGAAAGCACTATAGACACCGCGAATACCCGGTTTTTTCAGGCCGTTTTCAGACGTTCGGCCAATGCCGTCGCCAGTTGCGCCGTCAATCCATACACCGATAACTGCGGGTTAGCGCCAATGCTGGTGGGGAATAGCGAGCCATCGTGGATCGACAAGTTGCGCAGTTGATGATGGCGCCCAAGGCTGTCGGCCACGGCGTTTTTCGGTTCTTCCCCCATCGCGCAACCGCCCATTACATGAGCGCTGCCGAGCCGGGTTCGGTGCAATTCGAGGTTCAACCCGTCGATCATGCTGCGGGCTTCAGCCAAGGTGTTCACGTAGCGCGCATCGCCGTGTAGCGGCATCACCGACTTGGCGCCGCCGGCAAACTGAATCTCCGCCATGCTGTGGAATGCCCGGCGCAGGCCGTCCCAGGCGTAGGGCGAAACCTGATAATCGAGCACCGGTGTGCCATCGCCGCGTAATTCGACTGTGCCACCCGGGCTGTCGGGGTGGAAGCCGTCCCGCAGCAGCGCCAGCATGGCGTGGGTTTTCGGCAGTTGACCCATGTCCAGCGCGTTCTGCGTGCCGTAGCCGCCGAGCAAGGTGCTGGCCAGGCCCGGATGCAGTGGCGGTACTTCGAGCTTGTAGGACATTTTGCCGGTAGTGCCGTCCTGCCATTGGAAGTGATCGGAATAAATCGACTGCGGCGCGCCGTAAAACGGGTTGATCACCTCGTCGAACAACCCGGCGGAAAAATTCACCAGGTGTAAAAAGGTTCGCTTGCCCAGGCGCGAGTGGGGATCGGGCGCGTCCGAGCGCAGCAGCAGCGCCGGGCTGTTGATGCCGCCGCCGGCCAGTACGTAATGCTTGGCTTTGACTGTGATCTTGCGGCCGGTGGGTGCCACGCAATACTGATCCATGGCCACGCATTCGAGGCTGGTGATGGTGTCGCCGCTGAACTTCAGGCGTTCGGCACGGGCCAGGTACAGCAGCTCGCCGCCTTTCTCCAGGGTGGACGGAATGGTGGTCACCAGCATTGATTGCTTGGCGTTGACCGGGCAACCCATGCCGCAATACCCCAGGTTGAAACAGCCGCGCACATTGCGCGGGATCACGTGCCAGCTGTATCCAAGCTTTTCGCAGCCCTTGCGGATCACGTCATTGTTGGCATTCGGTGGCATGGCCCAAGGCGCGATGCCCAGGCGTTGTTCCATTTTTTCGAACCAGGGCGCCATTTCGGCGCTGCTGTGGCCCTTGACCGCGTACTCGCTGGCCCAGTGGGCGAGGGTCGGGTCCGGGGTGCGGAAGCTGGAGGTCCAGTTGATCAGCGTGGTGCCGCCGACCGCGCGGCCCTGCAGGATGGTGATAGCGCCGTCCTTGCTCATGCGGCCGATGCCTTCCTGGTAGAGGCTGGCGTAGGCCTCGTCTTCCAGCAGCTTGAAGTCGTTGCTGGTCTTCAGCGGGCCTTCTTCGATCAGCAGCACCTTGTAGCCGGCGGCGCTGAGGATTTCGGCGGTGGTGCCGCCGCCGGCGCCGCTGCCGATGATCGCGACGTCGGCTTCCAGGGTCAGGTCCTGGTCGAGGGCGGCGCCATTGTGGGTCTTCCAGCCGCGGGCCATGCCATCGCGGAACAGATCAGGTACGGGCATCAGGGTCGTCTCTTGTTTTTATCGGGATGCAGATCAGATTTTCGGTGGGCCGGGGTAGCCGCAATGCGCCCAGGACTCGGGGCGGAAATACCAGGCCATGATCACCAGCTTGAGCAACGAGCCCTGGCCCATGCGCAGCAGGTTCAGGTAGCTGTTTTCCCAACGGTGCAGGAAGTTGCGGATCTGTTCGCCGCTGGCGTTTTCCCAGCTGCCCCACACCCCGGTCAGGGGCCCACGGGTGATGGCCATGCCCAAGACGTCGAACAGTTGCTGGGTCAGCTTGAACATCTCGGGCGACAGGTGTTGCAGGCTGAAGTCGAGCTTTTTCAGGGTGTCGTCGATGCCGGCCACCACTATCTCGGCGCTGGCCACGCCCTCCAGCAGCACCGGAATCACTGCCCGCAAAAACGGCAGGTCACTGCTGCGCAACATCGCAAAGCCGCTGGCCGGGGTGCTGCTGGAGCAGCCGCTGAGGCTGGCGCCCAGCCCGGCGGTGGCCAGGAAGGCGCTGGCGCACAGGCCGAGTTTCAAGACGCCGCGCCGTGACAGCGCGGGTGATTCAGTCAGGCTAGGGTTCATTCTTATTGTTATCCCGGTGATGGGTTTGTTAGCGGACGAACAGCTTCTGGATCAACTTCTGGATGGATTTGCCATAGGGCGGGTAAATCAGCTTGGCCGCGTTCAGGCGTTGCTTGATCAGCACGCCCTTGGCCTTGCTGAACGTCAGGAAACCTTCATGGCCGTGGTAATGGCCCATGCCCGACGGGCCGATGCCGCCGAAGGGCATGTCGTCCTGGGCTACGTGCAGCAACGTGTCGTTCAGGCACACGCCGCCGGAATGGGTTTCGTGCAGTACGCGGTTCTGTTCCGCCTTGTTGTAGCCGAAGTAATACAGCGCCAGTGGGCGAGGGCGCTGATTGATGTAGGCAAAGGCCTGGTCGAGGCCGCGATACGGCACGATCGGCAGCACCGGGCCGAAGATTTCGTCCTGCATCACGGTCATCTCGTCGCTGACATTCAGCAGCAGGCTGTGGGCCATGCGGCGGTCCTGGCCCTGGTCGTACAGCGGGACCAGGGTGGCACCCTTGTCGGTGGCGTCTTTCACGTAGCCGTTGAGCCGGGCCAACTGTCGTTCGTTGATGATGGCGGTGTAGTCCGGGTTGTCGGCCAGGGTCGGATAGAACCCGCGAACCGCCTTGCTGTAGGCCTCGACGAAGCCGTCTACACGGTCTTCCGGCACCAGCACATAGTCCGGCGCCACGCAGGTTTGCCCGGCATTCAGCGCCTTGCCGAAGGCGATGCGTTCGGCGGCGTCCTTGAGCGGCACGTCGGCGGAAACAATCGCCGGTGATTTGCCGCCCAGTTCCAGGGTGACCGGCGTCAGGTGTTCGGCCGCCGCGCGCATCACGTGCTTGCCGATGCTGGTGGCGCCGGTGAACAGCAGGTGGTCGAAGCGCAGCTTGGAAAACGCCATGCCCACTTCAGCCTCGCCGAGCACCACGCACACCAGGTCCTCGGGGAAGATCTTCGCCAGCAGCGCCTTGAGCAACTGGCCGGTGGCGGGGGTGGATTCGCTGAGCTTGAGCATCACCCGGTTGCCGGCCGCCAATGCACCCACCAGCGGGCCGATGGCCAGGTACAACGGGTAGTTCCAGGGCACGATCACCCCGACCACACCCAGGGGTTGATAGATGACCTTGGCGGACGCGGGCTGGAAGGCAATGCCTACAGCGCGGCGGGAAGGTTTCATCCAACCCTTGAGGTGTTTGCTGGCGTAGTGAATGCCATGCAGGCTGGGCATCAGTTCGGCGAACAGGGTTTCGTCGGCGCTGCGGTGGCTGAAATCACTGCTGATGGCGTTGATCAGCGCCTGGCGTTCGTCACTCAGCAGCTCGCGTAAGGCCTTGAGCCATTGCTGGCGCTGGGTGGCCGGCGGCATCGGGTTGGCGGCGTAGGCTTGGCGCTGGGCGTCGAACAGTTCCTGGAGCTGGTCCAGCGCCTGGGAATCTTGCAGGTAGGCAACGTTGGCAGACATGGCGAAGTTCCCGATTGTTATTGGAATGCTTCAGTTTTTAGAGTAATTGCTCTAAATTGTCAAATAACATTGCACAACGTGCCGATTTATCCGGACAAGGATAGTCCGTAAGATGCCGCCATCACGGGTCTAGAAGTTGATTTCCCATGGCACCACGAGTAAAGACCAGCGAGCGCATTGTGCAAACCAGCCTGGAGCTGTTTAACCAGCAGGGCGAGCGCAGTGTCAGCACCAACCATATCGCCGCCCATATGGAAATTTCCCCGGGCAACCTGTACTACCACTTCCCCAACAAGCAGGCGATTATCGCGGTGCTGTTTCGTGAGTACGAAGCGTTGGTGGACAGTTTCCTGCGCCCGCCCCAGGGCCGTGCGGTGACCGTGGAAGACAAGCGCTTCTACCTGCAGGCGGTGCTGGCCGGCATGTGGCGCTACCGCTTCCTGCACCGTGACCTCGAACACCTGCTGGAAAGCGACCCGGAGCTGGCCACCGGCTACCGGCGGTTCTCCCAGCGCTGCCTGATCCAGGGCGCAGCCATCTACCAGGGGTTTGTCGATGCCGGCATCCTGAACATGGACCCGGTGCAAACCGAAGCCCTGACCCTCAACGCCTGGATCATCCTCACCTCATGGGTGCGCTTCCTGTGCACCACCAATGAAAAGTCCACGCACCTGAGCGCTGAGGCGATCAAGCGCGGGGTGTATCAGGTGCTGGTGCTGGAAGCCGGGTTTATCACCCCCAAGGCCAAGGACGCGGTGGATGCACTGTTCAAAGAGTTTTACGTGCCGTTGAATCAGGCGCTGGAAGAAGTGAAGTAGGATGTTTCCCGAACGCTAACCTAGCCACAGGAGTCAGTCATGCCGCTTGCCCAACTGATCAGCCCCCAGCAACTGGCCGAGCGCCAGAAGTCCGGCGGGCTGGTAATCCTCGATTGCCGCTTTGCCCTGGAAGACCCGGACTACGGCCTGTGCAGCTACGCCGAAGGGCATATCGAAGGGGCGCAGTATGCCGATCTGGAGCGCCACCTCAGCGGGCCGATAATCAAGGGCGTGACCGGTCGCCATCCGTTGCCGGCGCCGGATGCGTTTATCCGGCAACTGCGGGCATGGGGCGTTAACGCCGACAGCGATATCGTTTTGTATGACGACGGCCCGGGTGCCTATGCCGCCCGTGCCTGGTGGCTGCTGGCCTGGCTGGGCAAGCGCGACGGCGTGTTCATCCTCGATGGCGGCCTGAAAGCCTGGCACGCGGCGGGCTTCCCGTTGAGCCTGGATGCGCCGGTGATCGAGCCCGGCACCTTCAGCGGCACGCCGGACAACCACTTGCAACTGGACGCCGAACACCTGCAGAAACGCCTTGGCCAGCCCGGCCTGACCCTGATCGACGCCCGCGCCCAGCCGCGTTTTCGTGGTGAAGTGGAGCCGATCGACCCGGTTGCCGGGCATATCCCCGGCGCGCAATGTGCCGCATTCAATGAAAACCTGGGCAGCGACGGCCGTTTCCTGCCGGCGGACCAGCTCAAGCAACGCTTCGCCGCCAAGCTGCAAGGCCGCTCGCCGGATGACCTGGTGGCCTACTGCGGCTCCGGCGTGACTGCCTGCCACAACCTGTTTGCGCTGTGCCTGGCGGGTTACCCGTTGGGCAAGTTGTACGCGGGGTCGTGGAGCGAGTGGATCACTGATCCAAAGCGGGAAGTTGCAACAGGCGACTGAGGTCTGCCTGACCCGGTCTGATCCAAAGTGTGGGAGCTCCCACATTTTTATCGGCGTTGTGTCAGTAGCCACTCCGGGATTCGCCGTTCCAGGTAGTAAGTTGGCTGCTTCAGTGAGCCGTCCACAAACCCCACATGCCCGCCCTTGGCCAGCAGTTCGAACTCGGTGCAATCCGACAGTTCGCTGGCCTCGGGCAGGCTGTGGGCGAACACGAACGGGTCGTCCGCGGCCTGGATGATCAGGGTTGGTGTGCGAATGCCCCCGAGGTAGTAGCGGCTGGAGGCGCGGCGGTAGTAGTCCTCGGCACTGAGGAACCCGTGCAGCGGCGCGGTGACGCGGCCGTCAAAGTCCCAGAACGTGCGCATCTTCTCCAGCGAGCCCAGGTCGGCGAGGGTTTTCAGGCCTGCCTCGCGGCCATCCTTGAGAAACCGGCTTTGTTTGACGCGGATATAGGCCAGCATTTCGCGCATGAAATGCTTCTGATAAACCCGAGAAAAGCCCAGGCCAATGCGATCGGCGCACTGATCCAGGCGAAACGGTACCGACACGGCGGCCGCGCCTTGCAGCCCGGAGGCTTCACCGGTTTCACCCAAGTGCTTGAGCAGCACATTGCCGCCCAGTGAATACCCCACCGCATACAGCGGCGCCAACGGGCGCTTGGCCCGCAGGTGAGCGATGGTTTCGGCCAGGTCTTCACTGGCGCCGGAATGGTAGCTGCGGGCGAGCAGGTTGGGTTCGCCGGAGCAGCCACGCCAGTTCAGCGCGACGCTGGCCCAGCCTTGGGTTGCGAGGGCTTTTTGCAGGCCGGCGACGTAAGGGGAGTTGGACGAGCCGGTCAGCCCGTGCAGCACCAGCACCAGCGGGGTGGTTGCGTCATGGGGCCCGTGCCAGTCGAGGTCGAGAAAGTCGCCGTCTGCCAGCCACAGCCGTTCGCGCTGGCGTTCGATGTGGGTGGTTTTGCGCCACAGCGGTCCCCACAGCGTTTGCAGGTGCGGGTTGCCGAGGCCGAAGGCGGGGGAGAAGCGGTCGAGGGGCGGAGTCATGAAATTCTCGGTGCCGAATGGGCTTGCTCCAATCATTGTAGGAGCGAGCTTGCTCGCGAAAAACTCAAGATCACCGCGTTCCCCTGGTTTCCCGCGTCATCGTTAACGATCTTCGCGAGCAAGCTCGCTCCTACACGGTGCGTTGCCACAACGCGTAATACACCCGCCCGGATTTCTGCTCGCGGTGCAGGCGCCACGTGCCCGGCAGGCCGAGTGTGGACGGTGCCGTCTCGCTTTCAGTGTAGATCCAGGCATCCGGCGCCAACCACTGACGCTCTTCCAGCAGCGCACATACAGTCGGCAGCAGGTTCTGGTTGAACGGCGGATCAAGAAACACCACGTCAAACTCACGGGCTTCCTGGGTTTCCAGGTAGCGCAACGCATCAGCCGTCTGCACTTGCCCGGTGGTGCAACGCAGGGTGCCCAGGTGTTCCTTGAGGCTGGCGACCGCCACATTGCTGGCATCCAGCGCCTGGCCCAGCGCCGCGCCACGGGACAGCGACTCCAGGAACAGCGCGCCGCTACCCGCGAACGGGTCCAGCACCTTGGCCCCGGCGATATACGGCGCGAGCCAGTTGAACAGGGTTTCACGCACGCGGTCTGGCGTCGGGCGCAGGCCCACGACATCAGGGAAGCTCAGCTTACGGCTGCCCCACTCTCCGCCGATGATGCGCAGTTGGCCCACACCGTTGTGAACGTTGTGGACAGGTTTTTTGGGACGGGATGGACGGGCCATTAATGCTCCGGAACCCCGAGCGGTTGCTCGGCGGGTTTATCAGTGGGGGGCGGTAGTGGCTTTTGCGCAATCGTCGGGCCGGCGGTCACGATGACCATCTTGTCGGCACTCAAATGTTTGTTCAAAGCAGCTTTGACCTGGTCAACGGTCAGCGCCTGGGATTGTTTCATGAAATCTTCCAGGTAGCTCAGCGGCAGGTTGTAGAAACCCATGGCGCCCAGCTGCCCGACGATATCGGCGTTGCTCGCGGTGGACAGCGGGAAGCTGCCGGCCAGTTCGCGCTTGGCGTCATCGAGTTCTTTCTGTGTCGGGCCTGTCTTGAGGTAGTCGGCGAGTACGTCCTGCACCAATCGCAGCGTGCCGGCGCTCATTTCGGCGCGGGTTTGCAGGTTGATCATGAACGGACCGCGTACCTGCATCGGCGAGAAGCCGGAGTATACGCCGTAGGTCAGGCCGCGTTTCTCGCGCACTTCGCTCATCAAACGGGTGCCGAAGCCACCGCCGCCGAGAATCTGGTTACCCAGGGACAGCGCGGCGTAATCCGGGTCGGCACGGTCGATACCCAGTTGCGCCAGCAGCAGGGTTGTCTGCTTGGACGGGAACTCGATGTGGGTGGTGCCAGCCTTGGGCTCGACCGGTTGGGCGATTTTCGCCAGCGCCGGGCCTTTTGGCAGGGACGCGGAAACCTTGGCGGTCATGGCTTCGGCTTCGGCGCGGGTCAGATCGCCGACTACAGAAATCACTGCGTTGCCGGCGGCGTAGGCCTTGGCGTGGAAGTCCTTCAATTGCGCGAGAGTCACCTTCGGCACGCTCTCGGCGTTGCCTTCGCTCGGATGGGCGTAAGGGTGGTCGCCATAGAGCTGCTTGAACAGCTCGATGCTCGCCAGTTTGCCGGGGTTCTGTTTCTGGTATTCAAAGCCGGCCAGCAGCTGGTTCTTGATCCGCGCCAGAGAGTCTGCCGGGAAGGTCGGCTTGCCGATCACGTCGTCAAACAGTGACAGGGCGGCGTCACGCTTGTCGCTGGCGCTCAGGCTGCGCAGGGAAACCAGCGCCATGTCGCGGTAGGCGCCATTGCTGAAATCAGCACCCAGGCCGTCGAAACCGGCGGCAATCTGGCTGACGTCCTTGCCCGGCACGCCTTCGTTGAGCATTGCGTTGGTCAACAGCGCCAGGCCTGGTGTTGCGCCGTCCTGGCTGCTGCCGGCGGCGAACAGGATGCGCATGTCGAACATCGGCAGTTCATGGGCTTCGACGAACAGCACCTTGGCGCCTTCGGCGGTGGTCCAGGTTTGCACGTCGAGCTTGCGGTTGGTCGGCGCCTTGTCGTCCAGCTCGGCCAGGGATTGCAGCTTGTTGGCGGACTTGGCCTGCTCCAGCGCCTGGCTGGCGACGGATTCGCTGGGGCGCAGCAAGTACACCGCGCAGGCCGCAGCCAAAGTCACCACGATCAGGCCGGGCAGCACCAGGCGGTTGTTTTTACGTTCACTCATGAGCGGTCTCCTCAGGCAAGACATGGGCGACGCTGAGACGTTCGCGGGTGAAATAGGTGCGTGCAGCTTTCTGGATATCTTCGGCGGTGACGCTTTGCAGCTCGGCCAGCTCGGTGTCCATGAGTTTCCAGGACAGGCCCACCGTCTCCAGGGAGCCGATGGCAGTGGCCTGGCTGGTGATCGAGTCGCGCTGGTAAACCACGCCGGCGATGACCTGGGCGCGGATACGCTCCAGTTCTTCAGCGCTCGGTGGCTTGGCCTTCAGCTCATCCAGCAGGCGCCAAAGGCCGGCTTCAGCCTGGGCCACGGTCTTTTTCTTTTGCAGGTTCGGTGTGGCAGTCAGGGTGAACAGGCTGTCACCGCGGGTGTAGGCGTCGTAGCTCGACGAGCCGCCGGACACCAGCTCTTCGCCGCGCTCCAGTTGTGTCGAGATGCGCGCGCTGTAGCCGCCGTCCAGCAGGGCCGAGATCAGGCGCAGGGCGTTGACCGAGCGTTTGTCTTCAGCGGTGGCCAGGCTCGGCACGTTGAAACCAAGGATCACGCTCGGCAGTTTGGTCTGTACATGCATAGTCAGCAGGCGTTCACCGGGCTCGGCCAGCTCCAGCGGGATTTTCGCCGGGGGGACGTCGCGCTTGGGGATCGGGCCGAAATAGCGCTGGGCCAGGGTTTTGACTTCATCCGGGGTTACGTCGCCCACCACTACCAGGGTGGCGTTGTTCGGCACGTACCAGGATTGGTACCAGTGGCGCAGTTCTTCAACCTTCATGCGGTCCAGGTCGGCCATCCAGCCGATGGTCGGCGTGTGGTAGCCGCTGGCCGGGTAGGCCATGGCCTTGAAGCGCTCATAGGCCTTGGACATCGGGTTGTCGTCGGTGCGCATCCGGCGCTCTTCCTTGATCACCTCGATCTCGCGGCTGAACTCGTCGGCCGGCAAGCGCAGGCTGGCCATGCGGTCGGCTTCCAGCTCGAAGGCGACGCCCAGGCGGTCACGGGCCAGCACTTGGTAGTAGGCGGTGTAGTCGTCGCTGGTGAAGGCGTTTTCTTCGGCGCCCAGGTCACGCAGGATCAACGAAGCCTCGCCGGGGCCGACCTTGGCGCTGCCCTTGAACATCATGTGTTCCAGGGCGTGGGACAAACCGGTCTGGCCCGGGGTTTCGTAGCTGGAGCCAACCTTGTACCAGACCTGGGAAACCACCACCGGGGCGCGATGGTCTTCGCGCACGACGACCTTGAGGCCGTTGTCCAGGGTGAATTCGTGGGTGGGTTGTGGGTCGGCAGCCAAAGCTGAAAGGGGCAGACAAACTGTGCTGAGCAGCAGGCCTGCGGCGCGGCGGGCTAGAGCATTCATTCGTTTTTAAACCTGTTGGGCTGCCCGCTTGGTCTTAGCGTCGGCGGGCGAGGAGGTGCTAGGATACTGGTCCGACCTAGGGACGGCCACTATGGCTGTCTTGTTAAGGCTCTATTTAGGCCTTACAAAATGTTGCGCATGAACGAGCTGGCTAAAAAACAGTCTGTTACGCATCGAATTTTATTTACCGGCACGCCCCCTGGCGCGTCGCTACCTTGAGATAGCCGTCTCCATGTTTGGTTCCAACGACGACAAGAAGACCCCAGCTGCGGCTGGCGAGAAAAAAGGCCTGTTCGGATGGCTGCGCAAAAAGCCGCAGGAAACCGTCGTCGAACAGCCGCAGGTTCAAGCTGAACCGATCCCCGAATCCATAGTAGAAGCCGAACCGGTTGCCGAAACACCGGCCCCGGTGGTGTTGCCGATGGCCGAGCCGGTGTTGCAGCCGGTGGTTGAGCCAGAACCTGCGCCAGAGCCAGAGCCAGAGCACAAGCCATGGCTGGTGTTGCCGGTGGCAGAAGAGCCTGTAGCACTGGTTGAAGACGAGCAGGCCGCGCATGTGACGCCGCCGATTCCGGCCCTCGTGGAGCCTGTGCCCGTTGTGGTCCAGGCGCCGCCAGTGGTTGAGGTGCCTGCACCGGTGGTCGCCGAACCTGTTCCGGTCGCGGTCGCCGCGCCAGCAGTCATCGAAGAGCCTGCTGTTCCTGCCGAAACCGGCAAGACCGGTTTCTTTGCCCGCCTCAAGCAAGGCCTGAGCAAGACCAGCGCCAGCATCGGCGAAGGCATGGCCAGCCTGTTTCTCGGCAAAAAGACCATCGATGACGAGCTGCTGGAGGACATCGAAACCCGCCTGCTGACCGCCGACGTGGGCGTCGAAGCCACCGCCGTGATCATCCAGAGCCTGACCCAGAAGGTCGCGCGCAAGCAGCTGACCGACGCCGATGCGCTCTACAAGTCGCTGCAGGCCGAGCTGGCCAACATGCTCAAGCCGGTGGAAGCGCCGCTGATCATCGATACGCAGAAAAAGCCGTTTGTGATCCTGGTGGTTGGCGTCAACGGCGCCGGCAAGACCACCACCATCGGCAAGCTGGCGAAGAAGCTGCAACTGGAAGGCAAGAAAGTCATGCTCGCCGCCGGTGACACCTTCCGTGCCGCCGCCGTGGAGCAATTGCAGGTCTGGGGCGAGCGCAACAAGATCCCGGTCATCGCCCAGCACACCGGCGCCGATTCGGCTTCGGTGATCTTCGATGCGGTGCAGGCCGCCAAAGCGCGCAACATTGATGTGCTGATCGCCGATACCGCCGGTCGCCTGCACACCAAAGACAACCTGATGGAAGAGCTGAAGAAAGTTCGCCGCGTGATCGGCAAGCTCGATGCCGACGCGCCCCACGAGGTATTGCTGGTGCTGGACGCCGGTACCGGCCAGAACGCCATCAGCCAGGCCAAACAATTCCACCAGACGGTCCAACTGACCGGCCTGGCATTGACTAAGCTCGACGGCACGGCCAAGGGCGGTGTGATCTTCGCCCTGGCGAAGCAGTTCGGGTTGCCGATTCGTTACATCGGCGTCGGTGAAGGCATCGACGACCTGCGCACTTTTGAAGCCGAACCCTTTGTACAGGCACTGTTTGCCGAGCGGGAGCGTTCATGATTCGTTTCGAACAGGTCGGTAAACGCTACGCCAACGGGCATGTCGGCTTGCATGAGCTGAGTTTCCGGGTGCGTCGCGGCGAATTCTTGTTTGTGACCGGCCATTCGGGTGCCGGTAAAAGTACCTTGTTGCGCCTGCTGCTGGCCATGGAACGCCCAACCACCGGCAAACTGCTGCTGGCGGGCCAGGACCTGGCAACCATCAGCAACGCACAGATTCCATTCCTGCGCCGCCAGATCGGCGTGGTGTTCCAGAACCACCAGTTGCTGTTCGATCGCACGGTGTTCAACAACATCGCCTTGCCGTTGCAGATTCTCGGTCTGTCCAAGGCCGAAATCGTCAAGCGCGTGGATTCGGCCCTGGAGCGCGTGGCGCTGTCGGACAAGACCGACCTGTACCCAGGCGACCTGTCCACCGGCCAGCAACAGCGCGTCGGCATCGCCCGCGCCATCGTCCATCGCCCGGCCTTGCTGCTGGCGGACGAACCCACCGGTAACCTCGACCCGCGCCTGGCCGCAGAAATCATGGGCGTGTTCGAAGACATCAACCGCCTGGGCACCAGCGTGCTGATCGCCAGTCACGACCTGGCGCTGATCGCCCGCATGCGCCACCGCATGCTGACCCTGCAACGCGGCCGCCTGATCGGTGACGGGGAGGCTGGGGTATGAGTGCAACACGCAGCCCGAAGGTTTCCGAGCGCGTCGCGCCAAAGGCGGCCGACCCGCAGCCACAGAAGAAAAAACGCGACGAAGACGATGGCCCGGATTTCGGCACCCTGGTGCATGCCTGGATCGAAAGCCACCGTGCCAGCCTGGTAGACAGCCTGCGCCGCCTCGGCAAGCAGCCGATCGGCAGCTTTTTTACCTGCCTGGTCATGGCCGTGGCCTTGAGCCTGCCCATGGGCTTGTCATTGCTGCTGAACAATGTCGAGCGCCTTGGCGGTTCGTGGCAGCGGGCGGCGCAGATTTCCCTGTACCTGAACCTGGATGCCAGCGCCCAGGACGGTGAGTCCCTGCGCGACCAGATCAAGGGCATTCCGGGTGTGGCCGAGGCTGAGTACATCAGCCGCGATCAAGCCCTGGAAGAGTTCCAGCAACAGTCCGGCCTGGGCGAGGCGCTCAAGGAGTTGCCGCAAAACCCGCTGCCGGGCGTGGTGCTGGTCACCCCGAACGAGGTCGACAAGACCACCCTGGAAGCCCTGCGACAAAAACTCGCAGAGCTGCCGAAGGTCCAACAGGCACAACTTGATCTAGTCTGGGTAGAGCGGTTGGCCGCGATTCTCAAGCTGGGCGACCGGTTTGTGTTCGGCCTGACGGTGTTGCTGGTGTCTGCATTACTTTTGGTGATAGGCAATACCATTCGTCTTCATATTGAAAACCGCCGCACCGAGATAGAAGTGATTAAACTCGTCGGCGGCACGGACAGCTATGTGCGTCGGCCTTTTCTGTACATGGGCGCGCTGTATGGCTTCGGTGCGGGAATTTTGTCCTGGGGCGTACTGGCTTTTGGCCTGAACTGGCTGAACGATGCGGTGGTGGGGCTTGCCGGTTTGTACGGCAGCGATTTTGCCCTGGCCGGCGTGCCGGCAGCCGATGGTCTGTCATTGTTGCTTGGGGCAGTGCTCTTGGGGTATATCGGTGCTTGGATTGCGGTCGCACGGCATTTACGTGAGCTGGCACCGAAGTAGTTAATGTCAGGGTAATGTGGTTTCGTTTGTATTGACCGTATCAGTGGTTTAGGGAACTTGTCCTACGGTTCCCGGTCAATTTTCGCAGTGCTGAACTGCACGAGTTATGTGAGTCGGAGGTTTTTTCGTATGACCACTTCTTTGCAACCTGCTTATGCTCTGGTCCCGGGTGCGAACCTGGAGGCCTATGTGCACACGGTCAACAGCATTCCATTGCTGACGCCCGAGCAGGAGCGTGAACTGGCCGAGAGTCTCTACTATGAGCAGGATTTGGGGGCGGCTCGGCAGATGGTGCTCGCCCACCTGCGTTTTGTCGTACATATCGCCCGTAGCTATAGCGGCTACGGCCTGGCCCAGGCTGACCTGATTCAGGAAGGCAACGTTGGCCTGATGAAAGCCGTGAAGCGCTTCAACCCGGAAATGGGTGTGCGCCTGGTGTCGTTTGCTGTGCACTGGATCAAGGCGGAAATTCACGAATTCATCTTGCGCAACTGGCGCATCGTGAAAGTCGCGACCACCAAGGCCCAGCGCAAACTGTTCTTCAACCTGCGCAGCCAGAAGAAACGCCTGGCGTGGCTGAACAACGAAGAAGTGCATCGCGTGGCCGAAAGCCTCGGCGTAGAGCCACGTGAAGTGCGCGAGATGGAAAGTCGCCTGACCGGCCATGACATGGCCTTCGACCCGGCCGCCGAAGCGGACGACGACAGCGCCTTCCAATCGCCGGCCAACTATCTGGAAGACCACCGGTACGACCCGGCGCGTCAGCTGGAAGATGCCGACTGGAGCGACAACTCCAATCACAACCTGCACGAAGCGCTGGAAGTGCTGGACGACCGCAGCCGTGACATTCTCTACCAGCGCTGGTTGGCAGAAGAAAAAGCCACGCTGCACGACTTGGCGCAGAAGTACAACGTGTCGGCCGAGCGGATTCGTCAGCTCGAGAAGAGTGCGATGAACAAGCTGAAACTGTCGATCGCCGCCTGACACAGGTAGCTAGGACAACGCGATCGAAATGTGGGAGCGGGCTTGCTCGCGAAGGCGGTGGATCAGTCACCTAAGGTATTGACTGGCACACCGCTTTCGCGAGCAAGCCCGCTCCCACTTTTGTTTTGTGGGTGTCAGTCAGCCCAAGGCGCCTTGCGCGAGTTGTTCAGCTCATTCAAATAGCTGTCGCCACCCAACTGACTCATCTGCTGCCGAATCCACGCCGCCCGTCGCGCGACATACGACGTTGGATGGCTGGCACTCCACACCCGCGGGTTAGGCAACACCGCCGCCAGGTAGCTGGCCTGCTGGCGGGTCAGCGCCTTGGCGCTCACGCCAAAGTGATGCCGCGCCGCCGCTTCGGCGCCGAACACGCCTTCATCCCACTCCACGCTGTTGAGATACACCTCAAGAATTCGCTGCTTGGGCCAGAGAATCTCGATCAGCCCGGTAAACCAGGCTTCCAGGCCCTTGCGGAAATAGCTGCGGCCGGTCCACAAAAACAGATTCTTCGACACCTGCTGGCTCAAGGTGCTGGCGCCGCGAATCGAACCGCCGCGCTCGTTATGCAGCAACGCCGCCTGGATCGCGTCGAAATCAAAACCCCAATGTTGCGGGAAGCGCTGGTCTTCGCCCGCCATCACCGCCACTTTCAGTTCGTCGGAGATCTGATCCCACGGCACCCACGTGCGCTGTACGTCAATCGGCTCGCCGTCGACCCAGGACTCGACCTTGCGCTCAACCATCAGCGCAGTGCCCGGTGGTGGCACGAAACGGAACAGCAGCACCAGCAGCACGCTGCCGATGGCAAACCACTTGAGGGCTTTGAGAAAACGCTTGAAGAGGAGACGCAGCATAGAGATGGCTTGGCCGAACCCGTTGAGCGGGCCATTATACAGACCCTGCCCCCTGAGTCTGACTGGAGTTCCTCATGTTGCGTGGCTTTCTGATGCTGGCTGCCTTTTTCGGTTTCACCGGCGTCGCCCTGGGTGCGTTTGCCGCCCACGGCCTGAAAAACCGCCTGAGCGCCGAGTACCTGGCGATTTTCCACACCGGCGTGACCTACCAGTTGGTGCACACCCTGGCGCTGTTCGGCGTGGCACTGTTGGCGGCGCACATCCCGGGCAGGCTGGTGACGTGGGCGGGTGTGTCTTTTGCCGTGGGCATCCTGCTGTTCTCCGGCAGCCTGTATGTGCTGACCATGACCGGCATCAGCAAGCTCGGCATCATCACCCCGTTTGGTGGCCTGGCGTTCCTGCTGGGCTGGTTCTTCCTCGGTTTGGCGGCGTGGCGTCTACAGGCTGCCTGACCAAGGGGCTTGGGCCAGCAACGCCAATCACGCTAGAATGCTGGCCCCTAAAAACGATGGCGGCCCGTGGCATGCGCATTCAGTTGAACGGCGAACCCTTTGAACTGCCCGACGGTGAAACCGTTGCGGCCCTGCTGACCCGTCTGGACTTGACCGGACGCCGCGTCGCAGTGGAGCTCAACCAGGATATCGTCCCGCGTAGCCAGCACGTCGAGACCGCGCTCACCGAGGGTGACCAGGTCGAAGTGGTCCACGCCATCGGCGGCGGCTAGCCGTCCGGCGCTCCAGGGCGCCAACCCGCATTCTGCAGAACCTCACCCCAACTCGAGGATTTCCCATGAGCATCGTTCGTAGCGACAAGCCTTTCGTCCTGGCCGGTCGTACCTTCCAGTCGCGTCTGCTGGTCGGCACCGGCAAGTACCGCGACATGGAAGAAACCCGCCTGGCCATCGAAGCCTCGGGCGCCGAGATCGTTACTTTCGCCGTGCGCCGCACCAACCTCGGCCAGATCGAGGGCGAGCCGAACCTGCTCGAAGTGCTGTCGCCGGATCGCTACACCTTCCTGCCGAACACCGCCGGTTGCTACGACGCCATCGAAGCCGTGCGCACCTGCCGCCTGGCCCGTGAGCTGCTCGACGGCCACAACCTGGTGAAGCTGGAAGTGCTGGCCGACCAGAAAACCCTGTTCCCCAACGTGATCGAAACCCTCAAGGCCGCCGAAACCCTGGTCAAGGAAGGCTTCGACGTGATGGTCTACACCAGCGACGACCCGATCATCGCCCGCCAACTGGCCGAAATCGGCTGCATCGCGGTGATGCCGCTGGCCGGTCTGATCGGTTCCGGCCTGGGTATCTGCAATCCGTACAACCTGCAGATCATCCTTGAAGAAGCCAAGATCCCGGTGCTGGTGGATGCGGGCGTGGGCACTGCCTCCGACGCCACCATCGCCATGGAACTGGGTTGCGATGCGGTGCTGATGAACTCGGCCATCGCCCATGCCCAGCAGCCGGTCCTGATGGCTGAAGCCATGAACCACGCAATTGTCGCCGGCCGCCTGGCGTACCTCGCCGGGCGCATGCCGAAAAAACTTTACGCCAGCGCCTCCTCGCCGCTGGATGGTCTGATCAAGTAAGAGCCATTGATGACTGAATCAAACGAAACGCCGAACACCCTGGAAGAAGGCGACGAGTCCAAGCACCGCCGCATCAAGAGTTTTGTGATGCGCGCCGGTCGCATGACCGAGGGCCAGCAAAAGGGCCTGGAGCAGGGCACGCCGCTGTTCGTCCTGCCGCTGGCAGACGCGCCGGTGGATTACGACCAGGTGTTTGGCCGCTCGGCACCACGCTCCCTGGAGATTGGCTTCGGCATGGGCCATTCCCTGCTGGAAATGGCCGCGGCTTCGCCGGAGCAGGATTTTATCGGGGTTGAAGTACACCGTCCGGGTGTCGGCGCGCTGCTTAACGGCGTGCTGACTCAGGGCCTGACCAACCTGCGGGTCTACGACTGCGACGCGATCGAAGTGCTCAACCGCTGCATCGCCGACAACAGCCTCGACCGCCTGATGCTGTTCTTCCCGGACCCCTGGCACAAGAGCCGCCACCACAAGCGCCGCATCGTCCAGGCTTCCTTCGCGGAACTGGTGCGCAGCAAGCTGAAAGTGGGCGGCATCCTGCACATGGCCACCGACTGGGAACCGTATGCCGAGTACATGCTGGAAGTGATGAACGTCGCCCCTGGCTACCGCAACCTGGCGGAAGACGGCAAATGCGTCCCGCGCCCGGCCGAGCGGCCGATCACCAAGTTCGAACGTCGCGGCGAGCGACTCGGGCATGGGGTTTGGGATTTGAAGTTCGAGAAAGTGGACTGATAAGTCCCAGGCTTGAAATGCAGTAAAAAATGTGGGAGCGGGCTTGCTCGCGAATGCGGTAGATCAGTCGACATTTACGCTGACTGACACACCGCATTCGCGAGCAAGCCCGCTCCCACATTTGTTTTGTGCCGCGCTTAAGGTCAGCGGCGATCCGCCACCACCCCAATCAACACCAGCACCACCAACAACACCGGCGCCAGGCTGTAGTTGTTGAACTGGCTCAACCCGCGAACAATCCACGGCGTGGCATAGATCAGTGCTGCACCGCTGCCGATCATGCACACCAGCGCCATCAGCGGCACGCGCAGCGCACCCGCGATGCTGCCCAGCCGTGCTTCGACCCAGCCCTTGATGTCGGCGCCAAACAGCACCAGCAGGCAGCCTACTAACGCCAGGGAGATTTCCGACAGGTTGCTACGGCTCCAGCGGGATGCGGTGGCGAGCAGGTCGAGTACCAGATCCATTTGATTTCCTTAAGAGCAATCAGCTCAAAAACTTCTGCAGCAGGTCATTGAGAAAGAGTTGCCCGCGGTCGGTGGCCGCCAGGCGTGACGGTTCGACCTGCATCAGGCCACTTTGTTCTGCCTCGCGGCGAGCTTCATCGAGGCTGGCCAGTTCGAGGCCGGTACGCTCGGCGTAAAGCCTGGCTTCGACGCCGTCGGTGAGGCGCAGGGCGTTCATCAGGAACTCGAACGGTAACTCTTCGTTGGTCAGTTCTTTCGCGCCGGCCTGGTAGTTTTTCGCCGGGTTGAGGTAGTCCTTCGGTGCCCGGGTTTTCCAGGTGCGCACGATGCGCCCATCCGGATGGCTGAGCTTGCCGTGGGCGCCGGCACCGATGCCGATAAAATCGCCAAAGCTCCAGTAGTTCAGGTTATGCCGCGCCGGCCGGCCCGGTTGGGCGTAGGCCGAGACTTCGTACTGGGCGTAACCGTGTTCGGCGAGCAACGCCTGGCCGGCTTCCTGGATGTCCCACAGGGTGTCGTCTTCCGGCAGCACGGGCGGCTGGTTCCAGAACACGGTGTTGGGTTCCAGGGTCAGTTGATACCAGGACAGATGCGTGGGCTTTAGGGCAATGGCCTGGCGCAGGTCACCCAGGGCGTCCTCCAGGGACTGATCGGGCAAACCGTGCATCAAGTCCAGGTTGAAGTTGTCGAACCCGGCCTCGCGCGCCATGCCGGCGGCACGCACGGCTTCGTCACCGTTGTGGATGCGGCCCAGGGCTTCGAGTTTTTCCTGCTGGAAACTCTGGATGCCAATCGACAGCCGATTGATCCCCAGCTTGCGGTACGCCACGAACTTCTCTTGCTCGAAGGTACCGGGGTTGGCTTCCAGGGTGATCTCGATATCGCCGGCAAACGGGATGCGCGCTTCCACGCCCTTGAGCAACCGGCCCAGGGCAACGGCGCTGAACAGGCTTGGGGTGCCGCCGCCGAAAAAGATCGAACTCAGCTCACGGCCGTAAACCGCGTGCAGGTCCTGATCGAGGTCGGCCAGCAACGCGTCGACGTACTCTTCCTCCGGCAGCACCTTGCTGGCGGTGTGGGAGTTGAAGTCGCAATAGGGGCATTTGCGCACGCACCACGGGATGTGGATATACAGCGCCAGGGGCGGCAGGTGAGGCAGGGCCGCCCGAGGTGTTTGCGCGCCACCGAGAATCAGTGGCTGCGCGGAGGTGTTCTGAGTCATTTCAGGCCCAGACGCTGGCGCAGCAAATCCATTGCGCGGGCGCGGTGGCTGATCTGGTTCTTGTCGGCCGGGCTCAGTTCGGCACTGGAGACGTTGCGCTCCGGCACCCAGAACAGCGGGTCGTAGCCAAAGCCGTGCTCGCCGCTGGCCGCGTGCAGGATGCGCCCGTGCCACAGGCCTTCACAGAGGATCGGTAATGGATCATCGGCGTGACGCACCAGGGCAAGCACGCAGACGAACTGCGCGCCGCGCATCGCGTCGGGCACGTCCTTGAGGGCGTCCAGCAGCTTGGCTTTGTTGGCCGCGTCGCCTTTACCGTCGGCGTAACGTGCCGAGTAGATGCCAGGCGCGCCGCCCAGGAAGTCCACGGCCAGGCCCGAATCGTCAGCCAGTGCCGGCAGGCCGGAAATACGCGCGGCGTTGCGGGCCTTGAGGATGGCGTTCTCGACAAACGACAGGCCGGTCTCTTCCGGCTCTATCTGGCTGAACTCGCCAATCGAGCGCAGTTGCACCGAGTCGCCGAGCATGGCCTGGAGTTCTTTGAGCTTGCCGGCGTTATGGCTGGCCAGTACGAGTTGAGTAAGGTTCATCATTGCGCCGGAAACAGTTCCTGGTTGAAACTGAAACCGTGGGCTTTGCCACCGGTTTCAACGTTGATGGTGAAAATCTTGGTTTCCTGCTGCGGCACCGGGTACTGGGCGACGTAAAGCGTAGAACC
Organism: Pseudomonas sp. NC02; assembly: GCF_002874965.1. Taxonomy (NCBI): domain Bacteria; kingdom Pseudomonadati; phylum Pseudomonadota; class Gammaproteobacteria; order Pseudomonadales; family Pseudomonadaceae; genus Pseudomonas; species Pseudomonas sp. NC02. The sequence continues at coordinate 6,487,275 of NZ_CP025624.1, read as the reverse complement.
TTTCTGGGTGATTTTCTTGAACGTCAGCATCTCGCTCTTGCCGCCCAGATCCTTGATTGTGCCGGTAACGGTGGCGTCTATCGATTCGACGCCCTTGTTTACGAACACATTGATCATGCCCAGCTCTTTGCTGCGTACGATCCCGGCTTCCTGAGCCATTTCCGGCGTCAGGAAGCTGGTGGTCAGGGTGTTGTAGTGCACCGTGATATCGCCGAATTCTTTCTGACGATTACCATCGATAACATCCGCCGCCATAGCGCTGACGCTCAGGCACGCGGTGAGTAGAAAAACAGCCAGGCGACTCATGATCGTCCTCCTTGAAAATGGTTAGACGGCAATCTGGTGGTCCGTCAGGCCCGGGCTGCTGACCCGGTAGATCCCGATCTCACCCAGCAGGTTGGGCCATAGCTTACTCGCCCAGCCGTGACGATGCTGTTGATCGACGGCAAGGCGGTTGATGACTTTGGCTTCGCGCTCGCCGCACAGCGCTTCGAAGTCTTCAAAGGTGCAGAAGTGGATGTTGGGCGTGTTGTACCAGGTGTACGGCAGGAAGTCCGACACCGGCATGCGGCCCTTGGTGGCCAGGTACCAGCGGCAGCGCCAGTGGCCGAAATTGGGGAAAGTAATGATGCACTGGCGGCCGACGCGCAACATTTCGTCGAGGATCCGGTCCGGGTAGTGCACGGCTTGCAGGGCCTGGGTCATGACCACGATGTCGAAGCTGTTGCTGGCAAAGTTGCCGAGGCCCTTGTCCAGGTCCTGCTCGATCACGTTGATGCCCTTGGCCACGCACTGGGCGATGTTGTCCGGGTCGTTTTCCAGGCCATAGCCGGTGACTTGCTTGTTGTCGCGCAGCCAGTTCAGCAGTTCGCCATCGCCGCAACCCAAGTCGAGCACGCGGCTGCCGGCGGGGATCCAGTCTTGGATGATTTCCAGGTCGGCTCTCATGGCGTTCTCACAGTGCTATTCGGTTCATGTAATTGCTAAAAGCCTGCAAGTAACGCGGGATCGGGATCAGGAAGGCGTCGTGGCCTTGCGGTGCGTCGATCTCCAGGTAGCAGACGTCTTTCTTGGCGGCCATCAGCGCATCCACCAATTCCCGCGAGCGGGCCGGGGAGAAGCGCCAGTCGGTGGTGAACGACATCACGCAGAACTTTGCGGTGGCCGCCTCGAAGGTGCGCGCCAGGTCATCGTCGAAATTCGCCGCCGGGTCGAAGTAGTCCAGGGCCTTGGTCATCAGCAGGTAGGTGTTGGCGTCGAAACGCCCGGAAAACTCCTCGCCTTGATAACGCAGGTAGCTCTCGACCTGGAATTCGACGCTGTGGAAGTCGTAGTTGAGCTTCTCGCTCTTGAGGCCACGGCCGAATTTCTCGCCCATGGAGTCATCCGACAGGTAGGTGATGTGCCCGACCATGCGCGCGAGCATCAGCCCGCGCTTGGGGATCACGCCCGCTTCCTGGAACGAACCGCCGTGGAACTCGGGGTCGGTCAGGATCGCCTGGCGCGCCACTTCGTTGAAGGCGATGTTCTGCGCCGACAGCTTGGGGGCCGAGGCGATGGCCAGGCAATGGCGCACGCGGTCCGGGTAGGTGATGGTCCATTGCAGGGCCTGCATGCCGCCCAGGCTGCCGCCGATCACGGCGGCCCATTGGGCGATGCCCAGTACGTCGGCCAGGCGCGCCTGGCTGTGCACCCAGTCTTCCACGGTCAGCACCGGGAAATCGGCGCCAAACGGCTTGCCGGTTTCCGGGTTGAGGCTGCTGGGGCCGGTGGAGCCGTTGCAGCCGCCGAGGTTGTTCAGGCTGACCACGAAGAACTTGTTGGTGTCGATGGGCTTGCCGGGGCCGATGCAGCTGTCCCACCAGCCGGGCTTGCGCTCGTCCATGCTGTGGAAACCCGCAGCGTGGTGGTGGCCGGACAGGGCGTGGCAGATCAGCACGGCGTTGCTGGCCGTAGCGTTCAGTTGGCCGTAGGTTTCATAGATCAGGTCGTAGGCGGGCAGCGAACGGCCGCAGGCCAGGGCCAGCGGTTCGCTGAAGTGCGCCACTTGGGGCACGACCAGTCCAACAGAATCGGGGGGGAAGGCAGTTGGCATCGACCCTGCTCTCGTTTAAATGAGGCGTAAGTCTAAAGACCGCTGCACCCAGCGGCAAGCAAAGGCCTGCGGCTGGTGTTTTTAAGGCTTTTTGTGGCGAGGGAGCTTGCTCCCGCTGGAGCGCGAAGCGGTCCCGGTCCGGTTGCCGCGATTTTGCATATGCAACGCGGTCGGCCGTTTTGGGGCTGCTGCGCAGCCCAGCGGGAGCAAGCTCCCTCGCCACATTGTCGTCAGATCAGACCGAACAGTTCTTTGGGCATGAACGCGTAGAAAGCCAAGCGTGGAATCACCCAGCTTTGCAGCAGCTGAATCGCGATAAACGCGAAGATCGGCGAGATGTCCAGGCCACCCAGGTTAGGTACCAGGCGACGGAACGGTGCCAGCACCGGCTCAGTGATCTGTGCCACCAGTTCGGCACCCGGGCTGCGGCTGCCCGGAGCGACCCAGGACAGGATCACGCTGATGATCATCGACCAGAAAATGATCTTCAGGAACAGCGAGAAGATCCCGATCAAGGCCCACGGCAGCAACAGCAGCGTGGTGGCCTGATAGCCATTGAGCAGCAGGATGACCGCGAACAGCAGGATCTGCAGCAGCAGCGCCAATACCAGCGACGACATGTCCAGGCCGAACAGGCTCGGGATCACCCGGCGCAGAGGCTTGAGCAGCGGCTGCGTGGCCTTTACCACGAACTGGCACAGCGGGTTGTAGAAGTTCGCCCGCACCAGTTGCAGGATAAAACGCATCAGCACGATCAGCAGGTACAGGCTGCCCAGGGTCTGGATGATGAAAATGGCAGCGTCATTGATTCCGAGCATGTTTGATTCCTATGTGGGGGACGACTATTTGCCCAGCTGCTCGGCCATTTCGGCCGAACGATGTGCTGCGGCACCCAGTGCTTTTTCCACCAGGGCTTCAAAGCCTCCGGCCTGGAATGATTCGATTGCCGCCTGGGTCGTGCCGCCCGGCGAGGTCACGCGACGGCGCAACTCGGCCGCGTCGACATCGCTGGTCACGGCCATCTGCGCGGCGCCCAGTGCGGTCTGCTCGGCCAGTTGCTCGGCGACTTCCTGCGGCAGGCCGAGTTTCACGCCAGCGGCGGTCATGGCCTCGATCAGCAGGAAGAAATACGCCGGGCCACTGCCGGAGACGGCGGTGACGGCGTCCAGTTGCTGCTCTTGTTCCAGCCACACGGCGAGACCTACGGCGGACAGCAGCTCTTGTGCCTGGTCGCGCTGTTGGGCAGTGACTTCGGATGTGGCGTACAAGCCGCTCACGCCCTTGCGCAGCAGCGCCGGGGTGTTGGGCATGCAACGCACAATCGGCTGGGCGCCGAGCCAGTGGGTCATGCTGGCGCAAGTGATGCCGGCGGCGATGGACACCACCAGTTGATGGGGCTTGAGGCTTGGGCGCAGGCTTTCGCACACGGCTTTCATGGCTTGTGGCTTGACCGCCAGCACTACCACGTCCACGCCTTCAATCGCTTCTGCGTTGTCGGCGAAGGTGTCGATGCCGTGCTCGGCGCTGACGCGGGAGCGGGTGTCGGCGCCCGGGTCGCTGGCGCGAATCTGTTGTGCTTCCAGGCCCTTGGCCCGCAGGCCGCCGATCAGGCTGGCCGCCATGTTGCCGGCGCCGATAAAGGCAATACGCGTGTTGCTCATGACAGGTCCTTACTCAGATGGAAGTCAGCCATTTCACGGCTGGCCATAGTCGCGGGCACCAAACAGGGCGGTACCGATCCGCACCCAGGTGGCCCCTTGGGCGATGGCCGACTCAAGGTCATGGCTCATGCCCATGGAAAGTGTGTCGAGCCCCAGGTCGAGGCTCGCTTGCAGGTCGCGCACGGTGGCGAAGGCTGCGTCTTGCTCTGCACGGTCGTCGGTCGGCTCGGGAATCGCCATCAGGCCGCGCAGCTTCAGGCGCGGCAGGGCGCTGATGGCTTCGGCCAGGGCGGGCAGGTCGGCGGGTGTACAGCCGGACTTGCTGGCTTCGCCACTGACGTTGACCTGGATGCAGATATTCAGCGGCGGCAGGTCAGCCGGGCGTTGTTCGGACAGGCGTTGTGCGATTTTCAGGCGGTCCACGGAATGCACCCAGGCGAAGTTCTCGGCGATCGCACGAGTCTTGTTCGATTGAATGGGGCCGATGAAGTGCCAACTCAAGGGCAGGTCGGTTAATTCGGCCTGTTTGCCCAGGGCTTCCTGCAGATAGTTCTCGCCAAAGTCACGCATCCCGGCGGCATAGGCTTCGCGCACGGCCTGTGCGGGTTTGGTCTTGCTCACGGCCAGCAGGTGCACGCTGCCTGCGTCGCGCTGCGCGGCCTCGGCGGCTGCCCGGATCCGCTCGGAAACCAGGCCGATGTTGTCTGCTATGGTCGACATTCAAGTTGCGCCCGTGGATATGGAGTCCGCGGCATTCTACTGGAAATGGAAAGCCCTATGGATATCACTGAACTGCTGGCCGCCGGCGTACGCCTGCGGGCCTCGGACCTGCATCTGTCGGCCGGGTTGGCGCCGATGCTGCGAGTGGATGGCGAGGTCTGGCCACTCGATTGGCCTGTACTTGCGCCGGTGCAAGTGGCGGCGTTGCTCAGCCCTTTGCTGAACAATCACCAGCAAAAGGATTTCGAAACATCTCTTGAAACGGATTTTGCCTTCGAGTTGCCCGAGGTGGCGCGGTTTCGGGTGAATGTGTTCCAGCAGCACCGGGGCATGGGCGCGGTGTTTCGTACCATCCCCTCAACGGTGCAGAGCCTGGAACACCTGGGGTTGGGCGAGGTGTTCCGGCGCATCGCAGACCTGCCACGGGGGCTGGTGCTGGTCACCGGGCCGACCGGTTCCGGCAAGTCCACCACCCTGGCAGCGATGATCGACTACCTCAACACCCATCGTCGCCAGCACATCCTCACCCTTGAAGACCCGATCGAGTTTATCCACCAACCGAAAAATGCCCTGATCAACCAGCGACAGGTGCATCGCGATACCCACAGTTTCTCGGCGGCCCTGCGTTCGGCATTGCGGGAGGACCCGGATGTGATCCTGGTTGGCGAATTGCGAGACCTGGAAACCATTCGGCTCGCGCTGACGGCGGCGGAAACCGGGCACCTGGTGTTTGGCACGTTGCACACCACGTCGGCGGCTAAAACCGTGGACCGGGTGGTGGATGTGTTTCCGGCGGGGGAAAAGACCATGGTCCGCTCGATGCTCTCGGAGTCATTGCAGGCGGTGGTGTCCCAGGTGCTGGTGAAGAAGGTCGGCGGCGGGCGGGTGGCGGCTCACGAAATCATGCTCGGCACACCGGCGATTCGTAATTTGATCCGCGAGGACAAGGTGGCGCAGATGTATTCGGCGATCCAGACGGGTGGGGCGCTGGGGATGACGACGCTGGACATGAGTTTGAAGGCGTTGGTCAGCCAGGGGCTGATCAGCCGGGAACATGCCCGGGAGAAGGCGAGGGTGCCTGGGGATATTTAAGATCATGATCGTTCCCACGCTCCGCGTGGGAACGCAGCCCGTGACGCTCTGCGTCACAGGAGCGGACGCGGAGCGTCCAGTGAGGCATTCCCACGCAGAGCGTGGGAACGATCAATCAGCGCTGCACAATCCGCAGGTTGTTCTGTTCTTTAGGCAGGACACGCTTGGCAATCACGTAGTTCTTGTCCCAGAACGGCTTCTTCAGCGTATCGATGCTCACGGACTTGCCACGACGCGGTGCGTGGATGAAACGGTCGTTGCCCAGGTAGATGGCAACGTGGTTCACCTGGCGGCTCTTCAGTTTGAAGAACAGCAGGTCACCCGGTTTCAAATCCTTGCGCTCAACCTTCAGCCCGTGGCCGGCGGCCATGGCGTTGGAAGTGCGCGGCAAATCCACGGCTTTTACGTCGTTAAACGCATATTTCACCAAACCACTGCAGTCGAACCCTTTACTTGGGCTGCTGCCGCCCCAACGATAAGGAGTACCGAGCACGTTGACGGCACGGCTGAGGACGTTGCTGCTTTGCTTGGTGTTGACGGCCATCAGCCCTGGCGCTGCATTACCGTGGGCCTTGCTCAGTTGAGTCGGGCGCTTCACGGTCAGCTTTACCGATTTGGCGGAGCTGGTGGTGGCGTGAACTTTAGGGGTGAAACCGTTAACGTTGGGAAGTCGTTGCTCACGATTGGTGGCGTGGGCGGCCAGTGGCATTAATAGGCAAATGGTTAGCCATGTCTTGAAAAATGGTCGCATTAGGCGTGGCTCTTTTTGGTTTGCGCGCAACTTTATAACAGCTTTTTGTGTCGTGCTAAGGCCGTTTGTCGACTGAACCCTGGGGTCAAATTCAGGAAAACCGTGACGAATTGCCGCGATTGTCCTACACAAGTCAGGCGGTATAAGGCTTTGAGGGAAGCGAAGATACCATTTGCCGCATGTCGGGCGCCCGTAAAAAAGTCACAAAGAAACCAGAAATATTTATCTATCGAGGCTAAAGAGGTACTCCATGAACACCTATCGACAGGATGTTTCGCAACAAGACACCCACAGCAAGGTGATCGGCTACCTGCTTTGGATTTTCGGTTTTACCGGTGCTCACCGCTTTTATTACGGCAAGCCGGTGACCGGGACGATCTGGTTTTTCACCTTCGGTTTGTTCGGGATTGGCTGGTTGATCGACTTGTTCCTGATTCCGGCAATGGACCGCGAAGCGGACCTGCGATTTACCGCCGGGCCGATCGAGTACAACGTGGCCTGGATTCTGTTGGCGTTCCTGGGTGTGTTCGGTTTGCACCGCATGTATCAGGGCAAATGGATCAGCGGGATCATTTACCTGCTGACCGGGGGCTTGTTCCTGATCGGGGTGCTGTATGACTTCTGGACGCTGAATACGCAGATTTCGATCCGCAATGCCGAGCGCAACGGCGGCCGTTAAGATTTGTGAAGATCCAAATGTGGGAGCGGGCTTGCTCGCGAATGCGATGTGTCAGTCGACATCTCTATTGACTGACCCAGCGCTTTCGCGAGCAAGCCCGCTCCCACATTTACTGTGCCCACTCCGGACCGGATTTAAGCCTGGTAGCTGATCCGCCCATCCACCAGCGTGTACCGCACAGTCGCCGGCAGGCTATGGCCGATGAATGGGCAGTTTTCACCCTTGGACAGCCAGTGTTCCCCGGCAATCGTGGAGCTGGCCGGATCAAACAGCACCAGGTCCGCCGCCGAACCCACCGCCAGCTTGCCCGCCGGCAGGCGCAGCGCCTCGGCAGGGCCTGCACTGAGACGCGCCAGCAGGGTCGGCAGGTCCAGCAAACCATCTTCCACCAACGTCATTGCCAGCGGCAGCAACAGCTCGACGCTGCTGATGCCTGGCTCCGTCGCGCCGAACGGCGCCAGCTTGGCATCCCGCTCGTGGGGTTGGTGATGGCTGGAAATCGCCGAAACCACCCCGGACTTCACCGCCGCCCGCAAACCGTCACGGTCAGCGCGGGTACGCAGTGGCGGCTGCACGTGATACAGGCTGGAGAAGTCGATCAGCGCCTCATCCGTCAGAATCAGCTGATACAGCGCCACATCCGCCGTCACCGGCAATCCGCGGGCTTGGGCCTGAGCGATCAGGGCCACGCCGCGAGCGCTGGTCAGCTGGCTGAAGTGCGCGCGTACGCCGCTTTGTTCCACCAGCAGCAGGTCGCGGGCCAGGGCCACGGTCTCGGCGGTTTCCGGGATGCCCGGCAGGCCGAGGAAGCTCGCGGTGGCGCCTTCGTGGGCCAGGCCGCCTTCGGCCAGGTCACGGTCCTGGGAGTGGAAAATCACGGTCAGGTCGAAAGTCGCCGCATATTCCAGCGCACGGCACAGGGTGCGGGTGCTGCGAAAGCTCTCCAGGCCGTTGCCGAAGGCCACGCAGCCTGCGTCGCGCAGGGCGATCAGCTCGGCCAGTTGTTCGCCGTCCAGGCCTTTGCTCAGGGCGCCGATGGGGAACACTTTGCAGTTGCCGGCTTCGCGGGCGCGGTCGAGGATCAGTTCGGTCACCGCCGAGGTGTCCAGCACCGGTTTGGTGTGGGGCGGGCAGCACAGGCTGGTCACGCCACCGGCAGCGGCGGCGCGGGTTTCGCTGGTGATGTTGCCCTTGCGGCTGTAGCCCGGCTCACGCAGGGCGACGTTCAGGTCAACCAGGCCAGGCGCGGCGATCAGGCCTTTGGCGTCGATAGTTTCGCTGGCGCTGAAGCCTGCGGGTGCGGCGCCGATGGCAATGATCTTGCCGGCTTCCAGGTGTAGATCGGTGACTTGATCCAGGCCGCTGGCCGGATCGATGACTCGGGCGCCGAGAATGCTGAGCTTCACTGGGCGTTCTCCTGCTCGAATTGACGTTGCGCGGTTTGCCCGCTCATGGCCATGGACAACACCGCCATGCGGATGGCGATGCCGTACGTGACCTGGTTGAGAATCACCGACTGCGCGCCATCGGCCACCGCCGACTCAATCTCCACGCCACGGTTGATTGGCCCCGGGTGCATCACGATGGCGTCCGGCTTGGCGCCGGCCAGGCGTGCGGTGGTCAGGCCGAACAGGCGATAGAACTCGCCTTCGCTCGGCAGCAGGCCGCCCGCCATACGCTCGCGCTGCAAGCGCAGCATGATCACCACGTCCACATCCTTCAGGCCTTCGGCCATGTCGGTGTAGACCTTCACGCCGTACTGCTCGATACCGATCGGCAGCAGGGTCTTGGGGGCGATCACGCGGATGTCCGGGCAACCCAGGGTTTTCAGGGCCAGCATGTTCGAGCGTGCAACCCGCGAGTGCAGGATGTCGCCGACAATGGCCACCGAGAGGTTTTCAAAGCTGCCCTTGTGCCGCCGGATGGTCAGCATGTCGAGCATGCCCTGGGTCGGGTGGGCGTGACGGCCGTCGCCGCCGTTGATGATCGCCACATTCGGGCACACGTGCTCGGCGATGAAGTGCGCAGCACCGGAATCGCCGTGGCGCACCACGAACATGTCGGCGGCCATGGCTTCCAGGTTGCGCAGGGTGTCGAGCAGGGTTTCGCCCTTGCTCGCCGACGAGGTGGACACGTTCAGCGTGATCACGTCAGCCGACAGGCGTTGGGCCGCCAGTTCAAAGGTGGTGCGGGTGCGGGTCGAGTTCTCGAAGAACACGTTGCAGATGGTCTTGCCGCGCAGCAACGGGACTTTCTTCACCGCCCGGCCGCCGACTTCGAGAAACGAGTCGGCCGTGTCGAGGATTTCGGTGAGCAGTTCGCGGGGCAAGCCGTCGAGGGACAGGAAGTGTTGCAGCTGGCCCTGAGCATTGAGCTGCAGCGGGCGCTTGGCATCTAGAGGCGTCATCGCGGGGACTCTTTACAAGGCGGTTTAAAGGGCAAGGTCTTGCAGTTCGAGTTCGAGCGGCGTGGGACCGGACAATTTTACCCGCTGGTGGGCTTCCAGGGACAGGGTGGCGCCGACCACGTCCGGGCTGATCGGCAATTCGCCGGCGTCCAGGTCCAGCAGGCAGACCAGGGTCACGCTGGCCGGGCGGCCGTAGTCGAACAGTTCGTTCATCGCGGCACGTATGGTGCGACCGCTCATCAGCACGTCATCGATCAGCACCAGGTGCTGGCCTTCGATCTCGAAGGGCAGGGCCGAGGGGCGCACTTGCGGGTGCAGGCCGTTCTGGCTGAAGTCGTCACGATAGAAAGACACGTCCAGGGTGCCCAGGGGCGAGTCGCTGCCCAGTTCTTCCAGCAGCGCCTGGGCCACCCACACGCCACCGGTGCGGATGCCGATAAAGCGCGGCTCGCTGATGGCACGGTGTTCCAGGTGCGCCTTGAGGCGGATCGCCATCTGGCTGATCAGGTCGGCGGGATTGGGCAGGCTCATGGGTGCTCCTTCTAGGCCTCGCGCAGGCAAGGTCCGGGCTCAAACGTAAGAAGACGCGGCAAGCCGCGTCAGTCAGGATTCAAATAAAGCGGTGTTTTCATCCAGCCAGCCCTGCAACAGCAGGGCCGCGGCGATGGCATCCACCGGGTTGTCGCGGTAACTGCCTTTCTGCCCGCCACGGTCACGGCGCTCGCCCTTGGCTTCGAACGTGGTCAGGCGTTCGTCGTGGGTATAGAAGGGCAGGTTGTAGCGGCCGTTCAGGCGGCGGGCGAACTTTTCGGCCCGCAGGCACATCTCGCTCGGGGTGCCGTCCATGTTCAGCGGCAGGCCGACCACCACGGCGTCGGGCTTCCACTCCTTGATCAGGGCTTCGACCTGGTTCCAGTCCGGCACGCCGTTCTGGGCCTTCAGGGTGCACAGCTCGCGGGCCTGGCCGGTAATCACCTGGCCGACGGCGACGCCGATCTGTTTGGTGCCGTAGTCGAAACCGAGGATCAGACGCAAGGCCATCAGGCGTGCCCCGCCTGGCTGGTCAGCAGGCTGAGGTTGATCCGCAGCTTGGCGGCGGCCGCTTCCAGGCGCAGTTTGCTGGGGGTGTTGAACAGGATGTCGGCATCGAACGGGCAGGTCAGCCAGGCATTGCTCGCCAGCTCCGCCTCCAGTTGCCCGGCTTCCCAGCCGGCGTAGCCGAGGGTGATCACACTTTGATCAGGCCCTACGCCGTCGGCAATCGCGAACAGGACGTCCTGGGACGTGGACAGGGACAACCCTTCAAGGTCCACGGTCGCCTGGAATTTCGGCCCGGTGGGGTGCAGCACAAAACCCCGGTCCGTCTGCACCGGCCCGCCGATGTAGATCGGTACGTGCTGGCAGCTGGCGGGTGGGTCGATGTCCGGGCGCAGTTGCTCGAGGATATCGGCCAGGTTCAGGTCTTGCGGGCGGTTGACCACCAACCCCATCGCACCATTGGCGGTGTGCTCGACGATGTAGGTCAAGGTCTGCGCAAAGTTCGGGTCGGCCATATGGGGCATGGCGATCAGGAATTGGTGCTTGAGGTAGGTCGGGCTGACATTTTTCATGTCCGCTAGTGTGGCGTTGGAGGGGCGAACTGACAAGCTGAGGATGCGCAGGAAATCACCGCCAGCATCAATTGCTCGACAGCCGATCACCCTTGGCAAAGCGCCAGGTGCGAATGATTTCCAGGCGATCGATGTCGTTCAGGTCTCCGGTAAACGGCGCAAAAGGCGCCGCCAGGCGCACGATGCGTTGCGCTGCCTGGTCCAGCAGCGGTTGGCCGGAGGACTCCAGCACCTGCACCTCGTACAAGGTGCCGTCGCGGTTGATCGACACCAGCAGTCGCAAATTGCCGTAGATTTGCTGGCGACGGGCTTCGTCCGGGTAGTTCAGGTTGCCGATGCGCTCGACCTTCTTGCGCCACTCATCCTTATACCAGGCGCCTTTGTCGCGCATGGTGGAGGCGGCGTTGAGGCGGTAGATCCGCGGGCGCTTGGCGTACAGCTGTTGTTCGTGGGCCAGTTCGGCTTCCAGGCTGGAGATCTCACTGGAGAGTTGCGAGCTGTCAAAAGTCGGGGCAGGCGGGGCAGGCGTGGGTTCGGTCTTGGCCTTTTCGCGCTGGGTCGGGGCTTTTTGCGGCTTGGGCGCCACGGTGGTGACCGCCGCCTTGGGTGCGGCCTGTTTCACCTCCGGCTTGGGCGCCGGCGGTGGCGTGACCTTATTGACCTTGTTGTCCTGGAATGGCGCGACTTCAGTGGTCTTGGGCACGGCCTTCTTGTCGAGGGTGCCGCTGCCTTGCTGATTGTCCTGGGCGAGAAAGTCGGCCTTTTCGGGCTTCTTTTCGCTTTTGAACGTGGCGAGGGTGATTTCCAGGGTCTTTGTGATCTGCTTGGGTTCGGCAAAGGTGAAGCCCAGGCCGAGGATCAGCGCCAGGTGAATCAACGCCGCCAGAAACAGGGTAAATCCGAGCCGATCAGCCGGGCGCACGCCGCTGTGGGAGAGTTCGGGGGGCAGATCGGACGGGAGCGTCATGACAAGAAAACCAACATCGCGCGTTTCACAGGTGGCGCATGATAACGCAATGTTGGTTTGTGTCCGGCTGTTCTATGTCACTTGGCTTGTAGCTTGGCGGCAATCGCAGCCATCAGCATTTCGCCGATGTTCGTGCCAAATGCGTTGTCGATCTCGCGAATACAGGTCGGGCTGGTGACGTTGATTTCGGTGAGGTTCTCGCCGATTACGTCCAGGCCTACGAACAGCAAGCCTTTTTCGCGCAGGGTCGGGCCGACTTGGGCTGCAATCCAGCGATCCTTGTCCGTCAGCGGGCGGGCTTCACCCCGGCCACCGGCGGCCAGGTTGCCGCGGGTCTCGCCGGCGGCCGGAATGCGCGCCAGGCAGTAAGGCACCGGCTCGCCGTCGATCATCAGGATGCGCTTGTCGCCGTCCTTGATCGCCGGAATGTAGGCCTGGCCCATGATCTGCTGGGTGCCCAGCGCAGTCAGGGTCTCCAGGATCACCGACAGGTTCGGGTCGCCGGCACGGTGGCGGAAGATCGAGGTGCCGCCCATGCCGTCCAGCGGCTTGAGGATCACATCGCCGTGCTTGGCGGCGAATTCACGCAGCACATCGGCGCGGCGGCTGACCACGGTCGGCGGCGTGCATTGCGGGAACAGCGTGGCGAACAGCTTTTCATTGCAGTCGCGCAGGCTCTGGGGCTTGTTGACGATCAGCACGCCCGCGCGCTCGGCCTGCTCCAGCAGGTAGGTGGAGTAGACGAACTCCATGTCGAACGGCGGATCCTTGCGCATCAGGATCACGTCGAGGTCGCTCAGGGGGCTGTCGATTTCGTCTTGCAGCTCGAACCACTTCTCGGGGTTGGCAAACACCTGCAGGGGACGCATCCGCGCCCGCGCTTCACCGTCGCCCTGGTAAAGGTCCGGCTGCTCCATATAGAACAGGCTCCAGCCGCGGGCCTGGGCGGCCAGCAGCATGGCCAGCGAGCTGTCCTTTTTATAGGAAATGCTGGCGATAGGGTCCATGACAATGCCGACGCGAACGCTCATGGGGGATTTCCTCTAGCAAATAAGGGCGCATAAAAGTGGCGTCAGAGTGGCGCTGCGGCTGTTGTGGGTCAAGGAAAAACCACCACGCGGGTCGGCCGATAGATTGCGTTCTGAGACTGTGCTAAAAAGGCTGCCATGGCACATCAGCCCTTGAATTCCGAGGCTTTTGGCGCTCGTCCTGTGCAACATCAGGCAGTACACACCGAAAACCTATTCGCTGTGGCGATGGTAGAGCAGATATGGAACAGCATTCCAACGCCTTGAAAGTGATGGTGATCGACGATTCGAAAACGATTCGCCGCACGGCCGAAACACTGTTGAAGAACGTAGGGTGCGACGTCATCACGGCCATCGACGGTTTCGATGCCCTGGCCAAGATTGTTGACCATCATCCACACATTATCTTTGTCGACATCATGATGCCGCGCCTGGATGGCTATCAGACCTGCGCGCTGGTGAAGAACAACCCGGCGTTCAAGTCGATCCCGGTAATCATGCTGTCCTCCAAAGATGGTCTGTTCGACAAGGCCAAGGGGCGCATCGTCGGCTCTGATCAGTTTTTGACCAAGCCTTTCAGCAAGGAAGAACTGCTGAGCGTGATCAAGGCCTATGTACCGGGCTTCGCCGCAGTAGAACAAGCACACTGACGGGGGCCCCACGAGGGCTTGCGTCTACTAGATAAGTGGGGAAAAACATGGCACGTGTTCTGATCGTCGACGATTCGCCGACTGAAATGTACAAACTGACCGAAATGCTCGAAAAGCACGGTCACACCGTCCTCAAGGCCCAGAACGGCGGCGATGGCGTTGCGCTGGCCCGTCAGGAAAAGCCGGATGCGGTGCTGATGGATATCGTGATGCCGGGCCTCAATGGCTTCCAGGCCACCCGTCAGTTGACCAAAGATGCCGAGACCAGCCACATCCCGGTGATCATCATCACCACCAAGGATCAGGAAACCGACAAGATCTGGGGCGAGCGCCAGGGCGCCAAGGATTACCTGACCAAGCCGGTAGACGAAGAAACCCTGATCGCCACCCTGAACAAGGTGCTGGCCGGCTGACGGCACGTTCCCATGACCGAGTCGCAAACCGCCTTCGAGCTGCTGCTGGACATCGACCGCCGCTGCCGCTTGCTGGCTGCCGACCTGCCGTCCCAGGAAACCCGGCTGCTCAGCTGGAGTGGGATCGGGTTTCGCCTGGGCGAACACTGGTACGTGGCGCCCATGGGCGAGGTGGCGGAAGTGCTGCACGAACCGCGCTGTACCTTGATGCCCGGGGTTAAGCCGTGGATCAAGGGCGTGGCCAACCTGCGCGGGCGCTTGCTGCCGGTGATGGACCTGGGCGGTTTCCTTGGCCTTGAGCTGTCGGTGGCGCGCAAACAACGGCGGGTGCTGGTGGTGGAGTATCAGGACGTGTTTGTCGGCCTGTTGGTGGACGAGGTGGTGGGCATGCAGCATTTCGCACAAGACGCGTTGTCGACGAGCACCGCAGGCGGCGCGCCGTTTATCCAGGGCCAGTTCGACGGCGACCAGCTGTGGCAGGTCTTCAGCCCCTTCGCCCTGGCCCAGGCTCCAGGTTTCATGGATGTCGCCGCATGAGTACCGTCACCCCGGTCAAACCCCAGGAAGCCTCCCGCAGCCGCTCGCAGATCATCGTGCTGTTTATCGCGCTGATCGTGTTCATCATGCTGCTGTTCGCCAACTTCGCGTACCTCAACACCCAGTCTACCTACGACAAACAGTACATCGGCCACGCCGGTGAGCTGCGGGTGCTGTCCCAGCGCATCGCCAAGAACGCCACCGAGGCTGCCGCCGGCAAGGCGGCGGCGTTCAAGCTGCTGGGGGATGCACGCAACGATTTTGCCCAGCGCTGGGGTTACCTGAAAAAAGGCGACCCGGCCACCGGCCTGCCCGCTGCACCCACCGCCGTGCGTGCCGAAATGCGCGCCGTGCAGACCGACTGGGAAGCGCTGCTGAAAAACGCCGATGCGATTCTGGCCAGCGAGCAAACGGTGCTGTCGCTGCATCAAGTGGCCGCGACCCTGGCGGAAACCGTTCCGCAGTTGCAGATGGAGTCGGAAAAGGTTGTCGATATTCTGCTGCAACGCGGCGCACCGGCCAGCCAGGTAGCGTTGGCCCAGCGCCAGTCATTGCTGGCCGAACGCATCCTGGGGGCGGTGAACACCGTGCTGGCGGGGGACGAGACTGCCGTGCAGGCCGCCGATGCCTTTGGCCGCGATGCCAGCCGTTTCGGCGTGGTGCTCAGTGGCATGCTCAACGGCAATCCCGGGCTGCGCATCACCCAGGTTGAGGACCACGACGCCCGCGCCCGGTTGGCGGAGATTTCCGAGCTGTTCGAATTCGTCTCCGGTTCCGTGGACGAAATCCTCGAGACCTCGCCGCAGCTGTTCCAGGTGCGCGCCTCGGCGAGCAATATCTTCAACCTGTCGCAAACCCTGCTGGACGAAGCCTCGCACCTGGCCACCGGCTTTGAAAACCTGGCGGACGGGCGCACTTTCGACACCATCGGCGGCTACGTGCTGGGCTTGCTGGCGCTGGCCTCGATCATCCTGATCGGCCTGGTGATGGTCCGCGAGACCAACCGCCAGTTGCGGGAAACCGCCGAGAAGAACGAGCGCAACCAGAACGCGATCATGCGCCTGCTGGATGAGATTGAAGACTTGGCCGACGGCGACCTGACCGTCACCGCCTCGGTCACCGAAGACTTCACCGGCACCATCGCCGACTCCATCAACTATTCCGTGGACCAACTGCGCGACCTGGTGGCCACCATCAACCTCACTGCCGGCCAGGTGGCTGGTGCGGTGCAGGACACCCAGGCCACCGCCATGCACCTGGCCCAAGCGTCGGAGCATCAGGCACAGCAGATTGCCGAAGCGTCCACGGCGATCAACCAGATGGCCCAGTCCATCGACCAGGTGTCGGCCAACGCCGCCGAATCTTCGGCAGTGGCCGAGCGTTCGGTAGAGATTGCCAACAAGGGCAACGAGGTGGTGCACAACACCATCCACGGCATGGACAACATCCGCGAACAGATCCAGGACACCGCCAAGCGCATCAAGCGCCTGGGGGAATCGTCCCAGGAAATTGGCGACATCGTCAGCCTGATCGATGACATCGCCGAGCAGACCAACATCCTCGCGCTCAACGCCGCGATCCAGGCGAGCATGGCCGGTGATGCCGGGCGTGGTTTTGCGGTAGTAGCCGATGAGGTACAGCGCCTGGCCGAGCGTTCTTCGGCGGCGACGCGGCAGATCGAAACCCTGGTGCGGGCGATCCAGACGGATACCAACGAAGCCGTGATTTCCATGGAGCAGACCACCACCGAAGTGGTGCGCGGTGCGCGGCTGGCCCAGGACGCCGGGGTTGCGCTGGAAGAGATCGAAGGCGTGTCGAAAACCCTGGCGGCGCTGATCCAGAGTATCTCCAACGCGGCGCAGCAGCAGACGTCGTCGGCGGGGCAGATTTCCCTGACGATGAACGTGATCCAGCAGATCACCACTCAGACTTCGTCGGGCTCTACGGCCACTGCCGAGAGCATCGGCAACCTGGCAAAAATGGCCAGTCAGTTGCGGCGGTCGGTGTCGGGGTTCACCTTGCCGGCGGCGAAGCGGGTGGATGAGTGAAATGCGCCCTCGAAAACACCGAAAAGCAAATGTGGGAGCGGGCTTGCTCGCGAATGCGGTGTGTCAGTCGCCGACGCTTTGTCTGACCCACCGCATTCGCGAGCAAGCCCGCTCCCACAGTTGATCTCCTTTGTTTTGAGATCGGTGTACGCATGACCCAGCACTACCAGCAACTCATGAATTCAGACGGGAGCGGTTATGGTTGATCGGCACGACTACGTGGCCCTCGAATGGGTCAAGGGCGAAATTGCCGAAACCCTGAAACAGGCCCGCTCGGCGCTGGACGCCTATGTTGAAGAAAGCAGCAGCGAGGCCATCGGCCAGTGCCTGGAATGCATCCATCAGGTGCATGGCAGCCTGTTGATGGTCGAGTTCTACGGCGCGGCCCTGTTCGCTGAAGAAATGGAACAACTGGCCCTCGCCCTGCAAGGCGCGCGCGTCAGCCAGCGCGACGAAGGCATTCGCCTGCTGCAACAGGGCCTTGGCCAACTGCCGCTGTACCTCGACCGCGTACACAGCGCCCGGCGCGACCTGCCCCTGGTGGTGCTGCCGCTGCTCAACGACCTGCGCAGCGTGCGCGGCGAAAGCCTGCTCTCGGAAACCAGCCTGTTCAGCCCGCAACTGCTGGTGATCCCGCCGCTGCCCGAAGACGCCCTGGCCCAGCGCACGCCAGAGGATTTCCCCGAGCTGCTGCGCCAGTGGCGGCAGATGCTGCAACAGGCGCTGGTCGGTTTGCTGCGCGAAGACCACGGCCCCAGCAACCTGGAAGACATGGCGCGGGTCTTCGCCCGCCTCGAAGCCCTGTGCCATGGTGCGCCGCTGCTACCGTTGTGGCAGGTGACCTCGGCGCTGGTGGAAGGCATGCTCATTGGCGTGGTTGCCAACAGCCCGGCGTTGCGCAGTTTGCTCAAGGCCTGCGACAAGGAACTCAAGCGCCTGCTGATCCAGGGCATCAACGGGATCAACACCCCGGCCCCGGATGAGCTGCTCAAGAGCCTGTTGTTCTACGTCGCCAAAGTCACCCGACCGACTCCACGGATGCAAAGTTTGAAAGAACGATATGGCCTCGATGAAGCTTTGCCCGACAGCGCCGTGGTGGACGCCGAACGCGCCCGCCTGGCCGGCCCGGACCGCGACGCGATGGGCTCGGTGCTCGGCGCGTTGTGCGAGGAGCTGGTGCGGGTCAAGGAACGCCTGGACCTGTTCGTACGCAGCGACCGTCAGCACGCCTCGGACCTTGAGGCGTTGCTGGCGCCGCTGCGGCAGATCGCCGATACCCTCGCCGTATTGGGCTTCGGCCAGCCGCGCAAAGTGATCATCGACCAACTGGCGGTGGTACTCGGCCTGGCCCAGGGGCAGCGCGAACCCAACGATGCGGTATTGATGGACGTTGCCGGTGCGTTGCTCTACGTCGAGGCCACGCTGGCCGGGATGGTCGGCACTGTCGAGCCGGAGCGCCGCGAAGAAAGCCGCCTGCCTACCACCGACCTGACGCAGATCCATCACCTCGTCATCCGCGAATCCTGCCAGTGCCTGACCCAGGCCAAAGAGCTGGTGATCGACTGCATCGAGGCCCATTGGGACCGCCAGCGCCTGGAGTCGCTGCCCGAGTTGCTGACCCAGGTGCGCGGCGCGCTGGCGATGATTCCGCTGCCCCGTGCGGCGAGCCTGATGCGTGGCTGCAATGACTACGTCAACGAGCAACTGATGGTCGGCGATGCCGCGCCTTCCGAGGCGCAGCTTGAGCATTTTGCCGATGTGCTCACCAGCCTCGAGTACTACCTGGAACGCATGCTTCAGGACCACGACGCCCCGGGCGAACGGGTGCTGGAAGTCGCCGCTGAAGGCCTGGCCGCGCTGGGCTATTTGCCGGCCGAAAAACCCTGGCGCCAGGCACTGCTTGAGCAGGGTGACACGCCCACGGAGCAAACCCCGTTCCTCGCCGATGCGTTGGCCAGCCCCACCTCGCGCCTCAACCCGCCGGCACTCCAGCGTCCCGGCAGCCTGCTGCCGCCGCCCGCCGGTGAAGAGGCCATCGATGATGAACTGCGGGAAGTATTCCTCGAAGAAACCGCCGAAGTTCTCGACGTGCTGCATCGCTATGTGCCTGCCGGCACCGCCAGCCTGGAAGACAAGGCCACCCTGAGCGAAATGCGCCGCGCCTTCCACACCTTGAAAGGCAGTGGCCGCATGGTGCGCGCCCTGGTGTTGGCAGAGCTGGCCTGGGCCGTGGAAAACCTGCTCAACCGCGTGCTGGAGCGCAGCGTCGCGCCGGGCCCGGATGTGCAAGCAGTGCTGGATGACGTGTTGGAATTGCTGCCGGAACTGATCACCGATTTTGCCGACGATGCCCAGCGCCAGCGCGATGACGTAGACGAACTGGCGGCGCGGGCGCACGCCCTGGCCAGCCGTGTCGAACCGTCGGCCACAGACCCGGCCGCCCTGGACCCGCAGTTGCTGGAAATCTTCCGCAACGAAGCCCAGAGCCACCTCGACAGCCTCAACCGCTTCCTGCAACAGGCCACCGAGCACCTGCCGCTGCAAGTCAGTGATGACCTGCAACGCGCACTGCACACCCTCAAAGGCAGCGCCTATATGGCCGGTGTGTTGCCCATCGCCGAACTGGCGCGCCCGCTGGATCACCTGACCCGCGAATACAAGGCCCACCGCCTGCCGCTGGACCTGGATGAAATCGAATTGCTGCTGGAGGCCGAAGCGTTGTTCCAGCGCGGCGTGCGCCAGCTGGACAGTGACCCTCACGCGGCCATCAATGGTGCAGCAGGGCTGATCGAGCGCACGCAAAACCTGCTGAACAGCCAGCTTGAAGCCTTGCTGAATGCGCCCAACACCGGCCTGCGGATCAAGCGCGACCCGCAGTTGATCGCCAACTTCCTGGCCCAGGGCATGGACATCCTGCTGGACGCCGAAAGCCTGCTGCGCCGCTGGCAACAGCACCCCGGCGAACGCCAGGAACTGAGCGCGCTGCTGGACGAACTGACCACCCTCGGCGAAGGCGCGCACCTCGCCGACCTGCACCCGATGGACGAATTGTGCGAAGCCTTGCTCGACCTCTACGGCGCAGTGGAAGAAAGCAGCCTGGCGGTCAGCGAGCGCTTCTTCCACGAGGCCGAACAGGCCCACGAAGCCCTGATCAACATGCTCGACCAACTGGCCGCCGGCCAGGAAATCAGCGCGGCGCCGGCCCGGGTACGCGCCCTGCGCGAGCTGCTGGATGAAGGCCTCGACCCGTCCGCCACCGGCTTGATCAAGACCGATGGCAGCCGCGCGCTGAGCATCTCCGAGCTGGGCGCCGCTACGGCGAAGCTCGATCAGGGTTTTGCGGTGGATGACGAGATCGTCGAGATCTTCCTTGAGGAAGCGGTGGACATCCTCGACAGCGCCGGCCAGTCCTTGAAACGCTGGCTGCTGGACCCGGATAACGCAGCGCCGCTGTCATCGTTGCAGCGGGATTTGCACACCCTCAAGGGTGGCGCGCGCATGGCTGAAATCGGCGCAGTGGGCGACCTGGCCCTTGAGCTGGAAAACCTTTACGAAGGTTTGGTGGACCGGCGCTACAGCTATTCCAGCGAGCTGGCCAATGTGTTGATGGCCAGTCATGAGCGGCTGGCGCTGTTGCTTGAGCAACTGCAACACCAGCAACCGTTGAGCGACTCCTCCGACCTGATCAGCCACTTGCGTGAGTTGCGCCAAGGCACCGGACAAGCGGCGCCCGCAGCGGCCGCCGAAGTCGAGACGCCGGGCAGTGATCCCGAGCTGCTGGATATCTTTCTCGAAGAGGCCGCCGACATCCTCGACAGCTCCGGCGCCGCGCTGTTGCGCTGGCAGGCCGAGCCGAAAAATCGCCAGGAAGTCGAGACACTGCTGCGCGACCTGCACACCCTCAAGGGCGGCGCTCGCATGGTCGAGATCGGCCCGATTGGCGACCTGGCCCATGAGCTGGAGTTTCTCTATGAGGGCTTGTCGGCAGGTTTGCTGGCGCCCTCGGCGGAGCTGTTCGCCTTGCTGCAAGGCTGCCACGACCGCCTGGCGCAGATGATCGATGCGGTGGCGGCGGGAATGCCGGTGGGCTCGGTGGACCTGCTGATCGAGCGCATCAAGAGCCTGGTGCGTCCGGCTGAAGTGACGGACGCACCGCTGGCGTTGACGGCAACCAAAACCGAGGCGGTGCCGGCCAGCGATCCGGCCGCCGACATGGTGAAGATCTCTGCCGACTTGCTGGATGACCTGGTCAACCTGGCGGGTGAAACTTCGATCTTCCGTGGGCGTATCGAGCAGCAGGTCAACGATGCGAGCGTTGCCCTCAACGAGGTGGAAACCACCATCGAGCGTATGCGCGATCAACTGCGCCGCCTCGACACCGAGACCCAGGGCCGCATCCTCAGCCGCCAGCAGGCCGAGGCCGAACGCCTGGGCTACGAAGAATTCGACCCGCTGGAAATGGACCGCCATTCCCAGTTGCAACAACTGTCCCGGGCCTTGTTCGAGTCGGCTTCCGACCTGCTCGACCTCAAGGAAACCCTCGACCGCCGCAACCAGGACGCCCACAACCTGCTGCAGCAACAGGCGCGCATCAACACCGAGTTGCAGGAAGGCCTGATGCGCACGCGCATGGTGCCCTTCGAACGCATGCTGCCACGGCTTAAACGCATCGTGCGGCAGGTGGCGGGCGAGCTGGGCAAGGACGTGGAATTTATTGTCGGCAATGCCGAAGGCGAGATGGACCGCAACGTGCTGGAGCGCATGGTCGCGCCGCTGGAACACATGCTGCGCAACGCCGTCGACCACGGCCTGGAATCCCGCGATGCACGATTGCTGGCCGGTAAACCCGAGAAAGGCCGCATCACCCTGGACCTGACCCACGAAGGCGGCGACATCGTTTTCGACATGCGCGACGACGGCGCCGGCGTGCCGCTTGAAGCCGTGCGGCGCAAGGCGATCAAGCGTGGCTTGCTCGACCCCAGCCTGGAAATCAGCGACCGCGACGTGTTGCAGTTCATCCTGCAACCGGGGTTTTCCACTGCCGAAAAAATCACCCAGATTTCCGGGCGTGGCGTGGGCATGGACGTGGTGCATGAAGAAGTGCGCCAGCTGGGCGGCTCGATGGTCATCGACTCGACGCCGGGAGAGGGCGTGCACTTTCGCATTCGCCTGCCGTTCACTGTGTCGGTCAACCGGGCGATGATGGTGCAGTGTGCCGACGATCAATACGCGATCCCGCTGAACACCATCGAAGGCCTGGTGCGGGTCATGCCCCATGAGCTGGAAGGGCACTATCAGCAGGACCCGCCGCGCTACGAATACGCCGGCCAACGCTACGAACTGTTCTACCTCGGCGACCTGCTGCACACCGTCGGCCGGCCGAACCTGCTGGGCCAGTACCAGCCGCTGCCGGTGCTGCTGGTGCAATGCAACGAACGGCGCGTGGCGGTGCAAGTGGACGCCATGGCCGGCACCCGGGAGATCGTGGTCAAGGGCCTCGGGCCGCAGTTTGCCGGGGTGAAGGGCGTGTCTGGCGCAACCATCCTTGGCGATGGCCGCGTGGTGCTGATCATCGACCTGATGGCGCATATCCGCGCCCGGCCACCGGCGTTGCCGGCCCAGGCGGCGGACGCTCCGTTGATCCTCAACGACCCGCTGAAAAAGCGCCCGCTGCTGGTGCTGGTGGTGGACGACTCGGTCACCGTGCGCAAAGTCACCAGCCGCCTGCTGGAGCGCAACGGCATGAACGTGCTCACCGCCAAGGACGGCATCGACGCCATGGCCGTGCTGGAAGAGCACACCCCGGACCTGATGCTGCTCGACATCGAAATGCCGCGCATGGACGGCTTCGAAGTGGCCATCCAGGTGCGCGACGACCCGCGGCTGATGCGCATGCCCATCATCATGATCACCTCCCGCACCGGGCAAAAACACCGTGATCGTGCGATGGCGATTGGCGTCAACGACTACCTCGGCAAGCCTTATCAAGAGTCGGTGCTGCTGGAAAGCATCGCTTACTGGAGCAAGTCCCGTGCTTGATCACCGCGCAACTCAACTCACCGGCTTGCTGCTGCCATTGGCCGACCGTCACCTGTTGTTGCCCAACGTCGCCGTGGCCGAGCTGATCGACTTCCAGCGCGGCGAACCGGCCAGTGATGCGCCGCCGTGGTATTTGCGGCAGGTTACCTGGCGGGATCGGCAGTTGCCGTTGATCAGCTTTGAGGCCGCGTGTGGCGAGTCGGGCGTGGTGGGAGAGCGGGCGCGGATTGTGGTGTTGAACACCCTCGGAGGACGGCCGACGTTGAAGTTTATTGCGTTGGTGATCCAGGGGATTCCGCGCTCGTACAAGCTCGATAGCCAGTTGAGTTATGTGGACGTGCCGTTGTGCCCGCTGGAGTTGGCGGCGGTGCAGGTGGGGGAGCATGTGGCCAGGGTGCCGGACTTGATGGGATTGGAGGCGTTGTTGGTCGAGGCCGGATTGGCCTGAGTGTAACCGTCAGTCAATTGATGATCGTTCCCACGCTCCGCGTGGGAATGCAGCCTCGGACGCTCTGCGTCCAGCTGGCGATGCAAGGCTTAAGTCTCGCGCTGTGGTGACGCGGAGCGTCACGGGATGCATTCCCACGCAGAGCGTGGGAACGATCGCATCGGCGTGCGCTTTACAGTCGGATTTTTCCTGCAACCTCTCGCGCTGTGCATGAACTTGTTGTGCCCTGCGATCGCGCCTAGTCTTCGTCCGTCATCGCAAAAAACGGTGACACGGACGTGCAAGTCCGGTTACATATCGGCGCACCAACGCCCATAGCCATTCAACGGGCGTTTTTTATGCCTGCTGTATTTCTTATGGCGGCTGTGCGTGGGAGATCCCTTGGGGTCTGCCGGGGTCCGATATGCCCGGTCTTGCACACCTGCGCACAGCTGCCACCTTATTCGCGTGCAAGCGGACGGTGTCAGCTTCCCTAATACATATCGGAGCTGCACATCATGTTCAAACCTACCCCCAATCCGCCCCACAACACCGAAATCGAACACCGCAAACTCCAGGCCGCCGCCGAGCGTGCGATGGATCATTACTTTCCGACTTCGGCTTCATCTTCACTCTTTACCGTCACCCCCTCTCAATCCACCGAAGCCCTGCTGGCCAACGCTTCTGAAACCTTTGCCTCACTCAACGCCCTGACTTCCAACCTGGCCTTTGAATTGGAAGGTTCCCAGCGCGGCGTTGTGCTGGCCATTCAGCAGATGAGTGAGCTGGGGCAGTTACTGGTTGATCAGGCACTGGAGCAGGTTGCTCCTTCTTGCGCAGCCTAAAAACTTGATCGTTCCCAAAAAGGGACCTATCGTTCCCTTTTTGGGACTCTTCGGTCGCTGCCATGCAAACCCTGCCCCTTAGCACTGCGCTATTCACCGTGACTCAGCAGAAAGTCTTGGGTTTGCTCTTTGGCAAGCCCGACCATAGCTTCTTCACCAATGAAATCGCCCGCTGGGCAAAGGTGGGCAAGGGCAGCCTGACCCGCGAGCTGGAGCGTTTGCAGTTGGCAGGCATCCTGACGGTGACGCGCCAGGGCAACCAAACCCACTACCAGGCCAACCCGCAGTGCCCCGTTTACTCGGAGCTGTTGGCCATCGTGCGCAAGACCCTGAGCCTGGATGAGCCATTGCGCAACGCACTGGCTCCATTTGCCACGCAACTGAAGTGGGCATTTATCTACGGTTCCATCGCCAAGGGCGAGGCGCACTCATCCAGTGACATAGATCTGATGCTGATCGGCGAAAGCCTCAACTACAGTGAAGTCATGGAGCAGCTCATGCCGCTGGAAGAGCAACTGGGCCGCACCATCAACCCGACGCTCTATACCCCCGAAGACTGGATCGGCAAATGGAATGCCGGTCATAGTTTTGTGCAGCGGGTGGCGGAGCAGGACAAGATCAACCTGATTGGGGAAAACCCCGTGGAGTCCAAGGATGGACAGCAAGGCAAACCTGGAGAACCTGCAACGTAGTGGTGGCTTGAAGGCTGAGCCGCCGGATCGCACGGAATGTGATGGGTTGATGCGCTCTGCTCGTGATCGATTGAAGGACGCCAAAACCCCGCAATTATCTTTCGCCAGCCGTTTTGATTTGGCTTACAACGCGGCCCACGCAATCGCCCTCACAGCCTTGCGCTTGCACGGCTATCGCTCGGACAAGCGCTATCTGGTGTTCCAATGCCTGCTTCATACCACCGCAGCCAACAAGGTTCAGGTAAGACTGTTTGCGCTATGCCACGAGCGCCGCAACCTGGCGGAATATGAAGGGTATATGGATGAGGATGAGGGGTTGTTGGAGCAACTGATTGCGCATACTCAAGCGCTATTGAAGGAGGTCGAACAGTGGGTGACTAACCAGAAATAGCGGGTTGGGTGATGAAGCGAGATCAGTCCCAAAAAGGGACTGATCGTTCCCATTTGGGGACTTCTGCGCACGTTCTCCCGAACAGCGCTGAGCAAATATGGGAGCGGGCTTGCTCGCGAATGCGGTGTGTCAGTACCCGATTTATCAACTGACCCACCGCATTCGCGAGCAAGCCCGCTCCCACATTTGAACTGTGTTGAGCCCGAGCCTCAGCATTTGCTGATCAACCATTACTCCAATCGTAATGGTTCACCGCGCAGCTTGATTGATGCCCCCCCAATACCCTCCTAAGGTACAGCCCACGACAGCAAATCCCGTGGAGCGACCATGACAACAACAACTTCCCCCGACTCGCGCTGGACGCGGCGGCGCGATGAGAAGCAGCGCCGCCTCGCATTGGTGCGATCCTTCGCCGATGGCGCCGTGCTCCCCAGCGACCGCATTGTCGAAGCCCTGGAAGCCCTGATCCTCCCCGGCGACCGCGTGGTGCTGGAGGGCAACAACCAGAAGCAGGCCGATTTCCTCTCGCGCTCCCTGGCCAAGGCCGACCCCGCCAAGCTCCACGACCTGCACATGATCATGCCCAGCGTCGGCCGCTCCGAGCACCTGGACCTGTTTGAAAAGGGCATCGCCCGCAAGCTGGATTTCTCCTTTGCCGGCACCCAGTCCCTGCGCATCAGCCATTTGCTGGAAGACGGCCTGCTGGAAATTGGCGCGATTCATACCTACATCGAACTCTACGCGCGGCTGGTGGTGGACCTGATCCCCAACGTGGTCCTGTCGGCCGGCTTCATGGCCGACCGCGCCGGCAATATCTACACCGGCCCGAGCACCGAAGACACACCCGCGCTGATCGAGCCGGCCGCCTTCAGCGATGGCATCGTCATCGTCCAGGTCAACCAACTGGTGGATGACGTCACCGACCTGCCGCGCGTCGACATCCCCGCGAGCTGGGTCGATTTCGTGGTGGTCGCTGACAAGCCCTTCTACATCGAACCGCTGTTCACCCGCGACCCACGCCACATCAAGCCCGTGCATGTGTTGATGGCGATGATGGCGATCCGCGGCATCTATGAAAAACATAACGTTCAATCGCTGAACCACGGCATCGGTTTCAACACCGCCGCCATCGAATTGATCCTGCCGACCTACGGTGAATCCCTGGGCCTGAAGGGCAAGATCTGTCGCAACTGGACCCTCAACCCGCACCCAACCCTGATCCCGGCCATCGAAAGCGGCTGGGTCGAAAGCGTGCATTGCTTCGGCACCGAACTGGGCATGGAGAACTACATCGCCGCCCGGCCGGATGTGTTCTTCACCGGCCGCGACGGCTCGCTGCGTTCCAACCGGATGTTCTGCCAACTGGCCGGCCAGTACGCGGTGGACCTGTTTATCGGCGCCACCTTGCAGGTCGATGGCGACGGTCATTCCTCCACCGTTACCCGTGGCCGCCTCGCCGGTTTTGGTGGTGCGCCGAACATGGGCCACGACCCGCGCGGTCGCCGCCATGGCACACCCGCCTGGCTCGACATGCGCCACGACGACGCCCCGGAAGCCTTGCTCGAACGCGGCAAAAAGCTCGTGGTGCAGATGGTCGAGACCTTCCAGGAAGGCGGCAAACCCACCTTTGTCGAAACCCTCGACGCGGTGGAAGTCGCCCGCAAAAGCGGCATGCCCCTGGCGCCGATCATGATCTACGGCGATGACGTCACACACCTGCTCACCGAAGAAGGCATCGCCTACCTGTACAAGGCCCGCTCCCTGGAAGAGCGCCAGGCGATGATCGCCGCCGTGGCCGGGGTGACCGCCATCGGCTTGCGCCACAACCCCAAGGACACCGCACGCATGCGTCGCGAAGGCTTGATTGCGCTGCCCGAAGACCTCGGCATCCGCCGCACCGATGCCACCCGCGAGCTGCTGGCCGCCAAGAGCGTGGCCGATCTGGTGGAGTGGTCCGGTGGCTTGTACAACCCGCCCGCCAAGTTCAGGAGCTGGTAAATGCACGCACTCAAACTGCACGACCTGACGCTGGCCGAACGCCTGGCCGACATGGCCGTCGACGCGTTGATCGATGAGGCAGACCTGTCGCCGAAACCCGCCCTGGTAGACCGTCGCGGCAACGGCGCCCATACCGATTTGCACCTCGGCTTGATGCACGCCTCGGCGCTGTCGCTGTGGCCGGCGTTCAAGGAAATGGCCGAGGCCGCTGTCGAATTTGGCGAAGTCGGTTTGCCCCTGCGTGAAGCCCTCGGGCGCATCGGTCGCGAAGGTGAGCAGGTGATGCTCGTCACCACCAGCGGCGTTAATACCCATCGTGGCGCGATCTGGGCGCTCGGCCTGTTAGTCGCCGCCGCCGCACTGCAACCGGAATCCTGCACTGCCAGCGCGGTGACGTTGCGCGCCGCCCGCCTGGCCTTGCTCAACGACCGTTACGCACCGCAACCGCTGAGCCACGGCGCCCAGGTCGCACAACGCTACGGTGCACGCGGTGCCCGCGAAGAAGCGCAATTGGGCTTCCCGTCGGTGCTGCAACGCGGCCTGCCCCAACTGAAGAAAAGCCGCCTGCAGCAACACGGCGAACAGAACGCGCGCCTCGACGCCTTGCTGGCGATCATGACCGACCTGGCCGACACCTGCGTGCTCTACCGCGCCGGTCCTGAAGGCTTGCAGGCCATGCAACAAGGCGCCCAAGCGGTGCTGGACGCCGGCGGCAGTGCAAGCCTCGCCGGCCGCCGCCAACTGCATGAGCTGGACCAGCAACTGCTGGCGCTGAATGCCTCCCCCGGTGGCGCCGCCGACCTGTTGGCCGCCTGCCTGTTTATCGACCGCCTCGACGGAGCGCTGTGATGGAAACCTTATCCTTTGAATTCCCCGCCGGGCAGCCCGCAAAGGGCCGCGCGCTGGTAGGTTGCGTCGGCTCCGGCGACCTCGAAGTGCTGCTGGAACCGGGAACCGCCGGCACCCTGACGATCCAGGTGCAGACCTCGGTGAACGGTGCGCAGCTGCGTTGGCAGCATCTGTTCGAGCGGATCTTCCAGGAACAGACACCCCCCGCATTGAACATCGATATCCACGACTTCGGCGCCACACCCGGCGTGGTGCGCTTGCGCCTGGAGCAAGGCTTCGAGGAGATCGGTCATGACTGACTTGCTGAACAAACACAGCTTCGTCGAACTCGGCGCCCGGCAACGGGCCAAGGCCTTGCTCGACGCGGGCAGCTATCGCGAACTGATCGACCCGTTCCAGCGCGTCATGTCGCCGTGGCTGAGCCGCCAGGGCGTGGTGCCGCAGGCAGATGACGGCGTGGTGATCGCCAAGGGCAGCATCGCCGGCTTGCCGGTGGTCATCGCGGCCATCGAAGGCAATTTCCAGGGCGGCAGTCTCGGTGAAGTCGGCGGCGCGAAGATGGCCGGTGCACTGGAGTTGGCTGCTGAAGACAATCGCAACGGTATCCCTACTCGCGCGATCCTGCTGCTGGAAACCGGCGGCGTGCGCTTGCAGGAAGCCAACCTGGGCTTGGCCGCCATCGCCGATATCCACGCAGCGATTGTCGACCTGCGCCAGTACCAGCCGGTGATCGGCGTGGTGGCGGGCAGCGTCGGTTGCTTTGGCGGCATGTCCATCGCGGCAGGCTTGTGCAGTTATCTGCTGGTGACCCGTGAGGCGCGCCTTGGCCTGAACGGCCCGCAGGTGATCGAGCAGGAAGCCGGCCTTGAAGAATACGACTCCCGCGACCGGCCCTTCATCTGGAGCCTGACCGGCGGTGAGCAGCGTTTCAACAGCGGCTTGGCCGACCGGTATGTGGCCGACGACGTGGCGCAGATTCAGCAGCAGATCACTGAGTTGCTGCAACAAGGCTTGCCGGAAAACCAGCGCAGCCGTCAGGTTGATCACTATCTGGAACGCCTGGCCGCACTGAACGCCGAACCGCAAATCGACCCGGCGACGGTTCGCGATCTGTATCAGGGAGAACGCTCATGAGAGGTTTGCAGTGGTTCAACGCATTGAGCGGCGACGCAGCGCCAGTGAGCGGTTTGCCGAACTCGCTGAAAGTCGCCGACGGTGTGCTCGGTGATCAGCCAGTGCGCTTTATCGCGGTGGTCACCGACCCACAAAACCGCTTCCCTCGCGCTCGCAACGGTGAAGTCGGTTTGCTGGAAGGCTGGGGCTTGGCCAAGGCCGTTGATGAGGCGATCAACACCGGCGACAAGCGTCCGCTGATTGCCATCGTGGATGTGCCGAGCCAGGCCTACGGTCGTCGCGAAGAGGCGTTGGGCATTCACCAGGCATTGGCCGCCGCTGCCGACAGCTACGCCCGTGCCCGCCTGGCCGGTCACCCGGTGATCGCGCTGCTGGTGGGCAAGGCGATGTCCGGCGCCTTCCTCGCCCATGGTTACCAGGCCAACCGCCTGATTGCCCTGCGCGACCCCGGCGTGATGGTGCATGCCATGGGCAAGGCTTCGGCGGCACGGGTAACCCTGCGCAGTGTTGAAGAGCTGGAAACCCTGGCCGCCAGCGTGCCGCCGATGGCCTATGACATCGACAGCTATGCCAGCCTCGGCTTGCTCTGGGAGACCTTGTCGGTCAGCCAGATCGAGCAGCCCACCAGCGAAGATGTGGCGCGTGTCAGCGATTGCCTGGTGCAGGCGATCAAGGATGTGCAGGCCGGCGGTCGGGACCTGAGCGGTCGCCTGGGCGCCACTAACCGCGCGGCCTCCAGCCACGTGCGCCAACTGCTGCGGGAGCAATGGTGAACGCTCACGACTTGCTCTGGGGCATGACCCCGGCGCATGCGCCCGCTGATGCGCCGGCCTGGGTGCTGGAAGCATTGGCCGCTGGGCATCCGGTGGTGGTGCGGCGTGCCGTCGCGTCACCGGGCCAGGTAGCGGTGGGGGTACGCGGGCGCTTGCGCGAGCAGCGCTTCGCCGCCGTGATGCCGATGGCGGCCGTGCAGCGGCGCGTGGTGCCGGAAGACCTGCGCGGTGTGATCTCGCCAAGGGATTTGCCGGCGTTGCAGGCTCTCGCTCAGTTACGACCGGTGCTGGCGGGAGAGAGTTGGGGCGTCACCGGCAGTGCGGGTTTCGAGTTGGCCAGCGGCGTCGAAGCGCTGCATGCCAAGAGCGATCTGGATTTGATTCTGCGCACGCCCGAGCGCCTTGAACGCAGCGATGCAGAGGACCTGCTGGCGATACTGGATACGCCGGTGTGCGCCGTGGACCTGCAACTGCAAACGCCTTTTGGCGCGGTCGCGTTGCGTGAATGGGCCGGTGGTTCGCGTCGCGTGCTGCTGAAAAATGCCGGTGGCGCGCAGTTGGTGCTCGACCCGTGGCAGGCCTTGGCATGAGCAGCCTCCTGGCATTCCCGGGGCAGGGCGCCCAGCGTCCCGGCATGCTCCAGCAACTGCCGCGTGCGGTGCTGGACGAAGCCAGTGCTGCCCTCAATGAGGATGTGCTTACCCTGGATTCTGCCGAAGCGCTGGCCTCGACCCGTGCCGTGCAGCTCTGCCTGTTGATTGCCGGTGTGGCCAGTGCGCGTTTGCTGGAACACACCCCCGATTACGTCGCCGGCCTGTCCATTGGTGCTTATCCGGCCGCCGTGATCGCCGGCTCGCTGGACTTTGCCGACGCGTTGAAACTCGTCAGCCTGCGCGGCGAACTGATGCAGCAAGCGTATCCCCACGGCTACGGCATGACCGCCCTTATCGGCCCGGACCTGTCCACCGTCGAAGCCTTGCTTGCTCAGGTCCACAGCCCGCAAACCCCGGTTTACCTGGCCAATATCAATGCCGACAACCAGACGGTCATCGCCGGCAGCGATGAGGCCATGAAGGCGGTCGCCAATCTGGTGCGCGGCAACGGCGTCGCCAAACGCCTGGCCGTCAGCGTGCCGTCTCATTGCGTACTGCTGGAAAAACCCGCCGAGGCCCTGGCCGAAGCATTCGCCCAAGTGACACTGAAACCGCCGAGCATCACCTACCTGAGCAGCACCCGCGCCCGGCCGATCCACAACACCGAACACCTGCGCGACGACCTCGCCTTCAACATGTGCCGCATCGTCGACTGGCGCGGCACCGTGCAAAGCGCCTTCGAGCGCGGTGTGCGCCTGCATATCGAACTGCCTCCCGGTGCCGTGCTTACAGGCCTTGCGCGCCGGGTGTTCGAGCAAGGCACCGTCATCGCCTTCGAAGGCGCCCGCCTGGACACCTTGCAGGCCTTGCTGCGAGAGGAGGGAAACCATCACCGATAGAGCTCCACCAAGGCTGATGCTGGTCGGTCAAGAGATAGAGCGGGTCATCAATGACCTGTGGCGAGGGAGCTTGCTCCCGTTGGAGTGCGCAGCGCTCCGAGGATTTCAGGGCCGCTACGCAGCCCAGCGGGAGCAAGCTCCCTCGCCACAGGTACGGTATTCATCTTTATCGGATCGGCATTGCCGCCCAAGGCTTTCGAAGCACAAAAACAACAATTTCGATGAAGCACTTTGAGGACAACCATCATGATTATTTACGGTGTGGCGTTGCTGGCGATCTGCATGTTGGCCGGCGTGATTCTGGGCGACATGCTCGGCGTGTTGCTGGGAGTCAAATCCAACGTGGGCGGGGTGGGGATCGCGATGATCCTGCTGATCTGCGCACGGTTGTGGATGCACAAACACGGCGGCATGACCAAGGAATGCGAGATGGGTGTCGGCTTCTGGGGTGCCATGTACATCCCGGTAGTGGTGGCGATGGCGGCGCAACAGAACGTGGTGACCGCGCTGCACGGCGGCCCGGTGGCGGTGCTGGCGGCGATTGGTTCGGTGGTGGTGTGCGGTTGCACGATTGCCTTGATCAGCCGCACGCACAAGGGCGAACCGCTGCCCGATGAAGAGCCGCTGATTGCGGCTGCACCTGTCGCGGGAGGTCGCTGATATGTGGGAACTCATCGAGAAAGGCCTGGCAAATAACGGCTTGGTCACCGCCTTTGCATTTGTTGGCGTGGTGATGTGGATTTCGGTGGTGCTGTCCAAGCGCCTGACCTTCGGACGCATCCACGGCTCAGCCATCGCGATTGTGATCGGGCTGGTGCTGGCCTGGGTGGGCGGTACCTTGACCGGCGGGCAGAAAGGCCTGGCGGATGTGGCGCTGTTTTCCGGGATCGGCTTGATGGGCGGCGCCATGCTGCGGGACTTTGCCATCGTGGCCACGGCGTTTGAAGTACAGGCCACCGAGGCGCGCAAGGCCGGCTTGATTGGTGCGATTGCCTTGCTGTTGGGCACGGTGCTGCCGTTTATCGTGGGCGCGAGTATCGCCTGGGCGTTTGGTTATCGTGATGCGATCAGCATGACCACCATCGGCGCGGGCGCGGTGACGTACATCGTCGGGCCGGTGACCGGGGCGGCGTTGGGTGCAAGCTCGGATGTGGTGGCGCTGTCCATCGCGACTGGGTTGATCAAGGCGATCCTGGTGATGGTGGGCACGCCCATGGCGGCACGCTGGATGGGCCTGGATAACCCGCGCTCGGCGATGGTGTTTGGCGGCCTGGCCGGTACGGTGAGCGGCGTGACGGCAGGCCTGGCAGCGACGGACCGGCGGTTGGTGCCGTATGGCGCACTGACCGCCACCTTTCACACCGGGCTTGGGTGTTTGCTGGGGCCGTCGGTGCTGTACTTCATCGTGCGCGGGATTGTCGGCTGACCCGAGATGTGTCGACCGCTTTTGTGGCGAGGGAGCTTGCTCCCGCTGGAGCGCGAAGCGGTCCCAATGCATTCTTCCTGAAACAACGCGGGCGCTGATTTTACGACTGCTGCGCAGCCGAGCGGGAGCAAGCTCCCTCGCCACAGGGGATCATTGTCAGGTTTGGCGGTTCGCATACATCCGGCACTCCGCCAACAGCGCGAGCAGGTTCGGGTCGCGTTCCTTGGCTTTCAGAAACACCACGCCAATGTGCTGCTGCAAACGGTAGCGCGGTTGCAGGGGAATCAGCTTCACCCGGTTCTCATACACCGCCGCAATCCGCCCCGGCAGCAGCGCATAACCCACGCCCGAGCTGACCATGCTCAGCAGGGTGAAGATGTCGTTGACCTGCATCGCCACCTTCGGCTCGAACCCTGCCTGCTTGAATACGCGGTTGCCATCCTGATGGGTGGCGAAGCCTTGGGTGAGGGTGATGAAGGTGGCGTCGCGCACGTCCGCCAGGTCGATTTCCTGTTCGCGGTCGAAGGGTGAATCGGCCGGGGTGGCGAGGAAGATGTCGTCGGAAAACAGCGCGATCTGCTCGCAGTCCGGATCGTTGGCGTGCTCGTCGAGGGAGATCAGGATCGCATCGACTTCCATGTTCTTCAGCTTGTACAGCAGGTCGAAATTGGAGCCGAGGATCAGGTCGATATTCAGCTCGCTACGGCGAATCTTCAGCCCCATGATCAACTGCGGCACGGTCTTCACCGTCAGCGAATACAGCGAGCCCAGCTTGAAGCGCTCGGCGGAAAAGCCGGCGGCCTCGCGGGTGACCCGCACGCTGTCGACCACATCCTGCACCAGCTTCTGCGCGCGCTCTTCCAGCACATAGGCGCTTTCCAGCGGCGTGAGGTTGCGCCCTTCGTGCTTGAACAGCGGGCAGCGCAGGGCGTTTTCCAGGGAGTGGATCGCCCGGTGCACGCTGACGTTGCTGGTCTGCAGTTCAGCCGCCGCCCGCGCCAGGTTGCCGGTGCGCATGAACGCCAGGAAGATTTCCAGCTTCTTGAGGGTGAACTCTTCGTCGATCAGCATGGGCGTGACTCTTGTTCGAATGCCGTCGATTGTGCCCCTAAAACCAGTTCACTCCCAGCCATGCACTGCACAGGCCCAACACTACGCCGAGGATGATCAGCCAGATCGCGTTGAGTCTTGTGTAATACACCACGGCAGCGCTGGCCAGGGTCAGTACCAGGCTGGTGGCGTTGTTTTCCAGGCTGTTCATCAGGATGTAGCTGGCGGCCAGGATCAGCCCGATGGAGATCGGCAGCAGGCTGCCTTTGACCCGCTGCACCCACGGGGTTTTGCTGTGTTTTTCCAGCCAGCCGGCGCCGAAGTAGGTGAGCACCGAGCAGGGCACCAGCTTGGCGGTCAGGGCCACCAGGGCGCCGGGCAACCCGGCGGCTTGCTGGCCGATAAATACCAGGAACATGCCATTGGGCCCCGGCAAGGCCTGGGACAAGGCGAAGAAGGCGACGAACTGGGCGTCGGTGATCCAGTTCATGTCGGTGACGGTGTAGCGATGGATATCGCTCAGGGCCACGGTGTTGCCGCCAATCGCCATCAGCGACCACAGCGCGCATTGGATCATCAGGTGAAACAGCACGCTCTGCATCAGCCGGCCACCTTCTGCTTGCCCATGAAGCTCAAGGCCAACGAGCTGGGAATGCAGATCAGCAGGACCATCCACAACGGCAGCACCAGCACCGCCATCAACACGAAGGTCAGGACGAACGCGCTGTAATTCGCCAGGGTCCTGGGCATGGCCTTGAGCAGGCGCAAGGTGGTGCCGAGCATCAGCCCGGTGGCGATCGGCATCACCGCGCCGAAGATCTGCTGCACCACGTCATGGCTCCACCATTTGGCATAGGCGAAGCCGGCCAGCACGGTGATCAGCGAGGGGAACAGATACAAGCCGACCACGGTCACAACCGCACCCGGCAAGCCGTGCAGGCGCCGACCGTAGATGATGCCGACGTTGGCGATATTCGGCCCGGGGAAAAATTGGCCGGTGGTCAGCAACTCGTTGAAGCCTTGTTCGCTGACCCACTGCCTGCGGTCGACCATCATCTGCCGCGCCCAGGGCATCACGCCGCCGAAGCCAAACAGGCCGACCATGGCGAAGTTGTAAAACAACTGCCACAGACTCGGGTGGGGCTGGGCAGGTTCGAGGTCGGGCATGGGCGTTACCGATGAGGGGCTTTTATGTAGGAGCTGGCTTGCCGGCGATAGCGGTGGGTCAGACATGCATCTGCTGCTGATACACCGCTATCGCCGGCAAGCCAGCTCCCACAGGATGAAGCGAATCATCCATCGGCATGTGTATTTGGGCAAATGAAGAAAGGTTGTTACCTGATATTGGGTGGGTGACGTCAGAATGGTCGAGGTGATAACCGTTATTCGAGGTGAGTGACACATGTATCACGGGGAACGATTCAACGCCTGGAGCCACTTGCTCGGGGCGGTTGCGGCTTTTGTGGGTGCGGTATGGATGTTGGTGGTGGCCAGTATGGACGGCAACCCCTGGAAGATTGTCAGCGTGGCCATTTACGGTTTCACATTGCTGGTGTTGTACAGCGCGTCCACCGTTTACCACAGCGTGCGCGGGCGCAAGAAAGCGATCATGCAGAAGGTCGATCACTTTTCGATCTACCTGCTGATTGCCGGCAGCTACACGCCGTTTTGCCTGGTGACGCTGCGCGGGCCGTGGGGCTGGACGCTGTTCGGGATTGTGTGGGGGCTGGCGGTGATCGGCATCCTGCAGGAGATCAAGCCACGTTCCGAGGCGCGGATCCTGTCGATCGTGATCTATGCGGTGATGGGCTGGATCGTGCTGGTGGCGGTCAAGCCGCTGATTGCTGCGCTGGGGCCTACCGGGTTTGCCTGGCTGGCGTCGGGCGGGGTGCTGTATACCGTGGGCATTATTTTCTTTGCCTTGGAGGACCGCTTGCGGCACTCCCACGGGATCTGGCATTTGTTCGTGATTGGCGGCAGCCTGCTGCATTTCGTGGCGATCATGGGGTACGTGTTATAGCCGGTCCAATTGCTCATGGGCCCGGCTGCCGAAGATCTCCAACAGGCTCGCCAGCATATGCGGCGGCGGTTCGTCGGCGCGGGTCAGGGCGTACAAGGTGATTGGCAGCGGCGGCGCAAGGGGGCGAATGCAAGTAGTGGCCGGTGATGCGCCGAGGGCGGTGAACGGATCAATCACCGCCAGCCCGGCGCCGGATTCGACCATGGCCCTGGCCAGGGAATAGGTCTGCACTGCGATGCTGACCCGTGGCGGTGGATCGACCGCTTCCAGGTAGCTGTCCAGCTTCGCCGACAACGGGTCGGCGCTGGACAGGCCAATCAACGGCGCGCCCGCCAGGGCCATCAGCGGCAACGGTTTGCCCAGCTCGTTTTCCTTCCAGTAACCCTGCGGCGCCAACGCCACCAGCACGCCGTGGGCCAGGGCCTGGGCGGTCAGACCCGGGTGATCGGGCGGTTGCAGGGTCAGCGCCACGTCGACCTCACGCATCAACAGGTTTTGCACCAGCTCGCGGCTGTGGGCGCTGGACAGCTCGCAGGCGATGTCCGGGTAGCGTTGGGTCCATTCGCGGATGGCCGGCGGCAGCAACGCCAAGGCCAGCGCGGGTGTTGCGCCGATACGCAGGCTCTGGCCCGGCTCGCGGCGCAGGTTCTGTGCCAGGCGCCGCACGCCTTGCAGGCTTTCGGTCACCTTGTCGACTTCGCGCTCCAGCGCCAGCGCTTCCGGGGTTGGCTGCAGCTTGCCGCGTATACGCAGGAACAGCGGGAACCCCAACTGCAACTCGGCGTGCTGCAGCACCTTGCTCACCGCCGGCTGCGAGACATGCAGCAACTGGGCGGCGGCGCTGATGGAACCGGTCTGGCGGATGGCCTGGAAGATTTCGATATGACGCAAGCGCATGGGCAGTCCATAACCTTTGTTTATGGGTGACCCATCTTTATTCATTGTCCCGCCGCTGTCACCTGCCTCTAACCTTCAAGCCTGACATCGCACGGTTAAGGGACGCACATGGCTCAGCAGGTTTGCATCATCGGTGGCGGGGTTATCGGCCTGGCGAGTGCCTACGCGCTGGTGCGTGCCGGCATGCAGGTGACGGTGGTCGAAGCCCGGGAAACCCTGGGCAGCGAGACCAGCTTCGCCAACGGCGGGCAACTGTCCTACCGCTATGTCGCGCCGTTGGCCGACAAGGGCGTACCGTTGCAAGCCATCGGCTGGCTGCTGCGCGGTGACTCGCCGCTGAAGCTGCGCCCGCGCATGGACCCGGCGCAGTGGCGCTGGATGGCCTCGTTCCTGGGCGCCTGCCGTGGCTCGGTGAACCAGCGCAATGCGGCCCACCTGCTGCGCCTGGCGTCCTTGAGCCAGGGCACCCTGCAACGCTGGCGTGAAGAAGACCAACTGGGCGGTTTCCACTGGCGGCGCAACGGCAAGCTGGTGACCTTTCGCAGCCTCGACAGCTATGAGCGCGCCTTGAATAAAGTGACCGACCCGCTGCAACAGCAAGTGCTCTCGGCGGCGGACTGCGCACGGCTGGAACCGACCCTGGACAGCGCCAGTTTTGCCGGCGGCATCTATACGCCCAATGAAGAGGTCGGCGACTGCCATGGGTTCTGCCAGCAACTGGCGGCGCGCCTTGAAGCGTCGGGGCGTTGCACGTTCCTGTTGGGGCGCAAGGTGACGGCGATTCGTCACAGCGCAGGCGCCGTGCAGGCTATCGAAATGGGCAGTGAAGTCTTGCCGGTGCAGCACCTGGTGCTGGCCGCCGGGCACCGCAGCCCCGAGCTGGCCTTGCCGGGTATGTCACTGCCGCTGTATCCCCTCAAGGGTTACAGCCTGAGCGTGCCGATTGGCGCGCAGCATCAGGCGCCGAACATCAGCATCACCGATTACGACCGCAAGATCGTCTACGCGCGCATCGGTGAGCAACTGCGGGTGGCGGCGATGGTGGATATTGTCGGCTTCGACGCCCGCCTGGAACCCAAGCGCCTGGCGCTGATTAAACGCCAGGCACTTGAGAC
The DNA here is from genome assembly GCF_002874965.1 of Pseudomonas sp. NC02. NCBI lineage: Bacteria > Pseudomonadati > Pseudomonadota > Gammaproteobacteria > Pseudomonadales > Pseudomonadaceae > Pseudomonas > Pseudomonas sp. NC02. The sequence goes on along the minus strand of NZ_CP025624.1, from coordinate 6,449,469 downwards.
GTTCCCGCTGGCCGGTGACTACCAGCACGCGGTCGAATGGGCCGGCATGCGCCCGGCCACGCCTACCGGCGTGCCGTTGATTGGTGCCAGCGCCTACAGCAACCTGTGGCTTAACCTCGGCCACGGCGCCCTCGGGTTTACCCTGGCTTGCGGCAGCGGCCAGGTACTGGCCGAGTTGATTGGCCGGCACACCACTTCCATTGATATGCAGGGCTTCGCGCCCCGTGCCGCTTGAGGATATTTCGATGACCATCACCCGAATCAACAGCAACAGCCGCTTGTCTGGCGCCGTGGTGTTTCAGGACCTGGTGTTTTTGTCCGGCCAGGTGCCGGGCGAAGGCCGTGATGTAAAGACCCAGACCGAACAGGTGCTGGCCAGGATTGATGCGCTGCTGGCCGAGGCCGGCAGCGACAAGGATCATCTGCTGAATGCGACCATCTACCTGAACAATATCCAGGAGGGTTTTGCGCCGATGAATGAAGTCTGGTCCGCCTGGCTATCGCCGGGGCAGGCACCGACGCGTACCACGTTGCAGGCGCAGTTGGCGCGACCGGACGTGCTGGTCGAGATCAGTGTCATTGCAGTGCGCCGTACCTGAACCTTTAACCACCAACGGAGAATAACAATGCAAAAAATCACGTTGATCGGCTGCACCCTGGGGCTGTTGTTGGGGGCTCAGGCCCATGCCACCGAGGCCCCCTTGGACGGTACGCTGAGCAAGATCGCCAACGCCAGGAGCATCACCCTCGGCTACCGCGATGCCTCGGTGCCGTTTTCCTATGTGGGGGATCACAGCGGCAAGCCCATGGGCTATTCGGTGGAGCTGGCGAACAAGATCGTCGAGCGTATCCAGCAGAAAACCGGTGTGCCGAAGCTCAACGTGAAGTACAACCTGGTGACTTCCCAGACCCGCATAGCCCTGGTGCAAAACGGCACCGTGGACCTGGAATGCGGTTCCACCGGCGTGACCGCCGAGCGGCAGAAGCAGGTAGCGTTTTCCTACGGGTTTATCTACGTGAAGGGCCAGTTGCTGACCGCCAACGACAGCGGCATCAAAAGCTTCGCCGACCTGCAAGGCAAGAACGTGGTAACCACCGCCGGTACCACCAACGAGCGGTTCCTCAAGAGCTACAACGTCGATCACAAACTGAACATGTCGGTGATCAGCGCCAAGGACCACGGCGAAGCCTTCCAGATGCTGCAATCGGGCCGGGCGGCGGCGTTCTACATGGATGACGCGTTGCTCTACGGCGAGCGCGCCAAGGCCAGGGACCCGCACAAGTGGGTGGTGGTTGGGGAAGAACAGTCGCGGGAAATCTACAGCTGCATGGTGCGCAAGGACGACCCGCAGTTTCTCGCGGTGGTCAATGAGACCCTGGCCGGGCTGTACAGCTCGGGGGAGATCAACGGCATTTACCAGCGCTGGTTTGAGCAGCCGATTCCGCCTAAGGGCCTGAACCTGGAATTCCCGATGACCAGTGAGTTGAAGGCGATTATTGCGACGCCTGTGAGTGACCCGGTGGAGTAAACAGGTCTGAGGTTGGTAACCCGATCAAAATGTGGGAGCGGGCTTGCTCGCGAAAGCGGAGTGCCAGTCAATACATGTGTGACTGATCCACCGCATTCGCGAGCAAGCCCGCTCCCACATTTGATTGGGTTTGCAAAACGGGTTTAGAAGTCGCCCCAGAGTTGTTGGGCTACGGCCAGCGCCACGACTGGCGCAGTTTCGGTACGCAGCACCCGTGGGCCCAGCCGTGCGGCATGAAACCCCGCACCTTGTGCCGTTTCGACTTCGCCATCAGTCAATCCACCCTCCGGCCCGATCAGGAAGGCCAGGCTCCCAGGCTTGGCGTGGCTCACCAGGGGCTCGGCCACCGGGTGCAGCACCAGCTTCAAATCCGCTTCGGCCTGTTTCAACCAATCCGCCAGCAACAGCGGTGGGTGAATCACCGGCACTCGCGAGCGACCGCACTGCTCGCACGCGCTGATCGCCACCTGGCGCCAGTGCTGCAGGCGTTTGTCGGCGCGTTCGTCCTTGAGGCGCACTTCGCAGCGGTCGCTGAAGATCGGGGTGATTTCATTCACCCCAAGCTCGGTGGCTTTCTGGATCGCCCAGTCCATTCGCTCGCCACGGGACAGGCCCTGGCCGAGGTGAATCTGCAATGGCGACTCGACCTGCCCGGCGAAGGTTTCGGTGACTTGCACCACCACGCGTTTTTTGCCGACTTCCAGCAAGCTGGCGCGAAACTCCTGGCCGGAACCGTCGAACAACTGCACGGGGTCGCCTTCGCTCATGCGCAATACGCGGCTGATGTAGTGCGCCTGGGCTTCCGGCAACTCGTGGTCGCCAAGGCTCAGGGGGGCGTCGACAAAAAAGCGGGACAGTCTCATTTCTGTTCTCTGGAAATAGTGTGCAGGGCGGACGCGGAGCGTCCATGGCTGCATTCCCACGCGGAGCGTGGGAACGATCAACTCAATCAGCCCGGATCACGAAACCCCGGGTGGAAATCCTTGGGCACCGCCACGCTGACCTTGCTGTTGGTGGCAATGTCGATCCCTTCGCTGGCCACTTCAGCCAGGAAGTCGATCTGCTCCGGGGTGATCACATACGGCGGCAGGAAGTACACCACGCTGCCCAACGGCCGCAGCAACGCGCCTCGCTCCAGCGCATGTTCGAACACCTTCAGGCCACGGCGTTCCTGCCACGGGTAGGCGGTCTTGGTGGCCTTGTCCTGCACCATCTCGATGGCCAGCACCATGCCGGTCTGGCGCACTTCCGAGACGTGCGGATGGTCCACCAGGTGCGCGGTGGCGGTGGCCATGCGCTGGGCCAGGGCCTTGTTGTTTTCGATGACGTTGTCTTCTTCGAAGATATCCAGGGTCGCCAGGGCCGCCGCACAGGCCAGCGGGTTGCCGGTGTAGCTGTGGGAGTGCAGGAAGGCCCGCAGGGTCGGGTAGTCGTCGTAGAAGGCGTCGTACACATCGTCGGTGGTGACCACCGCGGCGAGCGGCAGGTAGCCGCCGGTCAGGGCCTTGGACAGGCACAGGAAGTCCGGGCGGATGCCGGCCTGTTCGCAGGCGAACATCGTACCGGTGCGGCCAAAGCCCACGGCGATTTCGTCGTGGATCAGGTGCACGCCATAACGGTCGCAGGCTTCGCGCAGCAGCTTGAGGTACACCGGGTGGTACATGCGCATGCCGCCGGCGCCCTGGATCAGCGGCTCGACGATCACGGCGGCCACGGTGTCGTGGTTTTCGGCCAGGGTCTGCTCCATGGCCAGGAACATGTTCCGGGAATGTTCTTCCCAGCTCATGCCGTCGGGGCGCAGGTAGCAGTCGGGGCTCGGCACCTTGATGGTGTCCAGCAGCAGGGCTTTATAGGTCTCGGTGAACAGCGGCACATCGCCTACCGACATCGCGGCGATGGTTTCGCCGTGGTAGCTGTTGGTCAGGGTGACAAAGCGCTTTTTGTTCGGCAGGCCGCGGTTGAGCCAATAGTGAAAGCTCATCTTCAGCGCGACTTCGATGCACGACGAACCGTTGTCGGCGTAGAAACAGCGGGTCAGGCCTTCGGGGGTCATCTTCACCAGGCGCTCGGACAGCTCGATTACCGGCTGGTGGCTGAAGCCGGCGAGGATCACGTGTTCCAGCTGGTCGACCTGGTCCTTGATGCGCTGGTTGATGCGCGGGTTGGCGTGGCCAAACACGTTGACCCACCAGGAACTGACGGCGTCGAGGTAGCGTTTGCCTTCGAAGTCTTCCAGCCAGATGCCTTCACCGCGCTTGATCGGGATCAGCGGCAGTTGCTGGTGGTCTTTCATCTGGGTGCAGGGATGCCACAGCACCGCAAGGTCGCGTTGCATCCACTGGTTATTCAAACCCATGTTTATTCTCCTCGAAGCGGCTCGCGACGTGCGCGGGCGAAACAATCGCGCAAGCCTATGCAATGCAGGCCTGTGTCACAACCCATTGCGAGTCTGAAGCGTAAATTGGTGGTAAACGCAGGACAGTCCGTCACGTTTCTTCTGGATAGTCCTTAATCTCTTGTTAACTTACTCTGCATACGCTCTTGATCGTATTTCTCGATATTTCAAAGCGAAATTTTCCGCTTTAATTCGATAGGTAAATCGATAGTCTTGCCACAGCTCTTACGGGATTTGGGACATGCAACTACGTAATTCACCGGCCCGCTATGGCTGGGTCAGCATCGTTTTGCACTGGGGCGTGGCCCTGGTGGTGTTCGGTCTGTTCGCATTGGGCCTGTGGATGGTCGGTCTCGACTACTACAGTGCCTGGCGCAAAGACGCCCCGGACCTGCACAAGAGCATCGGCATTACGCTGTTCGCCATCATGCTCGTGCGGATCGTCTGGCGCCTGGTCAGCCCGCCGCCGCCACCGCTTGCCAGCTATAGCCGCATGACGCGTCTGGGGGCTGCGTTTGGCCACGCGTTCCTGTATCTCGGGCTGTTTGCCGTGATGATTGCCGGTTACCTGATTTCCACCGCAGACGGTGTCGGGATCCCGGTGTTTGGCTTGTTTGAGATTCCTGCGCTGGTTTCCGGGCTACCGGACCAGGCAGACACTGCAGGCGTGGTGCATTTGTACCTGGCCTGGGTATTGGTGGTGTTCGCCGGCCTGCATGGCGTGGCCGCGCTGAAACACCATTTCATTGATCGTGATGTGACCCTGGTTCGTATGCTGGGGCGCAAAGCCTGATGTTCAACCTCGACTCACAAGGAATAGAAAGCATGTTGAAAAAGACTCTCGCCGCTCTGGCCATCGGTTCTGCCCTGCTGACTGCCGGTCAGGCGATGGCAGCTGACTACGTTGTCGACAAGGAAGGCCAGCACGCCTTCGTTGACTTCAAGATCAGCCACTTGGGCTACAGCTTCATCACCGGTACCTTCAAGGACCTGGACGGCAAGTTCAGCTTCGATGCTGCCAAGCCTGAAGACAGCAAGATTGAGTTCAACGTCCGCACCGCCAGCGTGTTCACCAACCACGCCGAACGTGACAAGCACATCGCCAGCAAAGACTTCCTGGACGTTGGCAAGTTTGCCGATGCCAAGTTCGTCTCCACCAGCGTCAAGACCACTGGCAAGAATGCCGCTGGCCAAGTCACTGCTGACGTGACCGGCGACCTGACCTTTCACGGCGTGACCAAGCCGATCGTCGTCAAGGCGACCTTCCTGGGTGAAGGCAAGGATCCATGGGGCGGCTACCGTGCCGGCTTTGAAGGTACTACCTCCTTCAATCGCCAGGACTTCGGCAAGCAGATGGACCTGGGTCCAGCGTCCAACAACGTTGAGCTGTACGTGACGTTTGAAGGTGTGAAAGCGAAGTAATTTTCGCCGGCCACACAAAAATGCCCCGGATCTCGCGATCCGGGGCATTTTTCATGGCGCTTTGAAAACTCAGCGGTTGCGGGTCAGCAACGCCGGTTTTTCACCACGTGGACGGCCCGGCAGTTGATCCAACTGCTCAGGTGTCAGCGTGCGATCGCTTTTCGACTCTTTGTGGATGATCTTCGGTGCCGGGCCGCCGCGCGGGTTTTGCACCGCTGGCTCCGACAGGCGAGGTTGATCATCACGGGCCGGGCGACGGTTGCGCGACTCTTCGCGACGGGCCTGGCCGTCACGCGGTGCACCGTTGCGCGGGCCGCTGCGCTTGGCAGGCGGGGTGCCGGTGGTGGCGCCGTTGCTGCTGCGCGGACCGTTCTGGCGACCTTGTGGCTGCCCGCCGGTACGCGGAGTACCGGCGCCTGCGCCCTGGGCCGGAGCGCCCGGACGACGACCACGGCCCTGGGCCGGCTTGGCCTGGGGCACGTAGTCAACGCGGTTACCGAAGTTGTCCACGTCGTCGTCCAGGAACTCGTCCGGAGCACGGTCGGCAGCAGCACGTGGCGGCTGGCTCGGCTGGCGCTGTTCGCGGGCCGGGGTGCCTTCACGGGGCTTTTGCTCACGGGCCGGGCGTTCGCCACGGCCATTGGTCGCAGCCTTGTCCTTGCCGCCCTTGTCCTTGCCCTTGTCTTTACGACCGCCACCACCGCCGCCGCCGTTCGGGCCATCGCCCTTCGGACCGCGTGGGTTGTTGCGCGGGTTGCGCACGTCCGGACGTTCGCGCACTTCAGGCTTCTCGGCCTCAACCGCGCTGGAGTCGAAGCCCATCAGGTCGCCGTCGGCGATTTTCTGCTTGGTCATGCGCTCGATGCTTTTCAGCAGCTTTTCTTCGTCCGGTGCGACCAGGGAAATGGCCTCGCCCGAACGACCGGCCCGGCCAGTACGGCCGATACGGTGCACGTAGTCTTCGTCGACGTTTGGCAGCTCGAAGTTGACCACGTGGGGCAGTTGGTCGATGTCCAGGCCGCGAGCGGCGATGTCGGTGGCGACCAGGATGCGCACTTCACCGGCCTTGAAGTCGGCCAGGGCTTTGGTGCGGGCATTCTGGCTCTTGTTGCCGTGGATCGCGACGGCGGTGAGGCCGTGCTTGTCCAGGTACTCGGCCAGGCGGTTGGCGCCGTGCTTGGTGCGGGTGAACACCAGCACCTGTTCCCACGCGCCGGCGGTGATCAGGTGGGCCAGCAGCGAACGCTTGTGGGCGGCCGGCAGGCGGAATACGCGCTGCTCGATACGCTCGACCGTGGTGTTCGGCGGCGTGACTTCAATGCGCTCGGGGTTGTGCAACAACTTGCCCGCCAACGCGGTGATGTCGTTGGAGAACGTGGCCGAGAACAGCAGGTTCTGGCGTTTGGCCGGCAGGCGCGCGAGGACCTTTTTCACGTCATGGACAAAGCCCATGTCGAGCATGCGGTCGGCTTCGTCCAGCACGAGGATTTCCACGTGGGACAAATCGACGCTGCCTTGGCCGCACAGGTCGAGCAAGCGACCCGGGCATGCAACCAGTACGTCGACACCGCGGGACATGGCCTGAACCTGTGGGTTCATGCCGACGCCGCCGAAGATGCAGGCGCTGACGAACTTCAAGTCGCGGGCATACAGCTTGAAGCTGTCATGCACTTGTGCGGCGAGTTCGCGGGTAGGGGTCAGGACCAGTACGCGCGGTTGGCGCGGGCCATGACGCTGGGATTTGTCCGGGTGACCGTTGGGGAACAACCGCTCCAGGATCGGAAGGGCGAAGCCGCCGGTTTTACCAGTACCTGTCTGAGCCGCAACCATCAGGTCGCGGCCTTGCAACACGGCGGGAATGGCCCGCTGTTGCACCGGAGTAGGCTCGGTATAGCCCGCTGCCTCGATGGCGCGGACTAAAGCCTCGGAGAGACCGAGGGAAGCAAAGGACATGAGTAATCCTGTTTTAGTTAGGGCTTGGCCCAGAGGGATAGTCTTGCCTGGCGTGAATGGCGTTTAGATGAACGCAATCCCGTCCGGTCCTGCTGGGGCTGGCGGGCACTCAGACGGCTCGCGCGGGCTTGAAAGCTGCGCTGTAGCGGGGTCGGGTGCCTTTTGCAAGACCGAAGCGTCCGGGCGTAAGCCTGGCGGAAAGGCCGGAGTATAACAGAGCAATCACTCTGCGCTGCTTTCCTGCTGCTCAACGGTGCGTACGGGCAGGGCTGATGCGCTGGTTTGCGGGCTGCTGCCCGCATATTTGGCACTCAAGGCCGCGTAGGCAGGCTCTTGCTTGAAGCGTTTGAGTTCGGCGGCGAAGCGTTGCACCAGCAAATCCATGCCGGCACCGCGGCGCACGGCCAGGAACTGTGGCTGGCTGCTGACCACCTGGGGGGCCTGGGTGACCTGGTCCTCAAGTCCAAGGGCCTTGAGTACATGCTGGCCAACCCGACGGTCCGTGATCACCAGGTCGATCCGGCCAAGGGCCAGTTTGCCGAAGTTGGCCTCATGGCTGGCGGCCGGCTCCTGCTTGAAGAGGGTGGACTCGCTGAATTCGGCGCCATAGAGGTAGCCTGGCGAGGTGCCGATGGTCAGGCCGCGCAGGTCGTCGAAGGTCTGGAACGGGTGTGGGCGCTGATTGGCGTAGAACAGCACGAACTCCACCTCGGACAGCGGCTCGCTGGGGTACAGCAGCACCGCGTCGCGTTCATGGCTATGGAAAATATCCAGTGCGCCGTCGGCCTGGCCCTGGTCGAGCATCGCCAGGCAGCGCTTCCAGGGCAGGAATTGCCAATCCACATCGATGCCCAGGCGCTGGAACACGATCACCGTGGTCTCGTAGTCGAGCCCGCGCATGGTGCCGTTGTCGTCGTAGACGTAAGGCGCCCAGGGCTCGGTGACAATGCGCAGTTTCTCGCCATGGGCACCGAGGCTCAGGCAAGCGAAAAGAACAGCAGTCAATAACCGGAAAGTGACAGGCATACCCTGAGATTACGACTGTATCGGGCTAAAGAGAAGCTCTGGCACAGTGATCTGCGGGCGCCCGCCAGGTTTACTTGCCCGGAGATTTGATCAGGTGTTCGTAGATCGCCTCGCGCCGCTCGCCGAGAATCAGCCGCACCACGGGATTGCCAAACCAGTGCTCCAGCAGATGGGCATCCACCGGTCGGCCCTGGCGCTCTTCCTGGTTTTGTCGGGCCTTGTCCCACCAAACCGGGCCACACGCCTGGTCGAACTCGTTTTCATGTTCATAGCAGCCGTAGAGGATTTCCCGGATGAACTGCTGTTGGTGCTTGGGCAGTGCCAGGGTGATCAGCTTGTACATCAAGCGTTGCAGACGAGGCGGGCGGGGCAGGTGGGCGGAAACCTGGCGCGTGTCATTCAGGGCCGTGGCGCTGGTGGGGTTTGCCCCATGCTTGGCGATCCACGCCTTGACCTTGGCCCGGAACAGCTGTTTGCGGCTCCAGTAATGGTGGATCAGGTCCGGGCATTCGCGCACGTTGAGGGTGCGATAGGCGGCAATGGACAGGCAGAACTCTTCCAGGGTGTAGGCGCCGCGGGCATGGGGAAACAGTTCGTCCATCAACTCGATCGAGCGGTCGAGGATGTGCGCGTCCTGCTGCGTCAGGCCCATGACCCCTGAATTGAGGGTCATCATGTCATCGTCGGCCACGCCCATGTCCAGCAGGCGGCGGTATAGAGCGCTGTACAGAATGCTTTCGTGGTTGTCGCCGTACTTGGTGTAGAAGGCGTTGCACAGCAGGGTGCCGGGCTGCACGCGTTCAAACAGCGCCAGGGGCGAATGGTGGAAAAACGTGTCGGTGTCGATCAGCAGCGCCACTTCGGATTCTTGCAACACTTGCCGCAGCACTACGTGCTTGGTGCGAAAGTGGTAGCCGTGAGGCTCGCTCCAGCGTTTGCGCGTGGCTTCGTCCAGCGGGCGTACCCGTACCGGCAGCAGGCGGTAGGGCTCGGGGTTGTCGGTGAAGACCTGGATGTCGATGCCTGTGTCCGGCTCGTCCCGCAGGAACGACAGGGCGCTGGCGATGCTGAATACCGCTTCCTGATGGTAAGTCTCTGCGCCGAACACCAGATAGACCAGTTGCGGGCGGGACGTCGGGGCGGTTGTATTCATGGACTGCAGAATTCCGTGGGCGTTTAGAACGGCAAAGGCCCTCATTATGAGGGCCTTTGCATTTCGGAACAGACCTTAGCGTGGCAGCTTCAGGTTGTTCCAGACAGCGAGGCTTGGCTCAGCCTGGTTCAGGGTATAGAAGTGCAACCCTGGCGCGCCACCTTGCAACAATTGTTCACACATTTCGCTGATGACCTGTTCGCCGAACGCCTGGATGCTCTTGACGTCGTCGCCGTAGGCTTCCAGTTGTTTACGAATCCAGCGTGGGATTTCCGCGCCGCAGGCGTCAGAGAAGCGCGCCAGTTTGCTGTAGTTGGTGATCGGCATGATGCCCGGCACGATCGGGATGTTCACGCCCATCGCTTGTACACGCTCAACGAAGTAGAAGTAGCTCTCTGCGTTGAAGAAGTACTGGGTGATCGCGCTGTTGGCGCCGGCGTTGGCCTTGCGCACGAAATTCTGCAGATCGTCTTCGAAATTGCGCGCCTGGGGGTGCATCTCCGGATAAGCGGCCACTTCGATGTGGAAGTGATCGCCGGTTTCTTCGCGAATGAAGCTCACCAGGTCATTGGCGTAGCGCAGCTCGCCGCTGGCCATGCCCATCCCGGACGGCAGGTCACCGCGCAGGGCGACGATGCGCTTGATGCCGGCTTGCTTGTATTGGGTCAGCAGGCTGCGCAGGTCGGCCTTGCTGTCGCCCACGCAGGACAAATGCGGAGCTGCAGGTACTTTGACTTGGCTTTCCAGCTGCAGCACGGTGTTGATCGTGCGATCGCGGGTGGAGCCACCGGCACCGTAGGTGCAGGAGAAGAAATCGGGGTGGTAGCTGGCCAACTGCTTGGCAGTTGCCATCAGTTTTTCATGCCCAGCATCGGTCTTGGTCGGGAAGAACTCGAAGCTGTAGCGACGGTCTTGGGACATGGTCATACCTATGGAAACTCATAAAGCCAGAAGGTGCACACCGTCAATGTGGGAGCGGGCTTGCTCGCGAATGCGGTATGCCAGTAGTCGATAAGTCGACTGACACACCGCCTTCGCGAGCAAGCCCGCTCCCACAAAAGCCTGCCCCCACATGGGGAGCAGGCAGCAGGCAAATCAGTAGCGGTAAGCGTGCGGCTTGAACGGGCCTTCGACCGTCACGCCGATGTAGTCGGCCTGGGTCTTGGTCAGTTGAGTCACTACGCCGCCGAAGCCGCGGACCATTTCCAGGGCCACTTCTTCGTCGAGTTTCTTCGGCAGTACTTCCACGGTCAGGCGCTCGGCTTTCTGGGCGGGCGACAGGTCGGCGTATTTCTGGCCGAACAGGAAGATCTGCGCCAGTACCTGGTTGGCGAACGAGCCATCCATGATGCGGCTTGGGTGGCCAGTGGCGTTGCCCAGGTTGACCAGACGGCCTTCGGCCAGCAGGATCAGGTAGTCATCGTTCTGCGGGTCGAAATCGCCAGCACCGGTACGGTGAACCTTGTGTACCTGTGGCTTCACTTCTTCCCATGCCCAGTTCTTGCGCATGAAAGCGGTGTCGATTTCGTTGTCGAAGTGACCGATGTTGCACACCACGGCGCGCTTTTTCAGGGCCTTGAGCATGTTCGAGTCGCACACGTTCACGTTGCCGGTGGTGGTCACGATCAGGTCGATCTTACCCAACAGGGCCTTGTCGATGCTGGCTTCGGTGCCGTCGTTCTGGCCGTTGATGAACGGCGAAACCACTTCGAAACCGTCCATGCAGGCTTGCATGGCGCAGATCGGGTCGACTTCGGAGACTTTAACGATCATGCCTTCCTGACGCAGGGACTGGGACGAACCCTTGCCCACGTCACCGTAGCCGATCACCAGCGCTTGCTTGCCGGACAACAGGTGGTCGGTGCCGCGCTTGATCGCATCGTTCAGGCTGTGACGGCAGCCGTACTTGTTGTCGTTCTTGCTCTTGGTCACCGAGTCGTTGACGTTGATGGCCGGGATTTTCAGCTCGCCCTTGGCCAGCATGTCCAGCAGGCGGTGTACGCCGGTGGTGGTTTCTTCGGTCACACCGTGGACGCGGTCGAGGATCTGCGGGTACTTCTTGTGCAGCAGTTCGGTCAGGTCGCCGCCGTCGTCGAGGATCATGTTGGCGTCCCATGGCTTGCCATCCTTGAGGATGGTTTGCTCCAGGCACCACTCGTACTCTTCTTCGGTTTCGCCTTTCCAGGCGAACACGGCGATACCGGCAGCAGCGATAGCGGCAGCGGCCTGGTCTTGAGTCGAGAAAATGTTGCAGGACGACCAGCGTACTTCGGCACCCAGGGCAACCAGGGTTTCGATCAGCACGGCAGTCTGAATGGTCATGTGGATGCAGCCGAGAATCTTCGCGCCCTTGAGCGGCTGCTCAGCGGCGTACTTGCGACGCAGGCCCATCAGGGCTGGCATTTCGGATTCGGCGATAAAGGTTTCGCGACGGCCCCAGGCAGCGAGGGACATGTCGGCGACTTTGTAGTCGGTAAAACCTGCAGGCGTGATTACAGCGCTCATGAAGAGCCTCCATTCGTAGTGTGCGAATGGGCGCCGTTGTGCGTTTAGTATCCAGCTGGCTAACCAGGCCGGACAACGCCCCATCCGAGCCTGACAGGTCGAGCCTGCTGCAGCGCCCCTCGGACAGGTGGCGGGAGAACGGTATCAATCGAAGATGACCGTTTTGAAGCGGAGGCGATTATAGCCGCCTGCGCCTGACTTCTAAAGCCTTTCTGTCGGCGGCATGAAGATCGCTCATGGGGTTGATAGGCAATGGCTCATAGAGCTTGGGCCCGGCCTCTGCCATGATGTTGCCCATCATTTCGCAACACGCTTTGGAGTGAACATGAACTTCCACACCCGCAAATGGGTAAAACCCGAAGACCTCAACCCCAACGGCACCCTGTTCGGTGGCAGCCTGCTGCGCTGGATCGACGAAGAAGCGGCCATCTACGCGATTGTCCAGTTGGGCAACCAGCGGGTGGTGACCAAGTACATCTCCGAAATCAACTTCGTCAGCGCCTCGCGCCAGGGCGACATCATCGAACTGGGCATCACCGCCACCGAGTTCGGTCGCACCTCCATCACCCTGACCTGTGAAGTGCGCAACAAGATCACGCGCAAGAGCATTCTGACGGTGGAAAAAATGGTCTTCGTGAACCTGGGCGAAGACGGGTTGCCGGCGCCCCACGGCCGTACCGAGATCAAGTACGTGAAGGATCAGTTCCAGTCGGAAGGCCTCGGCGAGTAATCCTGCGCAGGGCCAGTGAACGCTCTTGATCAACCATAGGTCGTACCTGAACATCGCCCCCCCGTTCAGGTATCACCATGGCCACGCAAGAAGACGGCAAGACCCCCAATCTGTCGCAGGAAGAGCAGCACGACGTCGACAAGAACCAGCCGCCTCGCGCGGCGGTTCTGCATGAAATCATCCGCACTCAAGGCGATCAGGAACTGGAGCGCAACGTCGCCGCGTTGTGGTGGTCGGCGCTGGCCGCCGGCCTGACCATGGGCCTGTCACTGATGGGCATGGGCTTGCTCAACTCGCGCCTGCCGGATGGCGAAGAGTTCAAGGTGATCGCCAGTTTTGGTTACTGCGCCGGCTTTCTTGCCGTGATCCTCGCCCGTCAGCAGTTATTCACCGAAAACACCCTGACCGCGGTGTTGCCGGTGATGAGCAAACCCACGCTGAAGAATTTCGCACGCCTGCTGCGTTTATGGGCCGTGGTGCTGGTGGGCAACCTGTGCGGCACCTTGCTGGTGGCGTACGTGATGCTGCACTTGCCGATCTTTGACACCAAGACCGACCTGGCCTTCCTGGAAATCGGGCGCAAGGTCATGGAAAACGACGCCTACCAGATGTTCGCCAAGGGCATCGTGTCGGGCTGGATGATCGCCACCATGGTGTGGATGATCCCATCCATGGAAAGCGCCAAAATCTGGATCATCATCCTGATCACCTACCTGATGGCACTGGGAGACTTCACCCACATCGTGGTGGGCTCGGCGGAAGTGTCGTACCTGGTATTTGCCGGCGAGCTGCCGTGGAAAGACTTCTGGCTGGTGTTCGCCGGGCCGACGCTGGCGGGCAATATCATCGGCGGCAGCTTTATCTTTGCGCTGATCAGCCATGCGCAGATTCGCAGCGAAAGCAGCCTGCCGGGCAAAGCCGCTGCGGATCCGAGGCATCCGCAGCAGATCAACAAGGGTCAGTGAGTCTCCGGCGCCGCAGCAGGCGCCGGCTCATCCTTGGTCACATGCTTGACCAGCTTGCCGATGCTCAAGCCCTGCAACAGGATCGAAGACAGCACCACGATGTAGGTGATGCTCAGCAGCAAGTCACGCTCCGGGCCCAGTGGCAGGGCCAGGGCCAGTGCCACGGAAACCCCGCCGCGCAAGCCACCCCAGGTGAGGATGCGGATGGTGCCGCGGGGCACCGTGCGCCAGCGGCGCAGCAGCAGGATCGCCGGGGCCACCGTCAGCAGGCGTGACAACAGGATTGCCACGGCCAGCAAACTGGCGGCCAACACGTGCAGCCAGTTGAACGGCAACAGCAGCAGTTCCATGCCGATCAGCGCAAACAGCAGGGCGTTGAGCATGTCATCGAGCAGTTCCCAGAAGCCGTCCAGGTAGCGCCGGGTCATGTCGTTCATCGCCAGCTTGCGGCCGAGGTTGCCGATGATCAGGCCCGCCACCACCATCGCAATGGGTGCCGAGACGTGCAGTTCAGTGGCCATCGCCGAGCCGCCGATCACCAGGGCCAGGGTCAGCATCACTTCGATCTGATACTGCTCGATGCTCTTGATCATCAGGTACACGATGTAGCCGATCAGCCCGCCAAACACCACGCCGCCAATCGCTTCATGGGCAAACAGCATGGCCGTGGCGCCGACCGTAGGCGTCTCGCCCAGTTGCGCGATGCCCAGCAACACGGTGAACACCACCACCGCGGTGCCGTCGTTGAACAGCGATTCGCCGACGATGGTGGTTTTCAGCGGTTTCGACGCATTGGCGGTCCGCAGCACACCGAGTACGGCAATCGGGTCGGTGGGGGAAATCAGCGCGCCGAACAGCAGGCAGTACAGGAAACTCACGTGCCAGCCGAACAGGGCAAAGATGTAGAAGGCCAGGCTGCCGATCACCACCGTGGCAATCAATACGCCGAAGGTGGCGAGCAGGCCGATGGGCCAGCGGTAGCTGCGCAGGTCGCTCAGGTTGACGTGCAAGGCGCCGGCGAACAGCAGGAACGAGAGCATCCAGTTCATCAGCAGGTCGCCGAAGTCGATCTGGCCGATCAACTGCTGGATGCGCTCTTCAAGGCCGGGGTAGCCGATAAAGCTCAAGCCTTGCAGCAGCAGGGAAAACATCAGTGCCGTGACCATCACACCGATGGTGGGCGGCAGGCCGATGAAGCGGTAGTTCACATACGTGAGCAGGGTGGTGAGGCAAATAAACGCAGCGACAAGTTCAAGCATCCGGGGTCCTTGGATGGAGGAGTGAGTAGAGATCATATGTGGGAGCTGTCGAGCCCCAGCGAGGCTGCGATGGCATCACCTGGGTGAGGCTGCAAGACCGCATCGCCTGTATCGCAGCCTCGCTAAAGCTCGACAGCTCCCACACAGAACACATTTATCAGTTGGCTACGTTGACCGCAGCCGGGCGGCGACGTTGCAGGTCGATGAACAAAAGTGCCGCCACCACCATCCCGCCGATCCAGGCACCGAGCGGCATGCGAGGTTCTCCTTCGGTAATCGTGGCGCTCTGATCAGGCATACGCAGGCCGACGCCCGGATCGGCGAAGATCGGGCAGCAGCAAAAATTTATTGGTCCAGGTCTTTGCGCAACTGAGTGCGGCGTGGTCGGCTTTAGTATAAACAGGTGCTGAAATATGGCGAATCAATTCCGCTTTTTATGACTGGGGAGTCACCGTGATCGCAACAGCTCTGGTACTGGTAGCGGCGTTGTTGCATGCGACGTGGAACACCTTGATCAAATTCAGCGGCGAGCGCCTGTTGGTCATCGCGTGCATGGACACGGTGGCGTTGCTGTTTGTGGTGCTGGCGGTGGGGTTTGTATCGTTTCCGCCACTGGAAATCTGGCCGTGGATCATCGCCTCGGCGTTGTTTGAATTGCTCTACCGCTACCTGCTGATCCAGGCCTATCGCGTGGGTGACCTGGGCCTGGTGTACCCATTGATGCGCGGCTTGTCGCCTTTGGTGGTGCTGGCGCTGACGCTGGTGTTTGCCGGTGAGGTGCTCAGTACCCAGCAGATTCTCGGCATTCTGCTGATCCCGTTCGGCATGCTGTGCCTGTTGTGGCAGGGCGGCGGTGGCGACCGGTTGCCCTGGTCGATGCTGCCGGTGGTGGCGTTGATCGGCTTGTGTATCGGTTGCTACACCTTCCTCGATGGCCAGGCATTGCGCCGTTGGTCACACCCGCTGGACTACCTGGTGTGGCTGACGCTGATAAGCGCATGGCCGTTTCCGTTGCTGGCGATGGTGCGCAAACGGGCGGCGTTCGGGCTGTTCTGGCGCACGCAGTGGAGGCTGGGGCTGAGTGTCGGGTTGTGCGTGTTGTTGAGCTACGCTCTGGTGCTTTGGGCCATGCAGTTGGGCTCGATTGCCGAAGCCGCTGCGCTGCGGGAAGTCAGCGTGATCCTGGTGGTGCTGTTCGGCATGCGTTACCTGAAAGAACCTTTCGGCCGCCCACGGCTCATAGCCTGTGGGTTGGTACTGATCGGCATGTTCGTGATGAAACTCTAACCGTCGGATAAAACTAAAAAAGGAATGGGTTATGACAGTCGCTTTCTGGTGTGTGTTGATCGCAATCTTTCTGCCGTACCTGTGCACGGGCGTGGCCAAGTTCAGCGGCGGCAAGTTCGGGCCCCGGCAGAACCATGACCCGCGGGCGTTCCTCGACACCCTCGAGGGGTTTGCCAAGCGCGCCCACAGTGCGCAACTCAACAGCTTCGAAGTGACCCCGGCCTTTGCGGCCGCGGTGATCATTGCCCATCTGGCTGGCGTTGCGTCGCTGGTGACGATCAACGTCCTGGCGGTGCTGTTCATCACCAGCCGGTTGCTCTACATCATCTGCTACCTGGCGGACTGGGCGATGCTGCGGTCGGTGGTGTGGGCGGTAGGGATGGCGTTGATTGCGAGCTTTTTCTTCGTCTCGATCTGAAGCCTGACACTGTTCAAGTGTGGGAGCGGGCTTGCTCGCGAATGCGGTGTGTCAGTCACCGGATGTATCGACTGATCCACCGCATTCGCGAGCAAGCCCGCTCCCACACAAGCCCGCTCCCACATAGACCTTGGTGTTCTTCAGGTGCCTGTCGGCACATCCGGCACTTTTGGCAACGCTGCGCCTTTGGGCCACAGCATCCAGATCTGGCCCTGCTGCTTCATGTTGCCCGCCAACTCGCCGGCGGCATCACCGGTTCCCCAGAACAGGTCGGCCCGCACTTCGCCGGTAATTGCACCACCGGTATCCTGCGCGGCCACCGGGCGGGCAATCGGCGCACCATCCGGTCGGGTAGTCGACAGCCACAACAGGCTGCCCAGCGGAATCACCTTGCGATCCACCGCAACGCTATACCCCGCAGTCAGCGGCACGTTCAGCGAGCCACGCGGGCCTTCGTTGCTGTCGGGGCGGGCACTGAAGAACACGTAGCTGGGGTTGCTTGCCAGCAATTCAGGAATACGCTGCGGATGCGCCTTGGCCCAGGCAGCGATGGCGCCCATAGTCACGTCTTCTTTTTTCAGCTCGCCCTGCTCCACCAGCCAGCGGCCGATGGGGCGGTACGGGTATCCGTTCTGGTCGCCGTAACCCACCCGCAATTGGCGGCCGTCGGCCAGTTGGATACGACCCGAACCCTGGATCTGCAGGAATTGCAGGTCCATCGGGTTGGTCAGCCAGGCGATGGGCTTGGCGGTGGAGCCTTGGTGGTTGATGGTGCTGGCGTCGTCATAGGGTTTGAGTACCCGGCCTTCCAGGCGACCGCGCAGGCGCTTGCCCTTGAGCTCCGGGTAGATGCTTTCCAGGTTGACGATGATCAGGTCATCCGGCACGCCGAACACCGGTACATGGGCGGTGGCGGTTTCGGTGAGGCTGCCGGGGTAAACCGGTTCGTAGTAGCCGGTGATCAGGCCGTTGGGGCTGTTGTCGGCCGAGCGCAGGCCGTAGACGTCGAGGTTGGCCTTGAGGAAGTCACGAATCGCCACTGCGGTCGACGGCACGGTGGCCGATGCCGCGCACGTCGCACCCCATACCGGGTCAGCCTTGAGGCGTTGACAGGCACTGCGCCAGGATTCGAAGCCGGCTTGCAGGTCGCTGTCCGACACGGCCGGCAGGTTTTCCCAGGTGGCGCCGACGTAGGTAGCAATGGCGTGGGGCTTGGCTTTTTCGTCCTTGCCGGTGTCGCAACCGGCCAGCAGCGCGATCATTGGCAGGGCCCACACGAGGCGGCGCCAAGGCTTAAAACGGGTATTCATACACAAAATTCCTGAAGCGATTGCTCGTATCGGCTGGCGTTCGAGCAACCCTTATTATTAATAGGGGTATTGGTCTTTGCGGGCGGGGCGAGGATACTGGCCGCCGTTTCCCGTAACCTTGAGCCATCATGACTTTTAAAAGACTGACCGTTGTATTGCTGGCCTGCCTGACACTGTCCGCCTGCGGCGGGGTTGATCCGAATTCGCCCCTTGGCCAGCGCAAGGCCATTTTCAAGCAGATGCTCAAGACCGGCGAAGACCTGGGCGGCATGTTGCGTGGGCGCATTCCATTCGACGGCGGCAAATTTGCCGAAGGCGCGGTCAAGCTTGATGCGTTGTCCCACGAACCGTGGAAACATTTCCCGAGCGTGCGTGAAGAAGACCACACCAGCGCCAAGGACGACGTGTGGCAGCAGCAGGCACGTTTCCAGGAAATGGCTCGAAACCTTGAAACGGCCACCGGTGAACTGGTGATCGCCAGCCAGGTCCAGCCCTACAAGGCCAGCAACCTCGGGCCGGCGGTGCAGAAAGTCGAAGATGCCTGCACCGCGTGCCATAAACAGTTCCGCGATCACTGAGGCCGTCTTACTTGTCCAGTTCGTCCAGGGCTTCCTGCAAGTCCTTGCGTGACTGGGCCAGCTTGTCCTTGCGCTTGTTGATCTTGTCGGAATCACCCTTCTTCATGGCCTTGTCGAGGTCAGCCTGACGGCGGCTGACTTCGTGCTTGGCGTCGAGCACCTTGTTTTCCCGCTCCTTTTTCAAGGAGGCATCGGTGCAGTTGGCGGTGACTTCACTCAAGGCTTTTTCCAGGCCGGCTTGTTGCTCACTGTTGCCGTGGGCCTTGGCTTGTTCGATCTGGGTGCTGATGGACTCGCGCTTGGCGGCGCAGCCTGTGAGTGGCGCAGCTTCCTCGGCTGCCAGCAATGGCGCGGACATAAGGGTAGCGACGGTCAACAGGGCAAAAGGTGCAAGAAATTTCATAAAGGCTCCAAGGCAAACAAGGTCGCAATCAGGTGGGCAGGATGAATTCTGCCGGCACCGGTTAATGCCGTCGGGCAGAGGTCAAAAACCATCTATCCCGGCAGCCCGTAATGTTTCACTCAAGGCCAGTACCTGCGGGTCGCGAAAAAAAGCGCTCAGTTGCGCCGCGCGACCCGGGCCTATGCCGTCTTCGGCCAGCCAGGCTTGAGTGTCTCTGGCGGCCAGGGTTTGCCAGCCGCCTTGTAGATTGTTGCGCGCCGTGGGCGGTACTCCCAGGGCCATCAGCCATTGCGCGAACGGTCGCTGCCGGGCGCTGCGCAAGCTGTCGAGTAAACGCGCACTGCTGCGTTCGCCGAAGCCATCAATGTTAGCAAGCTCTGCCTCATCCAGGGTTAACCAATCGAGCAGGCCGTCGATCAGGCCGGCCTGGATCAAGGTGTTCCAGGTTTCGCGGCCGATGTGTGGCAGGGCCAGGCCCTGGGCGCCGCTCAGCCAGGTCAGGCGCGCGAGCAGCTGTTCTTCGCAACCCGGGGCCAGTTGCCAGCAACTCAAGGGGTGGAAGTCCCTGGCCTGCGGGACCTGCAACTCGGCCCGTGGCTGGCTGCGCAGGATGACGCGGTCAAGGCGGGGGATGACGTGCCCGGCGAGGCTGATGGAGACCTGGTCGCCAGTACGGATATCCAGTTCCCGCCAGCGTTTCAGCGAACCGACACTGACCCGGCTGATCTTCCGGTCATCGAGCAGTACCGGTTCCAACTCCAGGATGGAGGTGATGCGCCCGGTGCGGCCAATCTTGAAGTGCACCTTGCGCACATGGGCCAGCGCCTTGGCCACCGGGTACTTCCAGGCAACCGCCCAGTAGGGCGCGCTGACCCGCCAGCGCTCGGCCGGGGCCCGCTGGCCTTGATGCAATACCACGCCGTCGCTGGCGAAGGGCAGCGGGTGGCTGTACCAATAGCTGCGCCAGTGCGCCGCTTCGGTCATGTCCTTGATCGGGTGGCTGTAGCGCCCGCTGTCGGTGAAGCCCCATTGCGCCAGTTGGCTCAGCCGCTCGGAAAAGCCATCGGGGCCCTGGGGCCAGGCCCAGACAAACAGACCGATATTGGCGGCCTCGGCTTCGCTCAACTGCCGGCGATTCATCAGCCCGGCCACTTTGCCGCGGGCGCCGAGGCCACCTTTGGCAGCTTGCACATGGTCATTCAGTCGCCAATAGAGTTCGCCCTGCAACAGCAGGTCAACGGGCTCGGGCAGTTGCTGCACGATCCCGGGAATCCGGCGGGCGGAGGCTGACCAATCCTGGCCCAGCCGGCCATCGCCGCGACTGATGACCCGGCTCAACCGGCCCTTGCGGTAAACCAGCGTGACGGCGACGCCATCGACCTTGGGCTGGATCCACACGTCCTGGCGAGTCCTCAGCCAGGTTTGCACGGCGTTATCGTCCAGCAGTTTTTCCAGGCCGGTGTGGGGCGTCGGGTGGGCGGTCGTGCCTCGCGCGCTGCCCAGCGGGTCGTCCGTGACTGGGGCGGAGGGAGTGAAACACCTGCGCCATTGGGCAAGGCGCTGGCTGGCCTGGTCATACAGCTCATCGCTGATCAATGACTGGCCGAGCCGGTGGTAGCTGTCATCCCACAAGCGGATTTGTTGCGCCAGGGTGCTGATCTGGGCCCGGGCGTGATCGGCCTCCCAGTCGGGGCACTCCTGCGACCACGCAGTGAGCGGCGAGAAGCTGAGTAAAAGGAAAAACAGCCAGCGCATAAGTGACGTCATCATGAGCATCCTTGCTCTGAAAAGGGCGCCCAGCCTAAGCCATCCCTGCGGGCATAAAAAAGCCCCGCAACCGCGAGGCTTTTTACCCGATGTTTCTGCTCGTTTGAACAGAACGCCGGGGCTTTGTGTACACCGTAGGACGATTACAGGCCGGCGGCAGTACGCAGGTCGTTGGCACGGTCGGTCTTTTCCCAGGTGAACGTAGTGAACGTGTCGTTGCCGACAGTCTTCTGCTCAGGGGTACGACCGAAGTGGCCGTAGGCCGCAGTTTCCTGGTACATCGGGTGCAGCAGGTCGAGCATGGTGGTGATTGCGTAAGGACGCAGGTCGAAGATCTCACGCACCAGCTTGACGATCTTGTCGTCGCTGATCTTGCCGGTACCGAAGGTGTTCAGCGAGATCGACGTAGGCTGGGCCACACCGATTGCGTAGGACACTTGAATCTCGCAACGCTCGGCCAGGCCGGCGGCCACGATGTTCTTGGCCACGTAACGACCGGCGTAGGCCGCCGAACGGTCAACCTTGGATGGATCCTTGCCGGAGAACGCGCCACCGCCGTGACGGGCCATGCCGCCGTAGCTGTCGACGATGATCTTGCGACCGGTCAGGCCGCAGTCGCCCACCGGGCCACCGATGATGAACTGGCCGGTCGGGTTGATGTGGAACTGGGTGTCCTTGGTCAGCAGTTCGGCAGGCAGCACGTGCTTGACGATCAGCTCCATGACGCCTTCGCGCAGGTCGGCGTAGGAAACGTCCGGGTTGTGCTGGGTCGACAGTACCACCGCGTCGATGGCGACGACTTTGCCGCCTTCATAACGGCAGGTCACCTGGGACTTGGCGTCCGGGCGCAGCCATGGCAATGCACCGGATTTACGGGCTTCGGCCTGGCGCTTCACCAACTGGTGGGAGAAGGTGATCGGTGCCGGCATCAGCACGTCGGTTTCGTTGCTGGCATAGCCGAACATCAGGCCCTGGTCGCCGGCGCCCTGATCTTCAGGCTTGGCACGGTCGACACCCTGGTTGATGTCAGGGGACTGCTTGCCGATGATGTTCATCACGCCGCAGGTCGCACCGTCGAAGCCGACGTCGGAGCTGTTGTAGCCGATGTCGATGATCACATCACGCACGATCTGCTCCAGGTCTACCCAGGCAGAGGTGGTGACTTCGCCGGCGATGATCGCCACGCCCGTTTTCACCAGAGTCTCGCACGCCACTCGGGCGAACTTGTCTTCAGCGATGATGGCGTCCAGCACCGCGTCAGAGATCTGGTCGGCGATTTTGTCCGGATGCCCTTCAGACACGGACTCGGAGGTGAAAAGGGAGTATTCGCTCATCTCGATGTTTTCCTGATATTTACCGATGGTGAGTGTCGCCAGCCGGCCGCTGAAAATGGCGGACCTGAATCTGGAAACCATTACGTAAACCTACATAGAGGCTTTCCCCGGGAACGAGTCCCGCAGCGGTGGCCCAACGGGCCAGATCGTCCTGTTCAAAACCCAGCCAGAGATCACCGCAGGCTTCCCTGGCCCAACTCTGGTTGTGGCTGCATAAATCCGTGACCAACAGGCTGCCGCCTGGTTGCAGCAAATTTGCCATCTGCCTGAGGGCGTCTGCCGGGGCGGCGAAATGGTGCAGGACCATGTTCAGCACCACGCAATCGGCCCGCAGGCTGGTGTCATTCAGGGCGTCCGCCAACTGCAGGTGGACATTGCCCAGCGCTTCGCGCTCACACAATTGGCGGGCCAGCTCCAGCATCGCCGGGCTGTTGTCCAGCGCCGTGACCTGATGAAAGCGCCGCGCCAGCTCCGGCAGGAAGCCGCCATCACCCGGGCCCACTTCGACCGCCGTAGCCTCATCACTGAAGCTCAGCTTGTCCAAAAGTGCCAGCACGCTTTCGCGGTATTGCGCCAAGCCGGCGATCAGATCCTGCTGGGCGCGAAACTTCTCGGCTACCCGTGAGAAAAAGTCCTGGCTGGCGGCAGCACGTTGCCCGTGCACCTGGCTGATGCGCGACTGCACGTCAGCTGGCAGCGCCAGGCTGTCTATTTCTTCGAGCAGCGCGGCGTGCAGCTTGCCGCCCAGTTGCTCGGTGTGGGGCAGGGCGCGACGGTAAAAAATCGCATTGCCCTCGCGGCGGGTCGCCACCAGGTCGGCCTGGGCCAGTACCTTCAAGTGGTGGCTCATGCCGGATTGGCCGATGGCGAAGATCTGCGCCAGCTCCAGCACCCCGAACGAATCGTTGGTCAGCGCGCGCAACACATTCAGGCGCAACGGATCGCCACCGGCCTTGCACAGGGCTGCCAGCTCGTCGCTGTCGTCGGGTCGAATGGAAGGTGCGCTCAGGTTCATAAGGCCAGCAGTCTAGTGACGGTGGGAAAACCCCGCAAGGGCAATATCAAAAAGTTTTGATATTGGTCGATAATCGGTGGTTATAAGCAGCCGCTATAACCCATGGACGAAGCGGGGGGCGGTTTCTCCAGTCAATCCGCAGGAAAAACACCCCCAAGTGACTATCTGTCATTGCCCCGAGGGCCGTGGCTGAGGGAAAATGCCGATCCTTTTTTCCGTTTCTTTTATTCAACCTCCAGGAGATCAGCGATGCCCAGCCGTCGTGAGCGTGCCAACGCCATTCGTGCCCTCAGCATGGATGCCGTGCAAAAAGCCAACAGCGGCCATCCCGGTGCCCCGATGGGCATGGCGGATATCGCCGAGGTACTTTGGCGTGACTACCTGAAACACAACCCGAGCAACCCGTCGTTCGCCGACCGTGACCGGTTCATCCTGTCCAACGGCCACGGCTCGATGCTGATCTACTCGTTGCTGCACCTGACCGGCTACGACGTCACCATCGACGACCTGAAAAACTTCCGCCAGATCCACAGCCGCACCCCGGGCCACCCGGAATACGGCTACACCCCTGGCGTTGAGACCACCACCGGTCCACTGGGCCAGGGCCTGGCCAACGCCGTGGGTTTTGCCCTGGCTGAAAAAGTGCTGGCTGCGCAGTTCAACCGCCCGAACCACAACATTGTCGACCACCACACCTACGTGTTCCTCGGTGATGGCTGCATGATGGAAGGCATTTCCCACGAAGTCGCCTCCCTGGCCGGTACCCTGGGCCTGGGCAAGCTGATCGCCTTCTACGATGACAACGGCATCTCCATCGACGGCGAAGTCGAAGGCTGGTTCACCGACGACACGCCTAAGCGTTTCGAAGCCTACAACTGGCAGGTGATCCGCAACGTCGACGGCCACGATCCTGAAGAGATCAAGACCGCCATCGACACCGCCCGCAAGAGCGAGCAGCCAACCCTGATCTGCTGCAAGACCACCATCGGTTTCGGTTCGCCGAACAAGCAAGGCAAGGAAGATTGCCACGGCGCCCCACTGGGTGACGCGGAAATCGCCCTGACCCGCGCTGCGCTGAAGTGGAACCACGGCCCGTTCGAAATCCCTGCTGACATCTACGCCGAGTGGAACGCCAAGGAAGCCGGCCTGGCGGTCGAAGCCGAGTGGGACCAGCGTTTCGCGGCCTACTCCGCCGAATTCCCTGAGTTGGCCAACGAACTGGTTCGCCGCCTGGCCGGTGACCTGCCTGCCGACTTCGCTGAAAAGGCCTCGGCCTACATCGCCGAAGTGGCGGCCAAGGGCGAAACCATCGCCAGCCGTAAAGCCAGCCAGAACACCCTGAACGCGTTCGGCCCGCTGCTGCCTGAGTTCCTCGGCGGTTCGGCTGACCTGGCCGGTTCCAACCTGACCCTGTGGAAAGGTTGCAAAGGTGTCTCGGCGGAAGACGCCAGCGGCAACTACATGTACTACGGCGTGCGCGAGTTCGGCATGAGCGCCATCATGAACGGCGTTGCCCTGCACGGCGGCCTGGTGCCTTACGGCGCGACCTTCCTGATGTTCATGGAATACGCGCGCAACGCCGTACGCATGGCGTCGTTGATGAAGAAGCGTGTGATCTTCGTCTACACCCACGACTCCATCGGCCTGGGCGAAGACGGCCCGACGCACCAGCCGGTCGAGCAATTGACCAGCTTGCGCACCACGCCGAACCTGGACACCTGGCGCCCATCGGACGCGGTCGAATCGGCTGTGGCCTGGAAGCACGCAATCGAGCGCAAGGACGGTCCTTCGGCGCTGATCTTCTCCCGTCAGAACCTGCAGCACCAAACCCGCGACGCGGCGCAGATCGAAGGCATCAGCCGTGGTGGCTACGTGCTGAAAGACTGCATCGGCGAGCCGGAGCTGATCCTGATCTCCACCGGTTCCGAAGTGGGCCTGGCGGTTCAGGCGTACGACAAGCTGACTGCCGCCGGTCGCAACGTGCGTGTGGTTTCCATGCCGTGCACCAGCGTCTTCGAAGCCCAGGACGCCGACTACAAGCAATCGGTGTTGCCGTTGCAGGTCAGCGCACGTATCGCCATCGAAGCGGCTCACGCCGACTACTGGTACAAGTACGTGGGCCTGGAAGGTCGCGTGATCGGCATGACCACCTACGGTGAGTCGGCGCCGGCGCCAGCGTTGTTCGAAGAGTTCGGTTTCACCCTGGAAAACATCCTGGGTCAGGCTGAAGAGCTGCTGGAAGACTAAAGCGCGTCCCCTTGTAGGAGCGAGCTTGTTGTGGCGAGGGAGCTTGCTCCCGCTGGGCTGCGAAGCGGCCCCAAGCCGTGCGATCGAGATGTGTCAGATACACCTCGTCAGCCGGTCTGGGAGTGCTTCGCACTCCAGCGGGAGCAAGCTCCCTCGCCACACAAGCGAGTTCCTGCAAAGGTTTGTGTCGCCCACAATGCGAGAACCCCATGCCTCAACCGCGTCCCTACAAAGTTGCACTCAACGGCTACGGCCGGATTGGTCGTTGCGTCTTGCGTGCTCTGTTCGAGCGAGGGCCGGCGGCCGGGTTTGAAATTGTCGCGATCAACGATCTGGCGGACATGGCCAGCATCGAATACCTGACACGCTTTGACTCCACCCACGGCCGGTTCCCCGGCGAAGTGCGGGTCGAGGACGATTGTCTGCATATTAATGGCAACTGCGTGAAGGTCCTGCGCAGTGCCACCCCTGAGGGCATCGACTGGGCGGCGCTGGACGTCGACCTGGTGCTGGAATGCTCCGGTGCCTATCACACCCGTGCCGACGGCCAGCGGTTTCTCGACGCCGGCGCACCACGGGTCCTGTTTTCCCAGCCGATGGCCAGCGAGGCGGATGTTGACGCCACCATCGTCTACGGCGTGAACCAGGATTGCCTGACCGGCACCGAACTGCTGGTGTCCAACGCCTCCTGCACCACCAACTGCGGCGTGCCGCTGTTGCGCCTGCTGGACCAGGCGATTGGCCTGGAATACGTGTCGATCACCACCATTCACTCGGCAATGAACGATCAGCCGGTGATTGACGCTTACCACCATGAAGACCTGCGCCGTACGCGTTCGGCGTTTCAGTCGGTGATTCCGGTGTCCACCGGCCTGGCGCGCGGTATCGAGCGACTGTTGCCGGAACTTGCCGGGCGAATCCAGGCCAAAGCCGTACGGGTACCGACGGTGAATGTGTCTTGCCTGGACATCACCATGCAAACCGTCAGCGACACCGACGCCGGCGAAGTCAACCGGATCCTGCGCGACGCCGCCACCAGCGGCCCGCTCAAAGGCCTGTTGGCCTACACCGAGTTGCCGCACGCCAGCTGTGATTTCAACCACGACCCGCATTCGGCCATTGTCGATGCCAGCCAGACCCGCGTTTCCGGCCCACGGCTGGTGAACATCCTGGCGTGGTTCGACAACGAATGGGGTTTTGCCAACCGAATGCTGGACGTTGCAGAACACTATCTGCAAACAGCCTCTCCACAACTTTAGCTCTCAGGAATTGCCCCCCATGACCGTGTTGAAGATGACCGACCTCGATCTGCAAGGTAAGCGCGTACTGATCCGCGAAGACCTCAACGTCCCAGTCAAGGACGGTGTTGTCACCAGCGATGCGCGAATCCTGGCCTCGCTGCCGACCATCAAGCTGGCCCTGGAAAAAGGTGCGGCCGTGATGGTCTGCTCCCACTTGGGTCGTCCGACCGAAGGTGAATTCTCGGCAGAAAACAGCCTCAAGCCTGTAGCTGAATATTTGAGCAAGGCCCTGGGCCGCGACGTGCCGCTGGTTGCCGACTACCTGGACGGTGTGGACGTGAAGGCTGGCGACATCGTGCTGTTCGAAAACGTGCGCTTCAACAAGGGCGAGAAAAAGAACAGCGACGAACTGGCCCAGCAATACGCTGCCCTGTGCGACGTGTTCGTGATGGACGCCTTCGGCACCGCGCACCGTGCCGAGGGTTCGACCCACGGCGTGGCCAAGTTTGCCAAAGTTGCCGCAGCTGGCCCGTTGCTGGCGGCTGAACTGGACGCACTGGGCAAGGCCCTCGGCGCTCCGGCCCAACCGATGGCCGCCATCGTTGCCGGCTCCAAGGTGTCCACCAAGCTCGACGTGCTGAACAGCCTGAGCCAGATCTGCAACCAGCTGATCGTCGGCGGCGGCATTGCCAACACCTTCCTGGCCGCTGCCGGTCACCCGGTGGGCAAATCGCTGTACGAGCCGGACCTGCTGGACACTGCCCGCGCCATTGCCGCCAAGGTCAGCGTGCCGCTGCCGGTAGACGTGGTGGTGGCCAAGGAATTCGCTGAAAGCGCCGAAGCCACCGTCAAGCTGATCGCTGACGTTGCCGCTGACGACATGATCCTGGACATCGGCCCGCAAACGGCAGCCAACTTCGCTGAACTGCTGAAGTCGTCCAAGACCATCCTGTGGAACGGCCCGGTCGGCGTGTTCGAGTTTGACCAGTTCGGCAACGGCACCAAAGTGCTGGCCCACGCCATCGCTGAAAGCTCGGCATTTTCCATCGCTGGCGGTGGCGACACCCTGGCGGCCATCGATAAATATGGCGTTGCTGACCAGATCTCCTACATTTCTACGGGGGGTGGTGCGTTCCTCGAATTCGTTGAAGGCAAGGTACTGCCGGCTGTCGAAGTGCTGGAAAGCCGGGCCAAGGGATAAGGCACTTGCTGAGGAAAAGGAGCATTCCGATGATCAGGTCGTTGGCACTGGTGATTGCAGCGGGCCTGCTGGCCGGCTGCGGCAGCACGCCGAAAGCGGCGCCCGAGTCTGAAAAGGCCGGGGCGGGGCGGCAAAAGAGTTGCTACCAGGCTGACTGGCAGGCCGAAACCATGCCGGTGATCAACAAGCGCATCGGGCCGGACGGGTTGGAGAAATACGACTCTGCGCCCAACGGTCAGGAACAGGGTTGCCCTTGACGGGTCTGATTCACTAACCGACAGCCGCGGTGGCCGCAGGTCGCCGCTTGAGGATTGGCAATGAAAGGCGTTTTCGCCCTGGCGGCACTGGCGTTATTGGCCGGATGCACCAACCTGAACATGTTCGACAAGAAGGCAGAGCCGGCAGACAAGTGGACCACCTGGACGTGTGACAGCCAGGCGCAAGTCAACTGGCGGTTTGCCGACCAGGCCCGCACCCAGGTGGATGTGCGCCTCGGCGGCTCGGACCAGGTGTATCGCCTCAAGCAGGATGTGGCGGCCTCGGGCGTGCTGTACAGCGACGGCCAGTTGGCGTTTCACACAAAAGGTGAGGAAGGCCTGGTTTACTGGGTTGCCACCGATGATTTGATCGGGCGTGGCTGTAAAGCGCAATAACACGCCGCGATCACCTGTAGGAGCCGGCTTGCCGGCGATAGCGTCAGCCGCCATCGCCGGCAAGCCGGGTCCTGCAGACAGGTTTAACGATTAAGCAGGGCAGGCTTTGAAAGCCTGACCTTCAATAACTTGAATAGCAGCCGCCGCTACGGCAGGCTTGCACGATTAACGACCCTCGACCGGGAGAGAGACTCACAATGGCACTTATCAGCATGCGCCAGATGTTGGACCACGCAGCCGAATTCGGCTATGGCGTTCCAGCCTTCAACGTCAACAACCTTGAGCAGATGCGCGCCATCATGGAAGCCGCTGACAAGACTGACTCTCCAGTGATCGTCCAGGCTTCGGCCGGCGCGCGCAAATACGCCGGTGCCCCGTTCCTGCGTCACCTGATCCTCGCCGCGATCGAAGAATTCCCGCACATCCCGGTGTGCATGCACCAGGACCACGGCACCAGCCCTGACGTGTGCCAGCGCTCCATCCAGTTGGGCTTCAGCTCGGTAATGATGGACGGTTCCCTGGGCGAAGACGGCAAGACCCCGACCGACTACGAATACAACGTACGCGTCACCCAACAAACCGTGGCCATGGCTCACGCCTGTGGCGTTTCGGTTGAAGGCGAACTGGGCTGCCTGGGTTCCCTGGAAACCGGCATGGCCGGTGAAGAAGACGGTATCGGCGCCGAAGGCGTACTGGATCACAGCCAAATGCTGACCGATCCGGAAGAAGCCGCCGACTTCGTGAAAAAGACCCAGGTTGACGCCCTGGCCATCGCCATCGGCACCAGCCACGGCGCCTACAAATTCACCAAGCCACCTACCGGCGACGTGTTGGCCATCGACCGCATCAAGGAAATCCACAAGCGCATCCCGAACACCCACCTGGTGATGCACGGTTCTTCCTCGGTACCGCAAGAGTGGCTGGCGATCATCAACCAGTACGGCGGCGACATCAAAGAAACCTACGGCGTGCCGGTTGAAGAAATCGTCGAAGGCATCAAGTACGGCGTGCGCAAGGTCAACATCGACACCGACCTGCGCCTGGCCTCCACCGGTGCGATGCGTCGCCTGATGGCCACCAACCCGAGCGAATTTGACCCACGTAAATTCTTCGGCGCTACCGTGACGGCCATGCGTGACGTGTGTATCGCGCGTTATGAAGCCTTCGGTACTGCGGGCAACGCTTCGAAGATCAAGCCGATCTCGTTGGAAGCGATGTACCAGCGTTACCTGAAAGGTGAGTTGAACGCCAAGGTTAACTAAGCCTTACGCGTTAATGAAAAGCCCGCAGCGATGCGGGCTTTTTTGTGGCTGAAATTTGATCAGGCGGCTGCGGGGGTGTCGAAGCCGCGGTATTCGATGACGCGGAATACGTCGCTTACGTCCTGCACCAGGATGCGGGCGGTGTTGGCTACGTGGTTCAGGTCACGCTCCGCAAAATCGGGCAGGCTGGAGCAGGCCATCAGGTTGAGGTGTTCGAGGGCGGCGTTGAGGCGTTCACGCAGGCAGGCGTGCAGGTCCTGCAGCGGAGCTTCGCTGTCGATCAGGAGTACCGGGTATTCGGT
Source organism: Pseudomonas sp. NC02 (assembly GCF_002874965.1). Classification (NCBI taxonomy): domain Bacteria; kingdom Pseudomonadati; phylum Pseudomonadota; class Gammaproteobacteria; order Pseudomonadales; family Pseudomonadaceae; genus Pseudomonas; species Pseudomonas sp. NC02. The sequence continues at coordinate 6,419,514 of NZ_CP025624.1, read as the reverse complement.
GGCTGTTTCGGTGCAAGGGGTGAAACGGCGGGGTGGGAGTTGTGGCTTCATGGCAAATCCTTAACTCAAAAGAAAATTGGCCACCGTTTGCTGCGAAACAAATAGGGTGGCAGCTGTACGCGGGTTCGCAGACCGAGGAGTTAAGACCCGGCAGACCCGAAGGTCTCCCACGTACAACCGCCATAAAAAGCCGAGCATTGGCAGGACTGCCTATGTCGTATTTTGACGGGTACGGTATTAACTCTGTAGGGCTGCGAAACCCTATCGCCGTTCAATGCCGGCGACGGGGCGAACTATAAGCGGCGCTCCGATTCACTGCAACGGCCCTGTAGGGCACAGGACCCCTGTGGGAGCCGGGCTTGCCCGCGATGGCGGTGTGCCAGTCGAAGAATAAGTTGGCTGATACACCGCCATCGCGGGCAAGTCGAATCGTCGCACCGCCAGCTCCCACAGGGATAAGTGTTGTTTAATTGATTGTGTTAATCACCGAATGATCCTTGGGTCCATAGGACAGTGCCTACGAGATGTGAGGAGACTTAGTTCTCCACCAGCACCTTCGGATTCGAGTTACCCCACACCGTATACAGATCCGCCAGCAACGCACCGTTGATGTCTTCAACCTCCGCCTGGCTGGTCTCCACCGCGCCCTGCTTGCCGAACAACACCACCTCATCGCCGCTCTTCACGGTCGGCACGTCGGTGACATCGACCATCAGGGTGTTCATCGACACCTTGCCCACCACCGGCACCCGGTGCCCGTTGATCAGCACGATGCCTTTGTTGGTAAACGCCCGGCGATAGCCGTCGGAATAACCCACGGTGATGTTCGCCAGTTTCGAATCCCGCGCCAGGGTGTAGGTGCGGTCGTAGCCTACGGTGTTGCCTTTCGGGTAGCTGTTGACGGACGCCACGTGGGATTTGAACTGCATCACCCGCTTGTATTCGGTGAACGACGGTACGGTATCGCCAAACAGCAGGCCGCCCGGACGAACCATGTCCAGCCGCGACTCGGGCACTTCCAGGGTGGCGAAGGAGTTGGCGGCGTGCAGGGTGATTTTGCTGCGGTCGAGCTGGGCGACGTTGATCAGCCAGTTGGCTTGTTCGTTGAACGCCTTGAGGCCGGTGCGCACGTCGGCGGCGTCTTCAACGGCGAAGTGGGTCATGATCGCCGTCACCTGCAGGTTTGGCACCTTGGTAATGGCTACGGCGTCGCGGCGGCCCTGGGCGGTGGTCATTTCCACACCGTTGCGGCTCATGCCGCTGGAGTTCAGGCCCAGGTGCACGACCAGTGGGCGGCCGTGGTTTTCGGCGATCAGGCTGGCGCGCACGGCGAAGTCCAGATTGCCCACCAGCTCTTCGACGTTATACGGCAACGCAGCTTCCAGCTCGCTCAGGGCGGCGGTGCGTACGCGGATCAGTTGGCCCTTGAAGCCGCTTTCACGGACCACGCGGGCTTCTTCGTTGCTGGCGATGCCGACGCAGGGCACGCCCAGTTTGATCACCGAGGGCATCAGTAAACCGATGCCGTGACCGTAGGCATCCGCCTTGAGCACGGCGCAGATTTTCGACTTGTCAGCGAGGCTGGCTTGCAGGGTGCGGATATTGTTTTCGAAGGCGACCTTGTTGATTTCGACCCAGGCGTTGCTGTCCTGGATATTGACCTGGGCCACCCCGTCGGCCATCGAGAGGGGCGGGGCGGCGAAGGCCGGGTTTTGCAGCAGTGCCATGCCCATAGAGAGGGCGAGCAGGGTGCGGGAAAAGGGCATTGGGCAGTCTCCATGACTTTCTTGTAGGGGGTAGTGCGCGTGCGCGGCGCCATACTCGGATTGTCCTACAAGAAAGTCGAGACCCTGGGTCGCGGTTCTGTCCTAAAGCGTCGTGGGACCGGTCGCTGAAGCGAATCAGCTTCAGTCGTGATCAATGTCCAGCTTGGCAAACGTCACGCGGGCGCCTTCCTTGCTGTTGCCGCTGTTGTCCTGCACGTAGGCGCCGGCCTTGAAGTACAGCGGCTGTTTGCCCCACGCAGCGCCGATGCGTTCGTTCCACTGCCCGTTGGCGGCGTCGACGCTCAGCAGGCCGGCCTTGTTCAGGTGGATGACGTAGGTGAAGTCGCGGTCCAGCGGTACGTTCTCGGCGACGATGATCACCCGACCTTCCGACTCGTCAGGGCGCATGCGCACCTTGGCGACGATGTTGCCGGTCTGGGTTTTTTCCTTGTATTGGTATTCGACCTTGATCAGTGGCTTCTGGCTTTCGTAGGCGTGGATTTGACCGATCACCACCTTGCCGGACGACGGCACCTTGTTGACCGACAACGTGGCACGCAGGAAATTGTCGGCGTCGCTGTACAGCCAGTTGCGCAGGCGGCCGTCGGCGTAGGTTTCCCGCAGTTCGCTGCGAGGGTAAACGGCGTTCTCGGTACGCGTGCCGGTCACCGGGGTCCAGAATTGCACGCTGCTGCCTTCGGCCTGGAAGTATTGGTCCTTGAACCCGCTGAGCAGTTTCGGCGTGTCGATGGTCGAGGGCGGGGAGCCGACGGGGATGCTCAGGTTCCAGGTGGACAGATCAATCATTGAATACGCCTTTAACGGGGAGAGAAGGCCTTGGCTCGGGAGCCGGCACTTTCTTTATAGGTGGCTCGAAATGGATTGTTAATGGCTTTGTGGCGGATTGTTGGCGCCAATGAAATGTCAAAAAGCCATGTTTCCCGTAAACCGCGGGCTGTAGACACTGACCGTTAGTCGGTTGTCTGGGCTTTGGCGCAATGATGGCACCGTCGTGGCTTCTGCTTTATGGGATCCAGGGCTAGAGTGAGCCCTTATTGTTTATCCGGTTTTGTCGCAAAAATGACCGGAATGACTCCGACGAAAGAGAAGCAGCAATGGAATGCGCTCCAATCAAGCCTCGCGATGGTTGTTCAGTGCTTTTGGTGGTCGATGACTATCCCGAAAACCTGATCAGCATGCGTGCGCTATTGCAGCGTGAAGATTGGCATGTGGTGACGGCGGCCTCCGGGGTGGAAGCCCTGGGATTGCTGCTCGAACACGACGTCGACCTGGTGTTGCTGGATGTGATGATGCCCGGCATGGACGGGTTCGAGGTGGCCCGGCTGATGCGCGGCAGCCAGCGCACGCAACTGACCCCGATCATCTTTCTCAGCGCTCACGCCCAATCGCCAGCGGCGATGCTGGAAGGCTATGCCAGCGGTGCGATCGACTACCTGCTGAAACCCTTCGACCCGAATATCCTCAAGCCCAAGGTCCAGGCCCTGCTGGAGCACCAGCGCAACCGCCGTGCCTTGCAGCGCCTGAGTCACGATCTGGAATCGGCCCGGGCCTTCAATGCCTCGGTGCTCGACAATGCCGCCGAAGGCATCCTGGTGGTGGGCGAAGACGGCGTGATCAGCTACGCCAACCCGGCGATTTCGCGGCTGATCAATGCGCCGGTCGCCGAGATCCAGGGTGCCGAGTTCCTGGACTTCCTACAGAAGCCCCATGTGCCTGGGTGGTCCGATTCTGCCTTATATGAAGGCTACAAACGTGGCGAAACCTGGCGCCTGCACGACGCCATCTTGCGCACCGCACCCGGCCAGCAGTTGCCCGTGGCGATGTCGTGCGCCCCGCTGCCGGCCGAGCAGAAAGCCATGGTGGTCACGGTGCTGGACATGTCCGAGGTGCGCCATCTGCATCAGCAACTGGAGTTCCAGGCCGTCACCGACCCGCTGACGGGCCTGCTCAATCGGCGTGGGTTTCACCAGTCGGTGGAGAATGTGCTGTTGCGCAGCGAGCGTAACGAGCAGTCGCTGGTGCTGCTGTACCTGGACCTGGACGGGTTCAAGCGGGTCAACGATTCCCTCGGCCACGACGCCGGAGACCGCGTGCTGCGCTGGGTCTCGGAACAGTTGAAGGCGTGCCTGCGCTCCTACGACATTCTCGGGCGCATGGGCGGGGATGAATTCACCGCGCTGCTGGAGCTGGAATTTCCGGAGCAGGCGGCCAAGATTGCGGAAAAACTGATCGAACGGGTGTCGATCTGTCAGCAGGTCGACGGTCTGGATGTGATGCTGGGCGTCAGTATCGGCATCGCCACTTTCCCGGACTGCGGCTCGGACCTCAACGGCCTGCTGCGCGCGGCCGACGTCGCGATGTACGAGGCCAAGCGCGCCGGGCGTCAGCAATATCGCTACTACGACCAGGAAATGAACGGCCGGGCCCGCTCGCGCCTGATGCTCGAAGACAGCGTACGCAGCGCCATCGACAGCAAGGATTTCACCCTGGTGTACCAGCCGCAGGTGTCGTTGCACGACGGCCATCTGCGGGGCGTCGAAGCGCTGCTGCGCTGGCAGCACCCGAGTGTCGGCGATGTGCCGCCGGGGCTGTTTCTGCCGTTGCTCGAAGAGGCGCGGCTGATCAGCCAGTTGAGCACCTGGATCTACCAGCAGGTGGCCGCCCAGCGGCAGGCATGGGCAGGGGTGTTCAACGATGAGTTGGTCCTGAGCGTGAGCTTGAGCAGCAGCCAGTTCAATATGCCGAACCTGGCCAGCCAGCTGCAGCAGGTGCTGGAGCGACATGGGTTGCAAGGCCGGCAGCTTGAGGTGGAGATCAGTGAAGAAAGCCTGATGCACAATCTGGATGAGTCCACCAAGCAGCTCAAGCTGTTGCGCCGGGCCGGCGTGCGGATTGCCCTGGATGATTTCGGCGCGGGCAACTGCTCCCTGGCCCACCTGCGGGACCTGGAATTCGACACCCTAAAGCTCGACCCGAAGCTGATCGCCCGCCTGCCGGGTTCATCCCGGGACGCGGCGATGGCGCGCAGCATTATCGAATTGTGCCGGCATTTTGATCTGCTGGTGATTGCCGAAGGCGTCGAGACCCAGGAGCAAGTTGAATGGCTCAAGGCCAACGGCTGCCAGTTCATCCAGGGCCCGCAGGTGGCGCCGCCGTTGATCGCGGATGAAATTGCCGACTGGCGCCTGCGCGCAGCGGCCCGCTGAATTCGCTACACTGGCGCCCATTCAAATACCCGTTGTTGACCCCATGACCGCGCTGAAATACCTCCAGGCCTACCCCCCAGCATTGCAGGAGCAAGTGCGCCAGTTGATTGCCAAGGACCAACTCGGCGACTACCTGACCCAGCGCTACCCCGAACGGCATGGCGTGCAGAGCGACAAAGCACTGTACAACTACGCCCAGGCCCTGAAGCAGGAACACCTGCGCAACGCCCCGGCCATCGACAAGGTGTTGTTCGACAACCGCCTGGACCTGACCCACCGCGCCCTCGGCCTGCACACCACCATCTCCCGGGTGCAGGGTGGCAACCTCAAGTCGAAGAAAGAAATCCGTATCGCCTCGCTGTTCAAGGAAGCCGCGCCGGAATTTCTGCGCATGATCGTGGTACACGAACTGGCGCACTTCAAGGAATCGGACCACAACAAGGCGTTCTACAAACTCTGTGAATACATGTTGCCGGGCTACCATCAGGTGGAATTCGACCTGCGGGTGTACCTGACCTGGCGGGACCTGCAGGGCAAGCCCTGACCTTCAAAGGCGATCGAGCATGGATGTGAGCAAGACCAAAAGCAGCTTCTACCGGCGCCTGTATGTGGCGTACCTGATTGATAGCCAGCTGGCCAGCAGCGTGCCGGCACTGACCGAGGTGACGGGCATGCCCCGGCGTACTGCACAGGACACGATTGCGGCGTTGGCGGACCTGGATATTGTGTGTGAGTTTGAACAGGAAGACGGGGCCCGCAATCATGCCGGGCGCTATCGGATTCGTGATTGGGGCGCGATTGATCGGCGCTGGATCGAGGCGAACCTGGCGAGCATTAAACAGGTGTTGGATTACCCCTGAAGGCTTGTGGTGACCGGGCTGACGCCTTCGCGAGCAAGCCCGCTCCCACATTCGACCGCATTCCAAAGGTGGAACTCGGTCAAATGTGGGAGCGGGCTTGCTCGCGAAGAGGCCCTCATGCCCGGCGCATGCCTATATGTGGAATGTCATCCTCAAGGTATTCCTCACCCGCCACCACAAACCCGTACCGCCCGTAATACCCCTGCAAATGCGCCTGGGCCGACAGATAGATCGGCACGTCGGGCCACTGTTTCTCTGCCTGCCTGAGGGCCTCATCCATCATCTGGTGGCCCAGCCCGGTACCCCGCGCGCTCGGCGCAACGATCACCCGGCCGATCACCACATCACCACCCTGTGATTCAGGATCCAGCAGGCGCAGGTAGGCCTGCAGTTGACCATCATCCCAGGCCATCAGGTGATGGGTATCACCGTCCAGGTCCTGGCCGTCGATGTCCTGGTACACGCATTTCTGCTCGACCACGAAGACCTCCGAGCGCAGGCGCAAAATGGCGTACAGCTGCTCCTTGCCCAGGTCACTGTGGTGTTTGCAGACCCATTCGACTGTCATGGTGTTCTCTCGGCTGATTGTCTGGTCAGGATAGTAAGCGCGCGGGAGGCGAGTGTCTAAATTGCGGTTTTTTTGTGAGTGAGATCAATTTGCCATCATTCTCTGCGTGCGACGCTGTCGTCTTTGTGTAATCTGCAGTACAGGCTCATTGATGAGCTACTGTTAAATCCTCGGGTTGCCCCAGAGGTCAGGCCATAGAATGCCCGCCAAGGACTTGAGCATGCCGCGATTTTCTCGTGCCGTTGCTTTGATCGGTTTGTTGTTGCTGGCCCAGGCGGTGGCGGCAGAACGCTTGCGACTGGTGGCGGATGCCTGGCCGCCGTTCACTGACGCCACCCTGGTCAATGGTGGTTTGGCCACCGACATCGTGACCACCGCCCTGGCCCGTGCCGGCTATGCCAGTGAGTTTGAACAGGTGCCCTGGGCCCGCGCCCTGATGGGTGTGGGCGATGGGCGTTACGACGTATTGGTGAACGCCTGGTACGACGATGCGCGTACTCAGCTGGGGCAGTTTTCCGGCGAATACCTGCTCAACCGGGTGCTGTTTCTCAAGCGCCGCGACGATCCCATCGACTACCAGAACCTGGAGCAGTTGCACGACTACCCCGTCGCGGTGGTGCGTGGCTATGCCTATTCAGCGGCGTTCGATGCCGATCCGCAATTGCAGAAAGTCCCGGTGCATAACTTCGCCATGGCCGTGCGCATGCTGGCGGCGCAGCGGGTGCGGCTGACGCTGGAGGACGAATTCGTCGCCCGCTACTACCTGGCTCGAGAGTCCGCCACCGTGCGCAACGCGGTGGAGTTTTTGCCGGTGCCGCTGAGCGAAAACAGCCTTCACATTCTGGTTAGCCTGAAAAATCCTCAGCATCAGCAGATTGTTGCCGGGTTTGATCGGGAGATTGCCAGGATGAAGGCAGATGGCAGTTATGCGCGGTTGATGAAGCAGCACGGGATGTAGTGAGGCTAATGGCCCCTTCGCGAGCAAGCCCGCTCCCACATTCGACCGCATTCCAAAGGTGGAGCTCGGCCGAATGTGGGAGCGGGCTTGCTCGCGAAGAGGGTTCAGGCTTCGCTGGTATCTTTGATCAGGTGAGCCGCCAACGTGCGCAACGGCCCCAGTTGCCGGCAGATCAGCGCCAATTGCGTCTGCACCAGCCGCTGCCCTTCATCAATCTCATCCGGCATCTGCTCCAGATCCACTGCCAAGGCTTCCTCGGCATCACTCTGAATCGCAATTGGCTGCTTGTTCGCCAGCCCCGTGGCGATCTCGTCGATGCTCGCCGCCAGCGTCTTCCCGGCGCCTTCGATCAAGTGCTCGCGCACTTCCGCCGGCAGTTGGGTTTCCCGGTGGGCGCCCAGCCCCGACAGGTAGCTGAGCAGCGTGTGGGACAGCACCAGGAACCTGAACCCCACGTCCGCTTCCTTACGGAAATGCCCCGGCTCCATCAGCATGTTCGCCAGGGTGGTGGACAGCGCGGCGTCGGCGTTGTGGGCATTGCGCCGGGCGAGGCGGTAAGCCAGGTCGTCGCTTTTGCCCGCGGCGTACTGCTGCATGATCTGGCGCAGGTAGATGCTGTTGCAGGTCAGGGTATTGGCCAGCACCTTGTTCAGGCGCCGGCCCTGCCAGTCCGGCAGGAACAGGAACACCGCCAGTCCGGCGATCAGGCTGCCGAGCAAGGTATCGAACAGCCGTGGCAGGAACAGCCCGTAGCCGTCGCCCACCTGGTTGAAGCAGAACAGCACCATCAGCGTGATCGCGGCAGTCGCCAGGGTGTAGCGCGTGGTGCGGTTGATAAAGAACACCAGGCCCGCGGCGATGGCGAACATCGACTGGATCAGCGGGTTGGGGAACAGGTCGAACAGCGCCCAGGCGATGGTCAGGCCGATGGCCGTGCCGATGATCCGCTGGCCCAGCTTGCGTCGGGTGGCGCCGTAGTTTGGCTGGCACACGAACAGCGTGGTGAGGATGATCCAATAGCCTTGGGACGGGTGAATCAAGTGCACCATCCAGTAGCCGATACTCAGCGCCAGGGGCAGGCGCAGGGCATGGCGGAACAGCAACGAAGTCGGCGTCAACTGCGTGCGCAGGCGTGTCCACATTTCCTTGAGGTTGCGCGGTGCACGGTCCAGCAGGCTGCTGTCGGTGGCATCGGCCAGGCTGTCGGGGTTGGCGGCGTCGCCCAGCAGGCGGTCCAGGGTCGACAGGTTGGCGGCCAGGGCGCGCAGGGAGCGCAGCAGGCCGCGCCAGGCCGGGTTGCTCTGGATGCGCAGGTGTTCTAGGGAGGCATTCAGGTCGCCCAGGGCTTCGGCAAAGCTGTCGTCATAAACGAACGGCTGGCGCATCTGGATCGATTCGGCCAGGGTCTGGCAGGCTTTGCCTTGCTGGCGCAGCAGGCGCTGGCAGCGGAACAGCACGTCGCTGTGGAAGAAGGCTTCGGCGAGGGCGTTGTAAGGGTAGTGCGAGGAACTGGCGCGCTCGTGGATGTCCTGGGCCAGGAAGTACAGCTTGAGGTAGCGGCTGACCTTGGAGCCCGGGCGACCATTGCCGACCCGGTGCAGGATGATCTCTTTGGCGGCGTTCAGTGCTGCCACCACGCGGCCGTTCTGCTGCGCCAGTTCCAGGCGCCGCGCTTCCACATCCAGTTGGCGGATCGGTTCGAACAGTGACGACTTGAGCTTGAGGTAACGCCCCAGCTCGCGAAACAGTCGCGCCAGGCTCTGCTGCACCGGCTGGTTGGAAAACAGCACCTGCCACAACACCGACAGCGCGCCATACCACGCGGCGCCGGCCACCAGCAGCAAGGGTTCATGCCAGAAGTCGGTGACGGCGCCACCGCGCTGGTCCACGCCGATCATGGTGTAGACCGAGAGAATCAGGGTGGCCGAAGCGATCGCTCCATAACGCTCGCCGAGGGCACCGAGCATGGTCAGGCCGAAGCTGGAGAGCGCCAGGAAGATCGCGAAGATCCAGGGATATGGGAAAAGCAGTTCGACGGACAGTGCCGCAGTGCTGAAGCACACCAGTGTCACGGCCAGGGCGTTGAGCCGGCCTTGCCAGTTGTCATCGGTCTCGGCCAGGGCGCTGGCGATAATCCCCAGGAACAGCGGGATCAGCAGCGCCATTTCATTCTGGTACCAGCACAGCGCCATGCTGCCGGTCAGGGCGATGAATACCCGTACGCTGTAACTGAACTTATCCAGTGCCCAAAGGCGCCGCATGGACTGCTTGAAGGAGGTCGATGACATGAAGTCTGGGGTCTTCCGGGACGATGCCGCTAAATTGAGCCAGTAATGACGCCACGGCAAGCGTGGCGATCACATCTGAGAGCAAAATTTATTCCAGTCATTACTTCCAAGCACACCACGAACCAAATGTGGGAGCGGGCTTGCTCGCGAAGGCGGTGTATCAGTCACTGATGTATTAGCTGACACTCCGCCTTCGCGAGCAAGCCCGCCCCCACATTTTTTACCGGGTTCCGTCAGGCAAATTGGGCAGCGGCATAACCGGAGGCCCACGCCCACTGGAAATTGAACCCGCCCAGGTGACCGGTCACATCCAACACTTCGCCGATGAAGTACAAACCAGGGCTTTTCAGGGATTCCATGGTCTTGGACGAGACTTCCCGGGTGTCCACGCCACCCAGGGTGACCTCGGCGGTGCGATAGCCTTCAGTACCCGCCGGCACCAGTTGCCAGCTCCCCAGTTTGCCGGCGATGTCGGCAATCTCGGCGTGGGTGTACTGCTTCATCGGCTTGGAAACGAACCAGGTTTCGGCCAGCAGGTTGGCCATCTTCTTGGTGAAGATCTCACCCAGCAGGGTTTTCAGCTCGCTGTTCGGGCGCTCCACCTGTTGCGCTTGCAGCCAGGTGTGGGCGTCGTGGTCGGGCAGCAGGTTGATTTCCACGGTGTCGCCGGGTTCCCAGTAGGAGGAAATCTGCAGGATCGCCGGCCCGCTCAGGCCACGGTGGGTAAACAGGATGTTCTCGCGAAAGCTTTGGTCGTTGCAGCTCACCAGGCAATCCACGGACGTACCGGACAGCTCGCCGCACAATTCCTTGAGCTGGTCGGTGATGGTGAACGGCACCAGCCCGGCGCGGGTTGGCAGCAGTTCATGGCCGAACTGCTTGGCGACCTGGTAACCAAAGCCGGTGGCCCCCAGGGTCGGGATCGACAGCCCGCCGGTGGCGATCACCAGTGATTCGCAGCGCAACTCACCCAGGGTGGTTTGCAACTGATAGCCGCCATCGACCTTGGCAATCTCCTGCACCGAGGTGTCCAGGTGCATGCTCACGCCGACCTGGATGCACTCATCCAGCAGCATCCCGAGGATGTCGCTGGACTTGTTGTCGCAGAACAGCTGGCCGAGTTTTTTCTCGTGGTACGGCACGCCGTGCTTGGCCACCAGCCCGATGAAATCCCACTGGGTGTAGCGGGCCAGGGCGGACTTGCAGAAGTGCGCGTTGTGGGAGAGGAAGTTGGCAGGCTCCGTGTACATATTGGTGAAGTTGCAGCGGCCACCGCCGGACATCAGGATCTTTTTGCCGGCCTTGTTCGCGTGGTCGATCAACATCACCTTGCGCCCACGCCCGGCGGCGGTCAGCGCACACATCAAGCCTGCGGCGCCGGCGCCAATGATCACAACTTCGGTCGAGCGCACAGCCATGTCCTCATACAAATTCTGAATTGGAATACAGTCAAATGTGGGAGCGGGCTTGCTCGCGAATGCGGAGTGTCAGTCACCGAATCTGTCGACTGATATACCGCATTCGCGAGCAAGCCCGCTCCCACATTTTTGATCTCGGTATAGCTTGAGATCTTTACAGGATACGCACGCGCAACGAACGGCCTTTGATCTTGCCGTCATTCAAACGCTGCAGCGCCTGCTTGGCGATCCCGCGTTCAACGGCCACGAACGCCTGGAAATCAAAGATCGCGATCTTGCCGACCTGGGCCCCCGGAATCCCGGCTTCACCGGTCAGTGCGCCAAGGATGTCGCCCGGGCGAACCTTGTCTTTACGGCCGGCGGCAATGCACAGGGTGCTCATCACCGGCAGCAACGGGCCGCCGCTTTGCGGCTTGAGGTTGTCCAGTTGGTCCCAGTTCAGCGGCGACTTCTGCAACTGCTCGATGGCCTGGGCGCGGTGGGCTTCAGACGGGGCAACCAGGCTGATAGCGATGCCAGTCTCACCCGCGCGACCGGTACGGCCCACGCGGTGGATGTGGATTTCCGAGTCGCGGGCCAGTTCGACGTTGATCACCATGTCCAGTGCATCAATGTCCAGGCCACGGGCAGCCACGTCGGTGGCGACCAGTACCGACGTACTGCGGTTGGCGAACATCGCCAGTACCTGGTCACGGTCGCGCTGTTCCAGGTCGCCATGCAGGCCAACGGCGGAGATGCCCTTGGCGGTCAGGTGATCCACGGTTTCCTGCACTTGCTGCTTGGTGAAGCAGAAGGCTACGCAAGACGCCGGGCGGAAATGCGCCAGGACCTTGGTCACCGCGTCCATGCGCTCTTCCGGAGAAATCTCGTAGAAGCGCTGCTCGATCTGATCGTCCGAGTGGAACGCTTCGGCCTTGACCTGTTGCGGCGCGCGCATGAATTTCGAGGCCAGCTGCTTGATGCTCACCGGGTAGGTGGCCGAGAACAGCAGGGTCTGGCGGCGGGCCGGGGTCTTGCTGATGATGTCTTCGATGGCGTCGTAGAAGCCCATGTCGAGCATGCGGTCGGCTTCATCGAGGATCAGCGTGTTCAAGCCGTCCAAAACCAGCGAACCCTTGCGCAGGTGCTGCTGGATGCGGCCCGGGGTGCCAACGATGACGTGGGCGCCGTGCTCCAGGGAAGCGATCTGCGGGCCGAGGGACACGCCGCCGCACAGGGTCAGCACCTTGATGTTGTCTTCGGCGCGGGCCAGGCGACGGATTTCCTTGGCCACCTGGTCAGCCAGCTCGCGGGTCGGGCACATGACCAGTGCCTGGCAGCCGAAGTAGCGCGGGTTGATCGGGTTCAGCAGGCCGATGCCGAAGGCTGCGGTCTTGCCGCTGCCGGTCTTGGCCTGGGCAATCAGGTCCAGCCCTTTGAGGATCACCGGCAAGCTTTGCGCCTGGATCTGCGTCATCTCGACATAACCCAGCGAGTCGAGGTTAGCCAGCATGGCGGCGGACAGGGGCAAAGTATTAAAAGCGGTGGCGATGGTAGTCACGGGACTGGCTCTGCAAAACAAAATGTCGCGCAGTGTACCAGCCTCGTGGGATTTTCCCTGCAAGTTCTAGACGAGAAGCCTGTTAATGCTCAATGTCGTGCTCACGGCTGACCACGCGTTTGCCGTCTTTTGGCGACAATTGCAGGAAGATCGCCGCCGCCAGCATCGCCATGATGCCCACGGTGACGAAGGTCAACTGGAACGCCCCAAGCACCGTGTCGACCCCGTCGTTGCCCACTTCGGCGGTAAAACCACCCAGCAGCGCACCGGCGCAGGCCACCCCAAGGCTCAGGGACAACTGCGCCACCACCGACAGCAAACTGTTGCCGCTGCTGGCCTGGGCGTCGTCGAGGTCGATCAGGGTCACGGTGTTCATCGCGGTGAATTGCAGCGAGTTGATCGCCCCGAGGATCGCCAGCATGCTCAGCAGCAGCGGGTAGGGCGTGTGTTCGCTGACCAGGCCCATGCTCGCCAGCATGATGCCCAGCGCCAGGGTGTTGCCGGTCAGCACCACGCGGTAGCCCAGGCGCTCGATCAGCGGCCGGGCGATGGACTTGGCAAACATCGCCGCCGCCGCCAGTGGCAGCATGCTCATCCCGGCTTCGGACGGTGAGTAACCGAGCGCCACCTGCAGCAACAGCGGCACCAGGAACGGCAACGCGCCGCTGCCCAGGCGAGCGAACAGGTTGCCGAGGATGCCCACCGCAAAGGTCCGGGTCTTGAACAGCACCGGCGAGAACAGCGGGTTGTCGATATGCCCGGCGCGCAGCCAGTAAGCCGCCAGGCACGCGAGGCCGCCGAACAGCAGCAACATCACCCGCAGGTGCGGCAGGTGCAATTCGCCGAGGCCTTCCATGGCGATAGTGATCAGCACCATCGCCGCGCCGAACAGCAGGAAACCCACGCCGTCGAACCGCGTACGTTCGCTGCCGCGCAGGTCGGGGATGAATTTCCAGACGGCGTAGCAGCCGATGATGCCCACCGGCAGGTTGATCAGGAAGATCCAGTGCCAGGTCAGGTATTGCACCATCCAGCCGCCCATGGTCGGGCCGAGCAGCGGGCCCAGCAGCCCGGGAATGGTGATGAAACCCATGATGCGCACCAGCTCCGAACGTGGGTAGGCGCGCAGCACCACCAGCCTGCCCACCGGCAACATCAACGCACCGCCCAGGCCCTGGATCACCCGGGCGCCCACCAGCATGGTCAGCGTGCTGGAGAGTGCGCAGAGCAATGAGCCAATGCTGAACAGCATGATCGCGCCGAAGAAGATCTTCTTGGTGCCGAAGCGGTCGGCCACCCAGCCCGAGGCGGGAATCAGCAAGGCCACGGTGAGCATGTAGGCAATCACTACGCCTTGCATGCGCAAGGGGTTCTCCGCCAGGTCTCGAGCCATGGCCGGCAAGGCGGTGTTGAGAATCGTCCCATCCAGCGACTGCATGAAGAAGGCAATCGCTACCACCCAGGGTAGCCAGCGGGCGGTCTTGGCATCGAGAGGGGCGCGATTCGGCATGAGTTACCTTTTTGTTAGCAGCCTATGTGTCGGCGATTATGCGCCATCGGCAGCTCCTTTTCCCACTGGCCCTTCGTCTATATCTGACAACGCCACGTGTTTGCCCACCAGGAAATCAATCAGCGCGCGGTGCACGGCCAGGGCCGCTTCGCGGGATTCCAGGTCGAGCAAATGGCCGGTGTGTTCGGCGGTGGCGAAGCTGCTGCGGCCTACGTATTTCTTGAACAGTTGGGCTTCGTCTGCCGGGGTGTACTCGTCCAGCACGCCGTTGAGGAAGTGCACCGGGGTTTCGATCCGGGTCAGTTGCGGCAGGTAGTTGCCGTCACCCAGCGCCAGCACCTGATGGATATGGAAGCGTGCCTGGCGATACTCGGTGGTGGCCATGGTCGACAGGTGCCGGTGGTTGTTGCGCTTGAGCCGGGGCGACAGGTATTTGCCCACGGTTTCATTCAGCAGATGGCCGACGGCGGATTTGTCATCGGCCTCGATCAGCACGCGCACCCGCTCTACGTATTCGAGCATGGCCTGGTTGAGGTTGGGCGCCAGTGCCATCACCACCGAGCTTTCAATCGACGGCGGGTTATGGGCGAGGGTCAGCAGCGTGGAAATCCCGCCCCATGAGGCAGACACCAGGTGGTTGACCTCAAAGCGTTCCACCAGAGCGCGCAGGATCTGCACTTCATCGTCCTTGGTCACAAGGTCGAGGTCGGTGTTGTGCGGGCGTGAATAGCCGGAGAACGGCAGGTCGAACATCAGCACATTGAAGTGCTCGGACAGGCACTTGCTGGTGCGTGCAAACGAGCGGGTGGTGGACAGCGCGCCGTTGACCAACAGCACGGTTTTCTTCTCTGGGTTGTTACCAAGCTGCTCTACGTGAACGTTGTAGTGCTTGAACAGCTTTTCAATGACAAAACTTCCATGGTTCATGTCAACGCTCCAGCTTGCCCTATCCCGGGCAAGGTCGTGCATCACTTGCGTGCAAGTGGGTTGAGGACGGCGGGGTGTTGTTTGAGTTTTTTTACCGCGCGGACGTGGCTAGGTGCCACCAACCTTTATAACGAGGTTTTTCGCGAGCGACAACTGGCCGGACGGCCAGGTGTCTGGAGTGGGGCTTTGAGGATGAACCGAATCAAAATGTGGAATGCGATCAACTGTGGGAGCGGGCTTGCTCGCGAATGCGGTGCCTCAGTCACAGATGTAGTGGCTGACACGCCGCATTCGCGAGCAAGCCCGCTCCCACATGGGTTTTGCGTTGCTTATAAGGTCAGGGTCAGGCGTTTTACCAGCGCCCCCGGCAGCAGATTGGATGACGTATTGCGCTGGCTATACGTACTCGCCGACAGCAGCAATTCCCGATCAGCGGTCAGCGCTTCCAGTTGCGAGCCCAGCAGGCTGTACACGCTGTCATCAAAACGCATGGTGCTGACCGGCGCCTTGATCTCGCCGTCTTCGACCCAGAACGTGGCGAAGCGGGTCATGCCGGTCAGGCGTGCGGCGGGCTGGTCGGAGTAGTTCAGGTACCACAGGTTGCTGATGTACAAACCGGTACCCAGTTGCTTGAGGATATCGGCCTGGGCCAGGTTGCCGGCCGCCATCTGCAGGGCGCTGGGAGATTCATCGCCGCTGGCGCCATTGGTGCTCAAGCCGTATTCGGCAGCACTGCGGGAGTTCACCAATTGGCCTTCAGCCTTGCCGGCATTGATCAGCTTCACATCACTGCGCGGATAGCCGTCACGGGAAAACGCCGAACTCAGGGAGCCGCTGACCTGTTCGTCCAGGGTCACCAGCGGGCTCAACGACTGATCACCGCCATACAACCGTTGCAACGGGCTGCCTTTGCTGGCGATGGCCTGGGCGGAAAACCCGCCCCAGGTGAGCATGCTGATGATTTCTTCCATGGCCGCCGGGGCAAGGTAGGCGCGATATTGCCCCGGTGCCAGCGGGTGCAGCGGGCGACCAAGGTATTCCAGTTGCTCACGGGCCTGCTTGAAACGCTGGGCGAAGGCCACGCTGTCCCAATCGTTGCCGGCGTAGCTGGCTTTCACCGCTTCACCGTTGGCGTGGAACAGGCTGAAGTCGAAGTTGAAACTGTTGGCCTGATGCCAGCCGAAGGCGCCTGATGAGCTGGCGAAACCACGGCTGATAGGGCCGGCGGCGTAGAAGCCGACCATGTCCACACCTTCAGCGGCCAGGCTGATTGCTTCCAGCACCTGCGCCAGGTCCGGCAGCGGTCGGTCCTGCTGGTCCTTGTTTTGCCAGGCGTTGTGGTTGAGCAGCAGGTACGGATCCTGCGGCAACAACGGCAAGGTCTCGCGCAGTTGTTGCAGGCCGTCGGCCAGGCGCTGGCGATCCAGTTCAGGCTCGCCCGCCAGGGTGATACCGAGGTCGGCGTGGCGCCCGTCGTTGATCAGCTTCAGGTTCAGGCTGGCCTGTTGCACCTGGCCGGCCTGGCGCACTTTGCCGTGGTTGAAACGCACAAACTCGGAGGACTCGTCGGCGTAGCCGAGGTGGAATTGTTCGTGGTCGGTGATGGCCTGCTTGAGCCAATCCACCAAGGCTTTGAAATTATTCATCAGGCGTCTCCCCCGAACACGTCCACGTTGCTGAACACACACGCCGGTGAGGCATGGCCGACGCGGATCACCTGGTTGGGTTCGCCCTTGCCGCAGTTCGGCGTGCCCAGCACCTTGAAGGTGCTGGCGTCGCCGACGGCGCTGAGGTTGCGCCAGAACTGCGCGGAAATCGCCCGGTAGTTGGGGTTCTTTACCACGCCTTTGAGTTCGCCGTTTTCAATCAACTGGCCCCACTCGCAGCCAAACTGGAATTTGTTGCGTGCATCGTCAATCGACCACGAACGGTTGGTGGACATCAGGATGCCGTTCTCGATGCCGCCAATCAGCTGCGCCATGTTCTGGTCGCCGGCCTCGATATTCAGGTTGGCCATGCGGTCGATCGGCGCGCGGTTCCAGCTGCAGGCGCGGCTGTTGGCCACGCCTTGCATGCCGGAGCGGTATTGCGACAACGCACCGCCCAACGGCTTGAGCAGCAAGCCTTCGCGGATCAGGAATTGTTTGCTGGCCTTCGTGCCATCGTCGTCATGCCCATAGCTGGCGAGCTGCTCGGGAATGTCCGGGTCGAAGGTCACGTTCAGCAGGTTGGAGCCGTATTGCAGGTGACCGAAATCGCTGGCCTTGACGAAGCTGGTGCCGGCGTAATTGCGCTCGTCGCCCAGGATGCGGTCGAGTTCCAGCGGGTGGCCGATGGATTCGTGGATTTGCAGGATCATCTGGTCGGGCATCAGCAGCAGGTCGCGCGGGCCCTGGGGTGTGTTCGGGGCCAGCAGCAGTTGCAGCGCCTGGTCGGCAATCTGCGGCGCGGCGCCCACCAGGCCGAAGCGGCTGATCACGTCAAAGCCGCCTTGCTGGCCGAAGTTGGTGCCGCCCAGGGTGCGGGTCTGGCTGTCATTGCCGTCGTAGGCCGTGACGTTGACACCCGGGAACACAAACCGCTGGGCCTGGCGCAGTTCGGCGCCGGCGCTGTTGAGGTAGATCTGTTCGACGTGGGTGGTGCCCAGGCTGACTTCCCAGTTCACCAGGCGCTCGTCCTTGGGCACGGCGGCCGATTCGGCGCCGAGCAGTTGGTAGCAGTCGCTCAGGGACGGGAAGGGCTGGTCGAGGCTCGGCGACAGGTAGTCGGCAATGTCGCTGGACACTGGCTGGTCGCGCAGGTCGAGCAGGGCGTGGGGCTTGATGAGCCGGGCTTGCTGTTCGGCGCGCTCAAGGGCGGCTTGCAGGCCGGGCAGGGAAATGTCGTGGGTGGCGGCGTAGGCTTCGACGCCATTGAGGCGCACGGTGAGCATCGCGCCTTCGTCCTGGCTGAGGTGTGGCGGCTCGGCGACGTTCTTGCGTACCGACAGGTACTGGCCGGACTCGCGGACGTAGCGCAGGGAAAAGAATTCGGCGGTAGTGCGCAGGGCACTGAACTGCTTTTTGAGTGTGGCGTGGTGTTCGAACATGGGGCCTTCCTTGTGGGCGGCTCGGCGCGGGCAGGCAAACAGAGTAGGCCTGGGCTGGGAGCTGATCAAGGAAAGTGTAGGCGGGCGGGAGGTCTTGCGGTGTCAGATCGGGCCTCTTCGGGAGCAAGCCCCCTCCCACATTTGATCGGGTTCACACGGTCAAAAATGTGGGAGCGGGCTTGCTCGCGAAGGGAGCACCTCGGTCCATCAGTTACTGCGCAGTAGGACCCACTTCACGCATCGGCTTGCCACGCACCGGCGCATCGCCTGCCACGTAGTAATCCGCAGTGCTGCGCGGCAGTGGCTTGCGGCCACGGATCTTGTCGGCGATTTTCTCGGCGATCATGATCGTCGGCGCGTTCAGGTTGCCGGTGGTGATGATCGGCATGATCGACGCGTCAACCACGCGCAGACCCTGCATGCCATGCACACGGCCTTCGGCGTCAACCACGGCCATCTCGTCGGTGCCCATCTTGCACGAGCAGGACGGGTGGAACGCCGTCTCGGCGTGCTCACGGATAAATTTATCCAGTTGCTCGTCGGTCTGTACGTCGATGCCCGGGCTGATTTCGCGGCCACGGTATTGGTCGAGTGCCGGCTGTTGCATGATTTCACGGGTCAGGCGGATGCCGTCGCGGAATTCCTGCCAGTCCTGTTCGGTAGACATGTAGTTGAAGAGGATGCTCGGGTATTCCCGTGGGTTCTTCGACTTCAGCTGCACGCGGCCACGGCTCGGCGAACGCATGGAACCCATGTGCGCCTGGAAACCGTGCTCTTTCACACCGTTGCTGCCGTTGTAGTTAATCGCTACCGGCAGGAAGTGATACTGGATGTTCGGCCAATCGAATTCTTCACGGGTACGGATGAAACCGCCCGCTTCGAACTGGTTGCTGGCGCCGATGCCGGTGCCGTTGAACAGCCACTCGGCACCAATGGCCGGCTGGTTGTACCAGAGCAGCGACGGGTACAGCGAGACCGGTTGGGTGCACGCGTATTGCAGGTACAGCTCAAGGTGATCCTGCAGGTTTTCGCCGACGCCAGGCAGGTCGTGGACCACCGGAATGTCGAGGCTTTCCAGCAGTTTCGCCGGGCCGACGCCGGAACGTTGCAGCAGTTGCGGCGAAGCGATTGCGCCGCTGCACACCAGGACTTCCTTGCGGGCACGGGCTTCAACGCGCTCTTCGGCAGCACCGATCAGGTAACGCACGCCGACGGCGCGCTTGCCTTCGAACAGGACTTTGTCGGTCAGGGCGTGGGTGACGATGGTCAGCGTCGAGCGCTTCTTGGCCGTGTCCAGGTAACCGCGAGCGGTGCTGGCGCGACGACCGTTTGGCGTCACGGTACGGTCCATCGGGCCGAAGCCTTCCTGCTGGTAGCCGTTCAAGTCTTCGGTACGTGGGTAACCGGCCTGTACGCCGGCTTCAACCATCGCGTGGAACAGCGGGTTGTTGCCGGCCTTTGGCGTGGTCACGCTGACCGGGCCGTCGCCACCGTGGTAGTCGTTCGGGCCGATGTCGCGGGTTTCGGCTTTACGGAAATACGGCAGGCAGTCCAAGTAGGTCCAGTCTTCCAGGCCCGGCAGTTTCGACCAGTTGTCGTAGTCCATCGCGTTGCCGCGGATGTAGCACATGCCGTTGATCAACGAGGAACCGCCGAGGCCTTTGCCGCGACCGCACTCCATCCGGCGACCGTCCATGTGTGGCTCTGGATCGGTTTCGTAGGCCCAGTTGTAGCGACGGCCTTGCAGCGGGAATGCCAGGGCGGCTGGCATCTGGGTACGGAAATCGAAACGGTAGTCTGGGCCGCCGGCTTCCAGCAGCAGGACGGTGACGCCTTCGTCTTCGGTCAGACGGGTCGCCAGGGTGTTACCGGCGGAGCCGGCACCCACAATGATGTAGTCGTATTCTTGGGACATTGAATGCACCCTCGTGAAAGTTGGTTCAGGCTGCTTTTGTGGCGAGGGAGCTTGCTCCCGTTCGACTGCGCAGCAGTCGCAAAGTCAGCGCTCGAGTTCTGTCTGAAAGAACTGCGGTACCTGGCATGGGGCTGCTTCGCAGCCCGACGGGAGCAAGCCCCCTCGCCACATGGGCCATGCCAGGCTCAATCAGGTTTTAGAACACCGAGGCGTAGTCGCCCAGCTCAACCTGTACCGATTTGATACGAGTGAAGTTGTTCAGCGAGCTGATCCCGTTTTCACGGCCCACGCCCGACTGCTTGTAGCCGCCCACCGGCATCTTCGCGTCGGACTCGCCCCAGGCGTTGATCCAGCAGATACCGGCTTCCAGCTGATGAATCACGCGGTGGGCGCGGTTCAGGTTCTTGGTCACCAGGCCCGCGGCCAGGCCGAAGTCGGTGTCGTTGGCACGGCGGATCACTTCTTCTTCGGTGTCGTAGGTGAGGATGCTCATCACCGGGCCGAAGATTTCTTCACGGACGATGGTCATTTCGTCGGTGCAGTCAGTGAACACGGTCGGGGCCACGTAGGCACCCTTGGCGAATTCACCGTCGGTCAGACGGTCGCCGCCGCACAGCACGCGGGCGCCTTCTTCTTTACCTTTGGCGATGTAGCCGAGCACGCTTTCCATGTGGGCGAAGCTGACCAGCGGGCCGAAGTTGGTGTTTTCATCTTCCGGGTTGCCGATGCGGATGCGGGCAACGCGCTCGGCGATCTTGGCTTCGAACGCGCCTTTGAGGGCGGTCGGAACGAACACGCGGGTGCCGTTGGTGCAGACCTGGCCCGAGCTGTAGAAGTTGGCCATCATCGCGATGTCGGCGGCGCGGTCGAGGTCGGCGTCGTCGAAAATGATCAGCGGGGATTTGCCGCCCAGTTCCATGGTGACTTCCTTGAGCGAAGAGCTCGAAGCGCTGGCCATGACTTTCTTGCCGGTGTCGGTGCCGCCGGTGAAGGAGACTTTCTCGATGCGCGGGTGTTCGGTCAGCCAGGTGCCGACTTCACGGCCGCTGCCGGTCAGGACGTTGAACACGCCATCCGGAACGCCGGCCGCGGTGTAGATTTCAGCCAGTTTCAGGGTGGTCAGCGAGGTGACTTCGCTTGGCTTGAAGATCATCGCGTTACCGGCCGCCAGGGCAGGTGCGGATTTCCACAGGGCGATCTGGATCGGGTAGTTCCATGCGCCGATACCGGCCACGACGCCCAGCGGCTCGCGACGGGTGTAGACGAACGAGGTGTCACGCAGCGGGATCTGCTCGCCTTCGATGGCGGGCACCAGGCCTGCGTAGTATTCCAGCACGTCAGCGCCGGTGACGATGTCGACGTATTGGGTTTCGGAATACGGCTTGCCGGTGTCCAGGGTTTCCAGGGCGGCCAGTTCGTCGTTGCGCTCACGCAGGATATCGACGGCACGACGCAGGATGCGCGAACGCTCCATGGCAGTCATGGCGGCCCAGATTTTCTGGCCCTTTTCGGCGCTGACCACAGCGCGCTCGACGTCTTCTTTGGTAGCGCGTTGCACGTTGGCGAGAACTTCACCGTTAGCCGGGTTGATGGCTTCGAAAGTGGCATCGCTGCCAGCGTCGGAGTAGCCGCCGTCAATGTAGAGTTTTTGCAGTTCGAAACGGGCCATAAAGTCCTCGCAAGTGCATTAGTGGTTGGCGCGGTTCGGGAGTTGAGCGTTTATGTGTGCTCTAACTCACCTGCTTGGCCAATTGGAAATCCATGTATTCGTAAGCGATCCGTTGCGCCTGCTCCGTGTCGAAAGCGTCTCCCGACAGGGCGCCGCGCAACCACAAACCGTCGATCAGGGCCGCCAGGCCTCGGGCTGCGCTGCGTGCCTCGGGCAACGGCAACGCTCGGCGGAACTGGCAACACAGGTTGGAATACAGACGGTGATCGTTGATCCGCTGCAGCCTGTGCAATGACGGGTGGTGCATGCTGGTGGCCCAGAAGGCCAGCCAGGTTTTCATAGCCGGGCCGTTGACTTGGCTGGCGTCGAAGTTGCCTTCGATGATCACCTGAAGATGGGCCCGCGGGCTGTCATCTTTCAGCGCCAACCGGCGCTCGGTGACGTTCTCGATCAGCACGTTCATCAGGTACCGCATCGTGGCGGCGATCAGGCCATTCTTGTCCTGAAAATAGTGACTGATGATGCCATTCGAGACACCGGCCAGACGGGCGATCAGCGCAATGCTGGCATCCCCCATTCCGACCTGATCGACGGCCGTCAATGTGGCTTCGATCAACTGCTGGCGGCGTATGGGTTGCATACCGACCTTGGGCATCGTGCACCTCTCCTTAGGCCTGCCAACGGGCGATAAACGTCCGTCGGCTTGAGGGCCAGTCTATTTTGTTTTGATTGAACGTTCAATCAACAAAGAATAAGATCTGCGACAAATGGTCGCTGCCTACAGGTATTTCCTACGTGCATGTGGCGCCACCTGACATCGGGAAAACCCATGAAACAGCCCGGCACAGCGGTTCGCCGGGGGTTTATGGTTTTTCGGGGTGTCTTTATACACCCGTCCGTCGACTGCCGAAAAATCGATGGCTCGGGTCAAGCGTTGCCTTGTGTTTCTCTGCACTGCCCGGAGCATCTGTGCCATGAGTTCTGCCTCTCTTATAAAGACCCCGCCAGAAAAGGTGCGGGTCAACGGTTGGGTGTTCTACACCTCCACCGCGCTGATTCTGTTGTTGACCGCGATTCTGATCATCGCCCCGCAGGAAGCCGGCAGGATGCTCGGTGTGGCCCAAGCCTGGTTGTCGAAAAGCTTTGGCTGGTACTACATGGTCGTGATCGCCGCCTACCTGGTGTTTGTGGTGGGCCTGGCGTTTTCGTCCTATGGCAAATTGAAACTGGGCAGCAAGGACGACACCCCGGACTTCAGCTACGGCGCCTGGGCCGGCATGCTCTTCTCGTCGGGCATCGGCATCTCGCTGCTGTACTTCGGCGCCTCCGAGCCGCTGGACCACTACTTCAACCCGCCTGAAGGCGCATCGGCCACCGGCGAAGCTGCACGCCAGGCGTTGCAGTTGACGTTCCTGCACTGGGGCCTGCACGGCTGGGCGATCTACGCACTGGTCGGCCTGGCCGTGGCGTATTTTGCCTACCGTCATAACCAGCCGCTGGCCCTGCGCTCGGCGCTGTACCCGCTGGTGGGCGAGCGTTGGGTCAAAGGCGCGGCCGGTCACGCGGTGGACGGCTTCGGCATGTTCGTGACCCTGCTGGGCCTGGTGACGAACCTGGGGATTGGCTCGATGCAAGTGTCGTCCGGGCTGGAAAACCTGTTCGGCATGCAGCACAGCAACACCAACCTGCTGATCGTGATCATCGTGATGAGCACCGTGGCGACCATTGCTGCGGTGTCGGGTGTGGAAAACGGTATTCGCCGCCTGTCCAACCTGAACATCGTGCTGTTCAGCGGCCTGCTGATTTTCGTGCTGCTGTTCGGCCCGACCCTGCACCTGCTCAACGGCTTCGTGCAGAACATCGGCGACTACATGAACGGCATCGTGCTGAAGACCTTCGACCTGTACGTGTACGAAGGCGACGCCGACAAGACTGAGCGCTGGATGGGCCTGTGGACCCTGTTCTACTGGGCCTGGTGGATTTCCTGGGCGCCATTCGTGGGCATGTTCATCGCGCGTATTTCCCGTGGTCGCACGGTGCGTGAACTGGTGGCCGGCGTGCTGCTGATCCCGCTGGGCTTCACCCTGGCGTGGCTGTCGATCTTCGGCAACTCGGCCCTGGACCTGGTGGTGAACCATGGCGCGGTGGAGTTGGGCAAGACGGCGCTGGAACAGCCGTCCATGGCGATCTACCAACTGCTTGAGCATTACCCGGCGTCGAAAATCGTCATCGGTGTGTCGATCTTCGTGGGCTTCGTACTCTTCCTGACCCCGGCGGATTCCGGCGCGGTGATGATGGCGAACCTGTCCTGCAAGGGCGGCAACGTTGACGAAGATGCGCCGCACTGGCTGCGGATTTTCTGGTCGGCGGTGATCACCCTGGTGACCATCGGCCTGCTGTTCGCCGGTAACTTCGAAGCCATGCAAACCATGGTGGTGCTGGCGGGCTTGCCGTTCTCGGTGGTGCTGGTGTTCTTCATGTTCGGCCTGCACAAGGCGATGCGCCAGGACGTGGCGATCGAGTTGGAGCAGGCGCAGTTGGCCGAGCGTGGTCGGCGTGGTTTCAGCGAGCGTTTGACTGCCCTGGACCTGCAACCGAGCCAGGGTACCGTGCAACGCTTTATGGACAAGCACGTCACGCCGGCGCTGGAAGAAGCGGCGACTGCGTTGCGTGACCAGGGGCTGGAAGTGCAGACCCTGCTGGGCAAATCCAAGCGCTGCATTGGTGTGCGCATCGAGATGCAAGAGGGCAATCCGTTTGTCTACGAGGTCAGCCTGGATGCTTATTCGTCGGCACCGAACGACTCGCCCGAGGAAGAACGCACGCGCTACTACCGCGCCGAGGTTTACCTGCACAACGGGCCTCAGGAATACGACCTGATGGGCTTCACCCAGGAGCAGATCACCCGGGACGTGCTCGATCAGTTTGAAAGCCATCGGCAGCTCCTTGGCCGTGTCTATAGCTGAGTGTTGAAAGGACAGGTGGTGTCGTTACTGACACCACCTGAGCAAAATGTGGGAGCGGGCTTGCTCGCGAATGCGCAGTGTCAGTCAGTACATCTGACACTGATACACCGCATTCGCGAGCAAGCCCGCTCCCACATTTATCTTGCGGTGTCTGTTAGCCCAGGTTCTTGCCCAAGAGGGCGTGATAGAGCTCGCTGTCACCCAGAATCCCCACCACCTTGTTGTTGTCCTGCAGCACCAGCTTGTTCCCTGTCTGATACCGAATCTGCAACGCCTCACGCATCCCGATATTCGAATCCACCAGCGTCGGCATCCGGCCCAGGCCCTCCACCGATTGCCCCGGTGCCCAGTTCTGCAGGTTCAGCACCGAACCGTTCTGCCGCGCGCCCTTGATGGTGTTGCCTTCGGCCAGGTCCAGCCACGAGTCACCGCCCGGGTCCAGGCTGATGGAGCCGTTGACGTGGGTGCAGTTATCCACCGTGCGCATCAGGCTGCGGCCACACAGCACATTCAGCGGGTTGGTGTGGGCCACGAAGGTCCGCACATAGTCATCCGCCGGGTTCAGCACGATCTCTTCCGGCACGCTGTACTGGATGATCCGCCCGTCTTTCATGATCGCGATGCGGCTGCCGAGTTTCAGCGCCTCATCCAGGTCGTGGCTCACGAATACGATGGTCTTGCTCAGCTTGCGTTGCAGCTCCAGCAACTCATCCTGCAAGCCCTGGCGGATCAGCGGGTCGAGTGCCGAGAAGGGTTCGTCCATCAACAGGATATCGGCGTCCATCGCCAATGCGCGGGCCAGGCCGACACGCTGCTGCATGCCACCGGAAAGCTCGTCGGGCTTCTTGTTGCGCCACTGCGACAGGCCCACCAGTTCCAGCTTGTCGTCCACCAGCTTGCGTCGTTCTTTTTCCGGGCGGCCCTGCATCTCCAGGCCGAAGCTGATGTTCTCGCGCACCGTCAGCCAGGGCATCAGGGCGAACTTCTGGAACACCATGGCGATGCGCTGGGTGCGCATCATTTTCAGCTCGGCGGGGGTGCAGGATGCGATGTCGATCTGGCGACCTTCATGCTCCACAAACAGCTTGCCGCGGCTGACGGTGTTCAAGCCATTGATGCAGCGCAACAAGCTCGACTTGCCCGAACCGGACAGGCCCATCAGCACGCAGATCTCGCCTTTCTCGACATCCAGGCTGGCGTTTTCAACGCCGACAATCTGCCCGGTCTTTTTCAGGATCTCGTTGCGCGTCATGCCCTGGTCCAGCAGCTTGAGCGCCTCGCGTGGGTCTTTGGAGAAGATCACGTCGACATTTTCGAATCGGATAATGCTCATGCATCACCCCCTACTTTGGCGTCGGGTTGTTTGCAGATGCGGTCGAGCATGATGGCCAGCAGTACGATCGCCAGGCCGGCTTCAAAGCCCAGGGCGATGTCGGCGGTGTTCAGCGCGTTGACCACCGGTTTGCCGAGGCCGTCGGCGCCCACCAGGGCCGCGATCACCACCATCGACAACGACAGCATGATGCATTGGGTAATGCCGGCGGCGATGCTCGGCATGGCGTGGGGCAGTTCGATCCGCGAGAGCAACTGACGGCGCGAGCAGCCAAAGGCCTTGCCGGCGTCCATCAACTCTTGCGGCACATCACGGATACCCAGGTAAGTCAGACGGATAGGCGCGGCAATCGCAAACACCACCGTGGAAATCAGCCCGGGCACCACACCCAGCCCGAAGAGGGTCAGGGTAGGGATGAGGTAGACGAAGGTCGGTACGGTCTGCATCAGATCGAGCACCGGCCGCATCAGGGTGTAGAACATCGGTTTGTGCGCGGCAACAATGCCCAGCGGCACCCCGATCACCACGCAGACCAGGGTGGCGAACAGCACTTGCGCCAGGGTCTCCATGGTTTCCTGCCAGTACCCCAGGTTGAGGATCAGCAGGAAGGAGGCGATGACAAAAACGGTCAGGCCCCATTTGCGTTGAATGAAGTGAGCGAGCAGCGCAATCAGACCGATCAATGCCAGTGGATTGAACCAGGTCAGCGCGAACGTCACGCCGTGGATCATCGTTTCCAGGGTCGATGCGATTGCGTCGAAGTAGGCGGCCCCGTGTTGGGTCAACCACTCAACGAAGGCAGCGATGTACTGGCCTAGCGGGATTTTATGTTCAGTCAGCATGGTAGTGAATGTCCACATGCGAAGAGGAAAAACATCCCGGGCCAGCGTACCGGCCCGGGGTCAGCGGTTACTTGGCGAGGTAAGCTTTGACGGCCTCCAATCCTGGTTTGCCATCGACCGTGGTGACACCGGCGAGCCAGGTGTCGAGCACTTGCGGGTTCTTCTTCAGCCATGCCTTGGCGGCGGCGTCAGGCTTCATTTTGTCGTCCAGGACATTACCCATCAGGGTGCTTTCCATGTTCAGGGTGAACGACAGGTTTTTCAGCAACTGGCCCACGTTGCTGCATTCCTGGGTGTAGCCCTTGCGGACGTTGGTGTAGATGGTGGCCTGGCCGTAGTTGGGGCCGAATGAATCATCACCCCCGGTCAGGTACTTCATCTTGAAGCGGGTGTTCATCGGGTGCGGTTCCCAGCCGAGGAACACGATGGCCTGGTCGCGCTTGGTGGCGCGTTCCACCTGCGAAAGCATCCCGGCTTCGCTGGATTCGACCACTTTGAAGCCGGCGGTTTTCAGGCCGAAAGCGTCCTTGTCGATGAGGGTCTGGATGGTCCGGTTGCCGTCGTTGCCCGGCTCGATCCCGTAGATCTTGCCGCCCAGCTCATCCTTGAATTTGACGATGTCGGCGAAGTCTTTCAGGCCCTTGTTGTACAGCGCTTCCGGTACGGCCAGGGTGTACTTGGCGTTTTCCAGGTTGGCGCGCACGGTTTCCACGGTGCCGGCATCACGGTACTGCTTGATGTCGTTTTCCATGGTCGGCATCCAGTTGCCGAGGAAGATGTCCATGTTCTTGCCGTCGGCCAGGGACTTGTAGGTCACGGGTACTGAAATCATCGTGGTGCGGGGTTTGTAGCCGAGGCCCTTGAGGACTTCGCTGGTGGTGGCCGTGGTGACGGTGATGTCGGTCCAGCCGACATCGGAGAAGTTGACGGTCTGGCATTGCGCCGGTTCTGCAGCGTGAGCCACGACTGGCAGACTCAGCATGGCGGCCAACAACAACGACGGGGAACCTTTCATGGGGGTGGACTCCTGGTGTTTTTCTGGCGGCAATAACACCGCGCTTATAGGTGTTGCGGTTGGGCGTGCGGCACAGCTCTGCCACGCAACTGTGCAAACGAGTCGAGACTGATCATGTACCAGTGAAAATCTGACGCCTACAGGGGGCGTCGTATCCAGTACAGGGATGGTCGTATCCAGTGTCGGTGACGTCGCTTACAGATTTTTTCCACGGCAAAACTGCACTTTTTACCGATCTGCACCGCAAAAAACGGCCAAAACGTCGCCTTCCACAACAGCGGCGCTGATGAGCATGGGTACGTCGGTGTGAGACGCCGTGAGCGCCAGCAAAAGCTTGATGATGGCCGCATCTGGGCGGATTGCGACATGAGCGTAGCAGCTCCGTCACCAGGCGTTATGTGCGCCTGGCCTGTGCTCATCGAGGAGTTTCACGGCAATGGCTATCAGCGTTTTCGACCTGTTCAAGATCGGCATTGGGCCTTCGAGTTCTCACACCGTCGGCCCCATGCGCGCCGCGGCGTTGTTCGTTCAAGGATTACGTGAACGTGATGTGTTGGAACAAGTCAGGCGCGTCGAAGTTCAGCTGTATGGCTCCTTATCGGCCACGGGCATCGGTCACGGCAGCGACAACGCGGTGATCATGGGCCTGATGGGCGAGTGGCCGGACGCGATCGATCCGTCACAGATCGGCATCCGCATCGAAACCCTGCGCGAGACCAACACCCTGCTGCTGGACGCACGTTTGCCGGTGCCTTTCTTATGGGCGCGGGACATGCGCCTGATCGACGAAAACCTGCCGTTCCACCCTAATGCCATGACCCTGGTGGTGTTCGGTGATAACGGCGAGCTGCACCGCGACACCTACTACTCGGTGGGCGGCGGATTCGTGGTGGATGAAGCCCAGGCCAACAGCGGCGTGGCGGACATGGACCGCACCGAGCTGCCCTATGATTTTTCCAGTGCGGTGGAACTGCTGCAGCTGTGCAAGACCCACAACCTGCGCGTCGCTGAGCTGATGTTGGCGAACGAAAAAACCTGGCGCTCGGAAGAAGAAATCCGCAGCGGCCTGATGAAGCTCTGGCGCGCCATGCAGGATTGCGTGGAGCAAGGCCTAAAGCACGAAGGCATCCTTCCCGGCGGCCTCAATGTAAGGCGCCGTGCAGCCAAGTTGCACCGCAGCTTGCAGGAGCTGGGCAAGCCGAATGTGATCGGCTCGACCTTGAGCGCGATGGAATGGGTCAACCTGTTCGCCCTGGCGGTGAATGAAGAAAACGCCGCCGGCGGGCGCATGGTCACGGCACCGACCAACGGCGCGGCGGGGATCATCCCGGCGGTGCTGCACTACTTCATGAAGTTCAGCGAAGAAGTGACCGAGGCCAACGTGGTCGACTATTTCCTCGGCGCGGCGGCGGTGGGCATCCTGTGTAAGAAAAACGCGTCGATCTCGGGTGCCGAAGTCGGCTGCCAGGGTGAAGTCGGCTCGGCGTGCGCCATGGCGGCGGCGGGGTTGGCGGAGATCCTCGGTGCGACGCCGGAGCAATTGTGCAACGCGGCGGAGATTGGCCTGGAACACAACCTCGGCCTGACCTGCGACCCGGTAGGCGGGCTGGTGCAGGTGCCGTGCATCGAGCGTAATGCGATTGCCGCGGTGAAGGCGATCAACGCGGCGCAGATGGCGCTGCGGGGGGATGGCCAGCACTTCATCTCGCTGGACCGGGTGATCCGCACCATGCGCGATACCGGGGCGGATATGCATGACAAGTACAAGGAAACATCGCGGGGTGGGTTGGCGGTGAGTGCGGTGGAGTGTTGATCCGGAAAGACCGCGTCGCCTGCATTCGCGAGCAAGCCCGCTCCCACATTCGACCGAGTTCCTACTGAAAAAACGCGGTCAAGTGTGGGAGCGGGCTTGCTCGCGAATGCGGTAGACCGGGCAACACTGCTCATAAAGTGAACACCAGAACCAAAAGCGCCACCTTTTAGCGCGTCGCAATTAGATAAGTAGCTCCCGAACGATTTCCCCTCATGACCATCGGTCACCCGTGCTTGTGGTGACAGACTTTTCCCACGTCGTTTCTCTCCCTTCCCACAAGTGCTACCGATCTGCTCACACACCTTGAGCCTGCGTTCTCTCACGTCTTTTCTGGGTCATATCCCCCACTCCATGCGCGGGCTTATATAGACACGTCATGAGGTCGTTTTCAGGAGTTATTGAATACGCATTCAACTTTAGGCATGGCATTTGCTCTATCAATACAAAGCCTCTCACCATAGGAGTTTCCTTAAGGCGATGAGTGCAATAACAAGAGCCTCGCCTGAGGCCATCACCCGCTTTGTGTGAGGAGATACCGCGATGACGTCGTTCAACTCCGGGGCTCAACCCCAGAACCGTGCGCCTCAATCCATCGGCTTTTTGCTGCTGGACAATTTCACGCTGATTTCCCTGGCCTCCGCAGTCGAACCCCTGCGCATGGCCAACCAACTCTCCGGCCGCGAGCTGTATCGCTGGACGACGTTGAGTGTGGACGGAAACCAGGTGTGGGCCAGCGACGGTCTGCAAATCACCCCCGATGCTTCCATGCACAAAGCCCCGGCCCTGGACACCGTGATCGTCTGTGGCGGCGTGGGTATCCAGCGCACCGTGACCCGTGAACATGTGTCGTGGCTGCAAAGCCAGGCGCGCCAATCCCGTCGCCTTGGCGCGGTGTGCACCGGCAGCTGGGCCCTGGCCTGCGCCGGCCTGCTGGACGGGTTTGATTGCAGCGTGCACTGGGAATGCCTGGCGTCGATGCAGGAAGCCTTTCCCCGCGTGGCCATGAGCACACGCCTGTTCACCCTCGACCGCAACCGCTTCACCAGCTCCGGCGGCACCGCGCCGCTGGACATGATGCTGCACCTGATCAGCCGCGACCACGGCCGTGAGTTGTCGGCGGCGATCTCCGAGATGTTTGTGTACGAGCGCATCCGCAACGAACAGGATCACCAGCGTGTGCCGCTCAAGCACATGCTTGGCACCAACCAGCCGAAGTTGCAGGAAATCGTCGCGCTGATGGAGGCCAACCTGGAAGAGCCGATCGACCTCGATGAACTGGCGGTGTACGTAGCGGTGTCCCGGCGTCAGCTGGAGCGCTTGTTCCAGAAATACCTGCACTGTTCGCCGTCGCGCTACTACCTCAAGTTGCGCCTGATCCGTGCGCGGCAGTTGCTCAAGCAAACGCCGATGTCGATCATCGAAGTGGCGTCGGTGTGCGGGTTTGTCTCCACGCCGCACTTCTCCAAGTGCTACCGCGAATACTTCGGCATTCCGCCGCGGGATGAGCGTGTGGGTTCCAACACCACGCAGCAGGTGGCGATGATGCCGATTCCGCAGGCGCTGGTGTTGTCACCGTTGTCCGGGCCGTTGTCGGCGTTGAGCCAGGCCAGGAATGAGTCGACTTTCGCGAGTGTAAGGCTTTAGACCGAGTCGCCTGCATTCGCGAGCAAGCCCGCTCCCACACTTGACCGCGTTTTTTCAGTAGGAACGCGGTCGAATGTGGGAGCGGGCTTGCTCGCGAATGCGGTATATCAGGCGCCAGAGTTCTGCCGAAATTGCACCAGCGCCGGCAACAACTGCTTGTCGATCGCCTGCCTCACCGCCGGCAAGATCGTCGCGCTGCCGGTGTACATCTGCTCAACCATACCCTTGAGCGCCTTGGCCCGCGCCGCGCTCAAGCCGCGCACCGCACACTCGCAAGCCTGCTCGGCGGTAGCGCCGCTGGACACCTCGAAACCCAACGACCGCAGCTGGCCCAGCAGGTCATCCTGGTCAATCAAATCCGCGTGCATCATGACGTTAATCCTTGTTAGGGGAGCGGGGGATTGAAGTCGATTCTGGTAGGCCATCACCGAGTCGGCAAGGCCTGAATGCATGAATGTCCGGCACACCTATGAACAGGTCGTTTTCGGCTAACTCGCAAGGCAGGGGAGTGTGCACACTGGCATCAAGCAAGCAGCTTGAAGGTTTGGTCACCCTCGGGATGCGCCGCTCACACAAAGCACTCTGCCCCGATCCTGTCACGGCTGGATCGGGGCTTTTTTTGAGCTGAAATTTGAGGTGAAGCTGCTGGCCCCTTCGCGAGCAAGCCCGCTCCCACAGTTGACCGCGTTTTTTCAGGAGGAACTCGGTCAAATGTGGGAGCGGGCTTGCTCGCGAAGGGGGAGCCTCGGTCTACCGCTGCAACACCAATATCCGCGACAACAACTCATCCCGATCGATATAGCAGCCCTGGAAATGCCGCGCGCCGGACGCCGGATCAAACGCATTGCGCGCATGCAGGGTCCGGCGATTATCAAAGCACCACAGCTCGCCCGGATTCAGACGTTTGACCAGCCGAAAACGCTCTTCCCGGGTCATCGCAATAAACCGGCGATAGGCGCGATAGAGCAACGGCATCTGCTCTGCAGGCGCCTCAAACGGCCCGCGCAGAAAGTTGGCCATGCGAATCTCGGCGACTTCACCCAAGGCATCCAGAGCGATGATCGGCGCCAGCCGGCGATAGTCGCTGTGACGGTCCTTGTTGCGAAACTCCACCGGGATCTCACACAACGCGCCAAAGGCTTCCGGATCTTCGTCCCGCAGCGCCCGCGCAATCGCAAAACCATCGACAAAAATACTCTCGCCCCCGTCGGCGTCGTTCACCAGGCAATGCAAGAACTGCAGCCCGGGTTGCAGCTCCCGCGTCGGCAAATCACTGTGCAGCGGCAGGTTGAATGCCGTGTAGGCGTTGCTGTCGGCATCGGCCTTGGACTGCACGTTGAACAGCACGCCGAAGTTGCTCTCGCGGATGAACGAAATGCGCTTGGCGATCAGCGCCAGCGAGCCAGGTTCGGTGGGCACACCGCGCACTTGGGTGAGGCCGCTGTCACGCAGGGCCAGCAGCCATTGCAGCAGGGCTTTCGGGTCTTCCATCAGCGCTGCGTAGTCGAATACGGGCAGCTCGAACCTGTGGTCCCACAGCCGGGATTTCGGCTTGGCCGCCCGGCGTTCGGCGCGGGACTCATCGTCGTAGGCGTGCGCCCGCAACCATCCGGGATCGTATTGGCTGCGATGCCCGCCGCTCCATTCCACTGTCAGCAGACCCTGGTCGATACGTGCACTGAGGGCCGTGAGGTGTTCGTCCACATCGACGATTTCCAGCACCTGTTCACGGGTCACGCTGTAGACGCAAACAGGGCACGGGCAGTTGTCCCGCAGCCACTGGTGATGAAACGGGCTGACCCGCCCATCGGCCCATCGCACACTGAGGTGATCGCCGTGCACCTGCACATCGGCCAGGTCACTGATCAGTGGGTAAGTACGGAAGTCGGCAACAGCGGCGGCGGTTTGCATGGCGATTCCTTATTTTTGGGGGGGCAGTCCAATCACGCGGCCGAGCAGGGCGGGCTTCGGCAGGTCGGTTTGTTCGGCGCTGATGCTGGCAAGCCTGCCCAGCACCGCTTCGCTGAACGGCGCGGAATGCGGCCCGGCGAGGTCGACGTGGAGCAGCATCTGTTCGTTGCCCGCCAGCTCCTTTTCGTCGCCCACCAGGTGCAGGCTGTGATAGAGGTGCAGGCGCTTGCGGTCGTGGGCGATGAGTTGGGTGTGTACCTCGACGGCGGCGCCCAGTTTCACTTCGTGCAGGTAGTTGAGGTGCAACTCCAGGGTGAACAGCGAGTGGCCGCTGGCTTCGCGGTTTTCGCTGTCCAGGCCCAGGGTGTCCATCAGCGCATCGGTGGCGTAGCTGAAAATCAGCAGGTAGAACGCATCGCGCAGGTGGCCGTTGTAGTCGACCCACTCGGGGAGGATTTTGGTGGTGTAGGTGGTGAGTGCGGGCATGGTTCGGTTCCCGGTAGGTACGTGATCGTTCCCACGCTCTGCGTGGGAACGCCTCCTGTGACGCTCTGCGTCACGCGTTGGGACGCAGAGCGTCCTGGGCTGCATTCCCACGCAGAGCGTGGGAACGATCTTTACAGGGCTTATTCGGCGAAGGTCATACCGTGTTTTTCCTTAGTGGTCTTCACCGCCTCCAGCACCGCCAGCAGGCAATCATCACGATAGCGCTCCAGCGCCGAAATGCTGTGCTTGCCCAACTGATCGCTGGTGCCGTCCACCACGTCGTCAATCAATTTGTCGGTCAATTCCGGCGCCGGCAGATAGGTCCACGGCAGCTGCAAGGCCGGGCCGAACTGCGCCATGAAGTGCCGCATCCCGGCATCACCGCCCGCCAGCGTATAGGTCAGGAACGTGCCCATGAACGACCAGCGCAAACCGGCGCCAAAGCGAATCGCATCATCGATCTCGCCGGTGGTTGCCACACCATCGTTCACCAGGTGCAACGCCTCACGCCACAGGGCTTCCAGCAGCCGGTCAGCGATAAAACCGGGCACTTCCTTACGCACATGCAAAGGGCGCATGCCGAGGGATTCGTACACTTTGATTGCTGCCTGAATCGCTTCCGGCGCAGTGTTTTTGCCGCCTACCACTTCCACCAGCGGCAACAGGTAAACCGGGTTGAACGGATGCCCCACCACGCAACGTTCCGGGTGCGTGGAGCCTTCATAAAACTCGCTCGGCAACAACCCCGAAGTACTCGAACCAATCAACGCGTTCGGCTTGGCCGCCGCGCTGATTTTGCTGTGTAACTCCAGCTTCAACTCCAGGCGTTCCGGGGCGCTTTCCTGGATGAAGTCGGCGTCTTTCACGCACTCTTCAATGGTGGCCACAAAGCGCAGGCGATCTTGCGAGGCGCCGGGTGCAAGGCCTTGTTTCTCGAGTGCGCCCCAGGCATTCGCGACACGTTTGCGCAGGGCCGCTTCGGCACCAGGCGCCGGGTCCCAGGCCACCACATCCAGGCCGTGAGCCAGTGCGCGGGATACCCAGCCACTGCCGATAACGCCGCTGCCCAGCGCTGCGAAGGTTTTGATTTCAGTGATAAAGCTCATGGCAAATTCCTAAAGAGTTCGGTGATCTCCTGTGGGAGCGGGCTTGCTCGCGAAAGCGGTCTGTCAGTTGATGCATTCGGTGGCTGATCCACCGCTTTCGCGAGCAAGCCCGCTCCCACATTTGATTCGGTTCCTGCAGGGCGTCGTGCGGTGTGTCTTAGCCGCGCTTGGTCAGGCCCATCTTCACGCGGCCTTCAGCCGGGGTCATGACCCGCGCACCCAGGCGGCTGAGGATCTCGCTGGCGCGTTCCACCAACTGGCCGTTGGTCGCCAGCACGCCCTTGTCCAGCCACAGGTTGTCTTCCAGGCCGACCCGCACGTTGCCGCCCAGCAGCACTGCTTGCGCCGCCATCGGCATCTGCATGCGACCAATGCCGAAGCCGGCCCACACCGCGTCAGCCGGCAGGTTGTCGACCATGGCTTTCATGGTGGTGGTGTCGGCCGGCGCGCCCCACGGGATGCCCAGGCACAGCTGGAACAACGGGTTGTCGAGCAAGCCTTCCTTGATCATCTGCTTGGCGAACCACAGGTGACCGGTGTCGAAAATCTCCAGCTCGGCTTTAACGCCCAGCTCTTGAATACGTTTGGCGCCAGCCCGCAGCTGGGCCGGGGTGGAGACGTAAATGGTGTCGCCATCGCCGAAGTTCAGGGTGCCGCAATCGAGGGTGCAGATTTCCGGCAGCAGCTCTTCCACGTGGGCCAGGCGGGTCAGCGGGCCCACCAGGTCGGTGTTGGGCCCGAATTCCATGGGGTTCTCGCCGCCACCGATTTCCAGGTCGCCACCCATGCCGGCGGTGAGGTTGACGATGATGTCGACGTCCGCCTCGCGGATGCGCTCCATCACTTCGCGGTACAGCGCCACGTCGCGGCTGAACTTGCCGGTCTCGGGGTCACGTACGTGGCAATGCACCACGGTGGCACCGGCCTTGGCTGCTTCCACCGCCGCGGCAGCGATTTGTTTCGGAGTGACCGGCACGTGAGGGCTTCTGGCGGTCGTGTCGCCAGCACCGGTGAGTGCGCAGGTGATGATGACGTCGTGGTTCATGAGGCAGGTTCCTTACAGGCGTGATTTTCAGGCGTAGTCATACCGTTCGCAGCCGGGAGCGGCTGCGAAACGGTGATTCAAGACAGGTTATTTGCTGGTCAATTGCAGGTTGGCTGCGGCGGGTTTGCCGTCGAAGGTGGTCACGCCTTCCAGCCAGCGCTGCTGGTCTTGCGGGTGATCCTTGAGCCATTGCCTGGCCGACTCGAAAGCGTCCTTGTGATCCAGCAGCGGCTGCATCATTCGGCTCTCGTCGGCGGCGGTGAAGGTCAGGTTGCTGAGCAACTTGTGCACGTTGGGGCATTGCTCGGCGTAGGTCGGCGAGGTGACGAACCACACGGTGGCCATGCCTTCGTTCGGGCCCAGCGCGTCATCACTGCCGGTGAGGTAAGTCATCGCCACGTTGACGTTCATCGGGTGCGGCGCCCAGCCGAAGAACACCACGGCCTCCTTGCGGCGCACGGCGCGGTCGACGGCGGCGAGCATGCCGGCCTCGCTGGATTCCACCAGTTGGAACTTGCCCAGGCCAAACTGATTCTTGGCGATCATCGCCTTGATCTGGGTGTTGGCGCCCGAGCCCGGTTCAATGCCGTAGATCTTGCCGCC
Organism: Pseudomonas sp. NC02; assembly: GCF_002874965.1. NCBI lineage: Bacteria > Pseudomonadati > Pseudomonadota > Gammaproteobacteria > Pseudomonadales > Pseudomonadaceae > Pseudomonas > Pseudomonas sp. NC02. The sequence goes on along the minus strand of NZ_CP025624.1, from coordinate 6,383,016 downwards.
CAGTTCTTTTTCAAACCTGGCGATGTCGGCGAAGGTCTTCAGGCCCTTGTCGGCCAGGTAAGTCGGCACCGCCAGGGTCGCGCGGGCGTCTTCCAGGGACGGCTTGTCGAGCACCTTGACCTGCTTGGCGTCGACAAACGGGGTGATGGTCTGGGTCATCAGCGGGTTCCAGTAGCCCAGGAACATGTCCAGGCGCTGGTCGCGAATACCGGCAAAGATGATTTGCTGGGACGCGCTGGTCTGTTTGGTCTTGTAGCCGAGGCCGTCGAGCAACACTTGAGTCATGGCACTGGTGGCGATTACGTCGGTCCAGTTCACCACGCCCATGCGCACGTTCTGGCAAGAAGCCGCATCGGCTGCCATGACGTTGGTGCTCAAAATGGCGCTGGCGCTGAGTGCGAGCACACAGCGGCTGATCAGTCGGTTCATGGTGGTTCCCTCGGCAGGTTGTTATTGTGGGTTCCGGCGTCTTTGTGCACCGTGCAGCCAAGTTACGCAGCTTGGTCCCCGACAAAACGCACGGCGGCGACCAGCTCTTGCACTGCAGCGACCTGCCCCCTTGAATGACCGATTGAACTGGCGTATCACAGTGACCACGCTGTCCGTCCTACGAGAGCGCTCCATGTCCCAGGATTTCTACTTTCTGCTGATGCCGGGCTTCTCCGCCATCGGCTTTATCTCCGCGATCGAACCTTTACGTGTCGCCAATCGTTTTCGCGGCGAGCTGTACCGCTGGCACGTCTTGAGCGCCGACGGCGGCGCGGTGCTGGCGAGCAATGGCATGTCGGTCAACGCCGACGCCGCGCTGGAGCCGCTGAAAAAAGGCTCGACCTTATTGGTGGTGGCCGGCTTCGAACCGCTGAAGTTCGCCACGCCCGCACTGGAACACTGGCTGCGTCGCCTTGATCACGACGGCGTGACCCTCGGCGCCATCGACACTGGCGCCTGCGTACTCGCCGAAGCCGGCCTGCTCGACGGCCACCGCCTGACCCTGCACTGGGAAGCCATCGACGCCTTCAAGGAATCTTATCCACAGCTGACGGTAACCCAGGAGCTGTTCGAGATCGACCGCCGGCGCATCACCTCGGCGGGCGGCACCGCGTCCATCGACCTGATGCTCGACCTGATCAGCCAGGCTCACGGGCCAGAGTTGGCGATCCAGGTGTCCGAGCAATTCGTGCTCGGCCGCATCCGCCCGCGCAAAGACCACCAACGCATGCAGATCGCCACGCGCTACGGCATCAACAACAAGAAGTTGGTGCAGGTGATTGGGGAGATGGAACAGCACACGGAACCGCCGTTGAGCACACTGGCGCTGGCGGAGGCGATCAAGGTCACGCGGCGGCAGTTGGAGCGCTTGTTTCGGCTGCACCTGAACGACACACCGAGCAACTTCTACCTGGGTTTGCGCCTGGAAAAGGCTCGGCAGTTGTTGCGCCAGAGCGACCTGAGCGTGCTGGAGGTGAGCATCGCCTGCGGGTTTGAGTCGCCGTCGTATTTCACCCGCAGCTACCGGGCAAGGTTTGCCAAGTGCCCAAGGGAAGATCGGCGCCGGGAAGCAGTATGAAAACCGCTATTGAAAACAACACAGATCAAATGTGGGAGCGGGCTTGCTCGCGAATGCGGTGGATCAGTCGTTACATGTATTGACTGACACACCGCATTCGCGAGCAAGCCCGCTCCCACAGGGGATGTGCGATGTAGCTTATTTCTTCAGCAGGGCTGAACACGCGGCCTTGTAAGCCTCATGCTGATACTTGTTCAGCGTCGCCGGCAGGGCAAAGTCATGTTTCTTGTTCTGCGCATTGATGGTCTGCGGCGACAGCAGCGTCACTTCAACGCCGTCCAGCAACTGAAACACACCTTCAATCTTGAACGTAGTCGGGCCGCCGGCGAATTCGCCTTTCTTGCTGCGCTTCTTGATGGCGATGCGGCTGATGCCGTTTTCCCGCACAAACGCGCTGACCTGAGCGGCGAAGGCCTTGACGTTGGCCGCCTCATCATCGTCTTCAAGGGCGATTTTCTTGGTGGCCAGAGCGACGTGGCCCAATGCCTGACCGTCGAGCGAGGCGACAGCAATAATGGCTTCGCTGCCTTTGATTTCGATGCCGCAGATAGTCATGAATAGCCTTGGTTCTGAGTAGAGAGTGGAGGGGGTTGTCGCTTATTCCTGCCCAATCGACTCCAAAAACTCCGACCGTTCATCACTCATCCGCGCCAGACAATCATTCTGCTGGATCGCATATGCCTTGCTTCCCGCCACTGCCGGGAAGGTATCTACAGCGCAATCCGCATCCCGTAACTTTTCCCACTTCTGCTGGGCATCCTTCAGACGAGCGGTAATGTCCGCCAGCTGCGTCTTGTTGCTGCCATAGGTCGAACCCATGCGTTCCAGCAGCCCCTGGTAGTTATCCTTGAGCAGTTGTTCGGCGGTGGTTTTGTTGTAGGTGGCGCATTCCAGGGTTTGCTTGTCGTTCTCGATGCCATCGCAAGGCGTGTTATCGGTGTCTTCAGCGGCGTGTGCGCCGGTTGCGATGAGTGCCAAAGCCAGGAAAATCGATTTCATTGCGCCGTCTCATATCAGTTGATGAGCAAATTCTGGCTCAAGCGTAAGACAAAGAACAGACACCCGTCAGAGATGTCATGTTGGCCTTTGTCGCCGATTGACGCTTTCGGCAATTCCCTTGTCGTTTTTGCACCCGGCTCCTTCTGCCCCGGGGCATATGCTGGCCCCAAAGCGCCGGCAGACGATTCGGCGCATGAATCGCCAATAAGGGGACGCCTGATGAGCCCAGCCGAATTGCACGCCGACAGCATCGTTATCGACGGGCTGATCATTGCCAAGTGGAACCGCGACCTGTTCGAAGACATGCGCAAGGGTGGCCTCACCGCTGCCAACTGCACCGTGTCGGTATGGGAAGGGTTCCAGGCCACCATTAACAACATCGTGGCCAGCCAGACCCTGATTCGCGAAAACAGCGACCTGGTGATCCCGGTGAAAACCACCGCCGATATCCGTCGCGCCAAGGAACAGGGCAAGACCGGCATCATCTTCGGCTTCCAGAACGCCCACGCGTTTGAAGACCAGCTCGGCTATGTCGAGATCTTCAAGCAGCTCGGGGTTGGCGTGGTGCAGATGTGCTACAACACCCAGAACCTGGTGGGCACCGGCTGCTATGAGCGCGATGGCGGCCTGTCGGGCTTCGGTCGCGAGGTCGTCGCCGAGATGAACCGCGTCGGCATCATGTGCGACCTGTCACACGTGGGCTCCAAGACCTCCGAAGAAGTCATCCTTGAATCGAAAAAGCCGGTGTGCTACTCCCACTGCCTGCCTTCAGGCCTCAAAGAGCACCCGCGCAACAAGTCCGATGAAGAGCTGAAGTTCATCGCCGACCACGGTGGCTTTGTCGGCGTGACCATGTTCGCGCCGTTCCTGGCCAAGGGCATCGACTCGACCATCGACGACTACGCCGAAGCCATCGAATACACCATGAACATCGTGGGCGAAGACGCCATCGGCATCGGCACCGACTTCACCCAGGGCCATGGCCAGGATTTCTTCGAAATGCTGACCCACGACAAGGGCTACGCCCGCCGCCTGACCAGCTTCGGCAAGATCATCAACCCGCTGGGCATCCGCACCGTGGGCGAGTTCCCGAACCTCACCGAGACCCTGCTCAAGCGCGGCCATCCCGAGCGCGTGGTGCGCAAGATCATGGGCGAAAACTGGGTCAACGTCCTGAAGGACGTCTGGGGCGAATAAGCCACCACTCACGCCTCTTTTCCCCCAACCTTATGCGTCGGGGGCTTACCAAAGCATTTTCCGGAGTTAAGTTTCCATGGCCAAGATCGCCCCTCAATTGCCTATCGAAGTCGACAGCGAAACCGGTGTCTGGACCTCCGACGCCCTGCCGATGCTGTACGTGCCGCGCCATTTCTTCGTCAATAATCACATGGGGATCGAAGAAGTCCTGGGCAGCGAGGCCTACGCCGAAATCCTCTACAAGGCCGGCTACAAATCCGCCTGGCACTGGTGTGAAAAAGAAGCTGAATGCCATGGCCTGGAAGGCGTCGCAGTGTTCGAGCACTACATGAAGCGCCTGTCGCAGCGCGGCTGGGGCCTGTTCAAGATCCAGGACATCGACCTCGATAAAGGCACGGCCAGCGTCAAGCTCGAGCACTCGGCATTCGTCTACGTGTACGGCAAGGTCGGGCGCAAGGTCGACTACATGTTCACCGGCTGGTTTGCCGGCGCGATGGACCAGATTCTCGAAGCCCGCGGCAGCAAGATCCGCACCGTTGCGGAACAGGTATACGGCGGCTCCGAAGAGGGCCACGACGACGGCCTGTTCACCGTCAAGCCGTTGTAAGTCGAGGACCCTGCCATGGCTTTCGAAGCAATGTTTGCGCCGATCCAGATCGGCAAACTGACCATCCGCAACCGCGTGCTCAGTACCGCCCACGCTGAGGTGTATGCCACCGACGGCGGCATGACCACCGACCGCTATGTGAAGTACTACGAAGAGAAAGCCAAGGGCGGGATCGGCCTGGCGATCTGCGGCGGTTCTTCCAGTGTCGCCATCGACAGCCCGCAAGGCTGGTGGAAGTCGGTGAACCTGGCGGATGACCGGATCATCCCGCACTTCCAGAACCTGGCCGACGCCATGCACAAGCATGGCGCCAAGATCATGATCCAGATTACCCACATGGGCCGTCGCTCGCGCTGGGACGGCGAGCATTGGCCCACGCTGCTGTCGCCCTCGGGCATCCGCGAGCCGGTGCACCGCGCCACCTGCAAGACCATCGAGCCTGAAGAAATCTGGCGGGTGATCGGCAACTACGCTACCGCTGCGGCACGGGCCAAGGCCGGTGGCCTGGACGGTGTGGAGCTGTCGGCGGTGCACCAGCACATGATCGACCAGTTCTGGAGCCCTCGGGTCAACAAACGTACTGACGAATGGGGCGGCAGCTTCGAAAACCGCATGCGTTTCGGCCTTGAGGTGTTGAAGGCGGTGCGCAAGGAAGTCGGCCCGGATTTCTGCGTCGGCATCCGTTTGTGCGGCGACGAATTCCATCCGGACGGCCTGTCCCACGAGGACATGAAACAGATCGCCAAGTACTACGACGACACCGGCATGCTCGACTTCATCGGCGTGGTCGGCTCGGGGTGCGACACCCACAACACCCTGGCCAACGTTATCCCGAACATGAGTTATCCACCGGAGCCGTTCCTGCACCTGGCGGCCGGCATCAAGGAAGTGGTCAAGGCCCCGGTGCTGCACGCGCAGAACATCAAGGACCCGAACCAGGCCACGCGCATCCTGGAAGGCGGCTACGTGGACATGGTCGGCATGACCCGCGCCCACATCGCCGACCCGCACCTGATCGCCAAGATCAAGATGGGCCAGATCGACCAGATCAAACAGTGCGTCGGCGCCAACTACTGCATCGACCGCCAGTACCAGGGCCTGGATGTGCTGTGCATCCAGAACGCCGCCACTTCCCGTGAATACATGGGCGTGCCGCACATCATCGAGAAATCCACCGGGCCAAAACGCAAAGTCGTGGTGGTGGGGGCTGGCCCGGCCGGGATGGAAGCGGCGCGGGTGGCTGCCGAACGTGGCCACGACGTGACGCTGTTCGAGAAGAAAGAATTTATCGGCGGGCAAATCACCACTGCATCGAAAGCCCCGCAGCGTGACCAGATTGCCGGGATCACCCGCTGGTTCCAGCTGGAACTGGCGCGCCTGAACGTCGACCTGCGCCTGGGCGTGGCGGCGGACGCGGCAACCATCCTCGACCTGCGCCCGGACGTGGTGGTGCTGGCGGTGGGCGGTCATCCGTTCCTGGAGCAGAACGAACACTGGGGCGCGGCTGAAGGCCTGGTGGTCAGCAGCTGGGACGTGCTCGACGGCAAGGTTCTACCTGGCAAGAACGTGCTGGTGTACGACACCATCTGCGAGTTCACCGGCATGTCGGTGGCCGACTTCCTCGCGGACAAGGGCAGCCAGGTCGAGATCGTCACCGACGACATCAAGCCGGGCGTGGCCGTGGGCGGTACGTCGTTCCCGACGTACTACCGCAGCATGTACCCCAAGGAAGTGATCATGACCGGCGACATGATGCTGGAAAAGGTCTACCGCGAAGGCGACAAGCTGGTGGCGGTGCTGGAGAACGAATACACCGGGGCCAGGGAAGAGCGGGTGGTGGACCAGGTGGTGGTCGAGAACGGCGTGCGTCCGGACGAAGAGCTCTACTACGGGCTCAAGGCAGGCTCGCGCAACAAGGGCCAGATGGACATCGAGGCCCTGTTCGCGATCAAGCCGCAGCCGTGCCTGAGCGAGCCGGGCGAGGGGTACTTGCTGTTCCGCATTGGTGACTGCGTGGCCCAGCGTAATACCCACGCTGCCATCTATGACGCCCTGCGCCTGTGCAAGGATTTCTGATCCGCCTGATCGTTCCCACGCTCTGCGTGGGAATGCCGCCCTGGACGCTCCGCGTCCGCTCTTAGGTCGTGACGCAGAGCGTCACAGGATGCATCCCCACGCAGAGCGTGGGGACGATCATTGACCCCGAGGTCTTTGGGAGCTTCACCATGTTGAACACCCTTCTTCCCATCCTGCTCTTCGCCGCCCTGGGCCTTGCCGTCCTCGGCGCGCTGCGCCGGGTGAACATGTGGCGCCGCGGCCGGTCCTCCAAGGTCGACTTGCTCGGCGGCCTGTTGGCCATGCCCAAGCGCTACATGGTCGACCTGCACCATGTGGTCGCCCGCGACAAATACATCGCCAACACCCACGTCGCCACCGCCCTGGGCTTTGTGCTCTCGGCGCTGCTGGCGATCCTGGTGCACGGTTTCGGCCTGCATAACCGCATCCTCGGCTACGCCTTGCTGTTGGCTTCGGTGCTGATGTTTGTCGGCGCCACCTTCGTCTACCTGCGCCGTCGCAACCCGCCTGCACGCCTGTCGAAAGGCCCGTGGATGCGCCTGCCGAAAAGCCTGATGGCGTTCTCGGTGAGCTTCTTCCTGGTGACCTTGCCGGTGGCCGGGATTCTGCCGGCGGACTTCGGCGGCTGGCTGCTCGCCGCGCTGCTGAGCCTGGGCGTGTTGTGGGGCGTGTCGGAAATGTTCTTCGGCATGACCTGGGGCGGCCCGATGAAACACGCCTTCGCCGGTGCCCTGCACCTGGCCTGGCACCGCCGCGCCGAACGCTTCGGCGGCGGCCGTTCCACCGGTTTGAAACCCCTGGACCTCGCGGATAAAAGCGCGCCCCTGGGCGTGGAAAAACCGGTGGATTTCACCTGGAACCAACTGCTCGGCTTCGACGCCTGCGTGCAGTGCGGCAAGTGCGAAGCCGCGTGCCCGGCGTTCGCCGCCGGCCAGCCGCTGAACCCGAAAAAACTCATCCAGGACATGGTCGTCGGCCTGGCCGGTGGCACCGACGCCAAGTTCGCCGGCAGCCCGTATCCGGGCAAAGCCATCGGCGAACACGCCGGCAACCCGCACCAGCCAATCGTCAATGGTCTGGTGGACGCCGAGACCCTGTGGTCCTGCACCACTTGCCGCGCCTGCGTGGAAGAGTGCCCGATGATGATCGAGCACGTGGACGCCATCGTCGACATGCGCCGCCACCTCACCCTGGAAAAGGGCGCGACCCCGAACAAGGGGGCCGAAGTCCTGGAAAACCTGATCGCCACCGACAACCCCGGCGGTTTTGCGCCGGGCGGGCGGATGAACTGGGCGGCGGATTTGAACCTGCCCTTGCTCAGCGACAAGAAAACCGTCGACGTGCTCTTTTGGGTTGGCGACGGCGCCTTCGACATGCGCAACCAGCGCACCCTGCGCTCGTTCGTCAAAGTGCTGAAAGCCGCCAAGGTCGACTTCGCCGTACTGGGCCTTGAAGAGCGCGACAGCGGCGACGTGGCCCGGCGCCTGGGCGATGAAGCCACTTTCCAGCTGCTGGCCGCACGCAATATCCAGACCCTGGCCAAATACAGCTTCAAGCGCATCGTCACCTGCGACCCCCACAGTTTCCACGTGCTGAAAAACGAATACGGCGCCTTCGGCGGCAACTACCTGGTGCAGCACCACAGCACCTACATGGCCGAACTGATCGACGCCGGCGCCCTGAACCTGGGCCAGCACAAAGGCAACAGCGTGACCTATCACGACCCGTGCTACCTGGGCCGCTACAACGGTGAGTACGAGGCACCGCGCCAAGTGCTGCGGGCGCTGGGGATCGAGGTCAAGGAAATGCAGCGCTCCGGTTTCCGCTCGCGCTGCTGCGGTGGCGGTGGCGGGGCGCCGATCACCGATATTCCCGGCAAGCAGCGGATTCCCGACATGCGCATGGAAGACATCCGCGAGACCGGCGCCGAACTGGTGGCCGTGGGTTGTCCACAGTGCACGGCGATGCTGGAAGGCGTGGTCGAACCGCGTCCCTTGATCAAGGACATTGCCGAACTGGTAGCTGACGCGTTGCTTGAAGACGCGGCACCGGCCAAGGCGCCGAAACGCGAACCTGCGGAGGTGCATTGATGAGCGACATTATCCGCCGCGACCCACGGGCCGAATGGATCGCCCGTAACCGCCTGCACCCGCTGCACGCGGCGATGCAGCCGGTGCAACACAGCTGGATGGGGCCCAATGGGGTCATCCGCAAGAACGTGCACGGTGTCGGTTTTATCGGCCCCAACGGCATCAAGCGTATTGACCGCAGCGGCGCCCAGCAGGGCGGCGCGGCCAAGCGTACGGCAGCGGTGGAAGTGCAGTTGCCGCTGTATCAGGTACGGGCGCCCGCTTTCTACATCAACGTGGTGCCGGACATGGTCGGCGGCCGCCTGAGCAGCCACGACCGCGACTTGCTGGGCCTGGCCCGGCAACTGGCCGGCGACGACGGTGCGGTATTGGCCGTGGTGTTCGGCGAACACAAGGAAAACGCCTTCGCCACTGCCGGTGTGGATCGGCTGCTGGTGTTGGACGGGCATGAATTCGACGGTTATTCACCGGAGCAACGGGTTCACGGCCTGCGGGCTGTGGATAACCAGTTCAACCCGCGCCACTGGTTGCTGCCGGACAGCCGCAGCGGCGGTGGTGAATTGGGGCGGCGTTTTGCCGCGAGCCTCAAGGAGCGCCCGGCCACGCGGGTCTGGCAGATCAAGGGCCAGGAATGTATTGGCCGTGCAGGCGCGGGTCAGGAGGATCTTGCCCGGCCACTGCCACGGATGATCCTGGCTGCGGCGGAGTGCGCCGATCCCGTCAGCGAAACCCGTCACGAAGTGCTGTCGGTGGAGTTATCCACAAGCCTGGCCCGCAGCCTTGCGCGTATCGAAGATTTGGGCGCGGTGGCCGTGGACCCGGGGGCAATTCCCATGGCCGAAGCCGAGTTCATCTTCTCGGGCGGCAACGGGGTCAAGGACTGGGCACTGTTCCACCAGACCGCTGCCGCGTTGGGCGCCACCGAAGGTGCTTCGCGGGTGGCGGTGGATGACGGCTTCATGGCCCGGGATCGCCAGGTCGGCGCCAGCGGTACCTGGGTCACCGCGCGGGTTTACGTGGCGGTGGGGATTTCCGGGGCGATCCAGCACCTTCAAGGCATTGGTGCCTGCGACAAGGTGGTGGCGATCAACCTCGACCCGGGCTGCGACATGATCAAGCGTGCCGACCTGTCGGTGATCGGCGAAAGCGCCGCGATACTGCAAGCCTTGATCGTTGCGGTCGAGGCCTACCGCCACGGCGCCAAGCGCGATGCGGCTTAAGGAAATGGCCATGACGACGAATGTAATCAGCCTGGTGTCCATCGGTGCCCACCCGACTTCCGGCCGTCCACGCCGGGCCGAGCAAGACGCGCGCGCAGTGGAACTGGGCCTGCAACTGGCTGGGGATAACCTGCAAGTGCTGCACGCCGGCGACATCGGCGAACCCACCCTGCGCGCTTACCTGGGCATGGGCTTGCCGCAGTTGCACGTGCTTGAACAACCGGCCGGGGCAGACGCCTTGCCGGTGCTCGGCGACTATCTGCGGGACGCGGGCGCCCAAGTGGTGCTCACCGGCAGCCAGGCGGAAACCGGCGAAGGCTCGGGCATGTTGCCGTTCCTGCTGGCCGAGCAACTGGGTTGGCCGCTGATTGTCGGCCTGGCCCAGGTGGAATCCATCGAAGGCGGCGTGGCCCATGTGCTGCAGGCCTTGCCTCGCGGCCAACGGCGGCGGCTGAAGGTGCGCCTGCCGTTTATGGCCACGGTGGATAACGCGGCGCCCAAGCCACGGCAAAGCGCCTACGGCCCGGCGCAACGCGGTGAGCTGACGGCCCATGACGTCGAGGTGTTGGAGGATGAGTTATTCACAGGCGCTGTATTGCAGCCGGCCAAGCCTCGGCCCAAGCGGCTCAAGGTGATCAAGGCCAAAAGCGGTGCCGACCGGATGAAGGCCGCAACGGCCAAGGCCAGCGGCGGCGGTGGGCAGGTGCTCAAGGGCGTGAGTCCGGAAGCGGGCGCTGAAGCCATTCTTAAATTGCTTATAGAAGAAGGTGTAGTGCGCTGATCCACTGTGGGAGCGGGCTTGCTCGCGAAGGCGGTGTGTCAGGTAACTCATGTACCGACTGATCCGCCGCCTTCGCGAGCAAGCCCGCTCCCACACTGTTTTGCGGCGATTGTGGCTTTACCCACAATCCCTGTTAACCTACCTGTGGATAACCTGTTCGCGGCTGTCCACACCCCGTGCAAATCAAGCCCTCCAGCTCTCTGTACGAAAAATAACCAACCTAACTGACGGTTTTTCCTTGGGTTTTTCTGTGGATAAAGAAAATGCCCGGGACAGACTTGCCCCCAAAGTCTGTTGGTGCTTCTGTGGATAAGATGTTCGCTATCCGCTGTAGGCCATATAAAACGTGACTTACAGTGTGCTGGTTAAAATATAACCAATATCGCCGTTCCAGCTGAGTTTTGCTCTCAAAGCCGCGATTTTCCTCGGTTTAAGCCGGTTTTCCACAGATGGTCCAAAGTTGCCCCCAAAGTCTGTTGGCGCTTCTGTGGATAAGGTGTTTGCGTTCCTCTGTAGCCCATGCAGGACATGGCTTTCAGGCTTTAGATCAAAAAATGATCAATGTGGGATAAAACCGGTACCTTTGAATAAGTCACGGAATTTCTTGGTTTTATTTCGACGGGAAAGCGCAGTTGCCCACAATTGCTGTGGGTGGCTTTGTGGATAAGTTGTTGGGCAATGGCTGGAAGTAAGGCGGGCAGCGGTCTGTCACGGTGTTGGATGAATTTTGTACAGTCACAAACCAGTGTGGGGGCCGGGCAAGCCCGGCTCCCACATTTTGATCGGCGGCGTGTCAGCCGGTTACTCGTGTACGGCGACGCCTTTCAGATACGGCGCTGGCGCCGCCCCCAAGTTGCTCAGCATCCGCTCGCTGTACCAGTCCACAAAGTTCACCACGCCAAACTCATAGGTCTTGGAGTACGGACCTGGCTGATACGCGGTGGAGTTGATGCCGCGCTGGTTCTCTTCGGCCAGGCGACGGTCCTGGTCGTTGGTGGCGTCCCACACTTTGCGCATGCGCTCGACGTCGTAGTCCACACCCTCCACGGCGTCCTTGTGCACGATCCACTTGGTGGTGACCATGGTTTCCTGGGCACTGATCGGCCACACGGTGAACACAATGATGTGGTCGCCCATGCAGTGGTTCCACGAGTGTGGCAGGTGCAGGATGCGCATCGAGCCCAGGTCCGGGTTCTTGATGCGGCCCATCAGCTTGTTGCAGCCTTGCTTGCCGTCGAGGGTCATCGACACGGTGCCCTTGAGCAGCGGCATGCGCACGATGCGGTTACGCAGGCCGAAGCTGGCGTGGGCATAAGGGATCTTTTCGGCATCCCAGGCGGCGGCGGAGGCGGCCACGTGGTCCTTGAAGGCCTGGTCGGCCCGCGGGTCGGTAACGTCGTCCCATTCCAGCAGGGTTTTCAACAGTTCCGGGTGCGACGCGTTGCAGTGGTAGCACTCGCGGTTGTTTTCCAGCACCAGCTTCCAGTTGGCTTTTTCAAACAAGGTGGTCTGGATCGCCACCTTGGTGTTCTCCATGTCGTAGGGTTCCATGTAGTGGCTCAAGGTCGACAGGAAGTCGTCGATGGCCGGCGGGTTCTCCGACAGGCTGATAAAGATGTAGCCACCGGCGGTCTTCACATTCACCGGCTTGAGGCCGTATTGCTTCATGTCGAAGTCGGCGCCCATTTCGGTACCGGCGAACAGCAGGCGGCCGTCCAGTTCATACGTCCACTGGTGGTAATGGCACACCAGCTTGGCGACCTTGCCCTTGTCGCTGGTGCACAAGCGCGAACCGCGGTGGCGACACACGTTATGGAATGCGTGCACCACACCATCGGCGCCACGGATCACGATGATCGGGTTCTTGCCCACTTGCAGGGTGATGTAGTTGCCCTTGGCGGGGATCTCGCAGGTCATGCCGGCGATCAACCACTCTTTCTGGAAAATTTCCTGCATGTCGATATCGAACAGCCGTTCATCAGAGTAAAACGGCTGCGGCAGCGAAAAGGTCCGCTCGCGTTCTTGCAGCATTTGCGCAGTGGCCTTGCGTGCGGGTTCCAGCGGATCGCCCAAGCTTAAGGTTGCGGTGACGTCCATCGTGTGTGTCCTCATGGCCATTCTGTGTGGCCGGCGAATAGTGGCTAGGTTTTGCAGCAAGGCGTAAAGAAAGCGTCTTTGTTGGGAGCGAGTGTGGGCCCCACAACGGCCAGAACCTTATCCATGAACGACATGGCCCACTCTGTTCCCGACGCGCAACCCCCGTGGTATGGGGGCTGGTCGCGATAAGTATGTGAATGTCGCAGATAGGTAAATGGGTGATTCGCGCGTTACGCAGAATCGCCACCATAAGGCCGATCACACGGCTATGGAGAACAGCATGTCCAACAGCTTCCTGAACCCGGTAACAACCCAGACCTGGGCCAATGGTCGGCACATCGTCCGTTGCGTCAAAGTCATCCAGGAAACCTGGGACGTGCGCACCTTCTGCTTTATGGCCGACCAGCCGATCCTGTTCTTTTTCAAGCCCGGGCAGTTCGTCACCCTGGAGCTGGAAATCGACGGCCAGCCGATCATGCGTTCGTACACTATTTCCAGTTCGCCGTCGGTGCCTTACAGCTTTTCGGTGACCATCAAGCGCGTGCCGGGCGGCAAGGTGTCCAACTGGTTGCATGACACGCTGCACGAAGGCCAGGAGCTGGCGGTGCACGGGCCGGTGGGGCTGTTCAATGCCATCGACTTCCCGAGCCCGAAAGTGCTGTACCTCAGTGGTGGTGTCGGTATTACCCCGGTGATGTCCATGGCGCGCTGGTTCTACGACACCAACGCCAACGTCGACATGACGTTTATCCACAGCGCCCGCTCGCCAAAGGACATCATTTACCACCGCGAGCTGGAGCATATGGCGTCGCGGATTGATAACTTCAGCCTGCACCTGATTTGCGAGAAACACGGCCTGGGTGAACCCTGGGCCGGTTATCGCGGTTACCTCAACCACAAGATGCTCGAACTGATGGTGCCGGACTTCCTGGAGCGGGAAGTCTTCTGTTGCGGCCCGACGCCTTACATGAACGCGGTAAAGCGCCTGCTGGAAGCCGCCGGCTTCGACATGGCGCGTTATCACGAAGAATCCTTCGGCGCGACGCCACCGGAAGCCCGGGCCGACGCGGTGGAACAAGCCGAACAAGCGGCGGATGCACCGGAGATCGACCTGGCGGACCTGCACCAGGTGGAATTCATTGCCTCCGGCAAGAGCATCCGCGTGGCACCGGGCGAGACCGTGCACGCAGCGGCGGCCAAGCTTGGCCTGCTGATTCCGAAAGCTTGCGGCATGGGGATCTGTGGGACGTGCAAGGTGCTGAAGCTGGGCGGGGAGGTCGAGATGGACCACAACGGCGGGATCACCGAGGAAGACGAAGCCGAGGGTTACATCCTGTCGTGCTGCAGCGTGCCGAAGGGTGATGTGCGCATCGAGTTCTAATGATCATTCCCACGCTCCGCGTGGGAATGCCTCCTTGGACGCTCCGCGTCCCGTCCCGCTGTGTGACGCGGAGCGTCACGGGCTGCGTTCCCACGCAGAGCGTGGGAACGATCAGGCCCAGCGCTGAATCTCGATCAGGCCGTCCGGTCCTGCATAGTTACGGACGTTGGAATACCGCCAGCTCGGCCAAGTCCACACAACCCCGCTTCACAGGAATCGATCGTTCCCACGCTCCGCGTGGGAATGCCTCCTTGGACGCTCCGCGTCCCGCTGTGTGACGCGGAGCGTCACGGGCTGCATTCCCACGCAGAGCGTGGGAACGATCAGGCCAAGCGCTGAATCTCGATCAGGCCGTCCGGTCCTGCATAGTTACGGACGTTGGAATACCGCCAGCTCGGCCAAGTCCACACAACCCCGCTTCACAGGAATCGATCGTTCCCACGCTCCGCGTGGGAATGCCTCCTTGGACGCTCCGCGTCCCGTCCCGCTGTGTGACGCGGAGCGTCACGGGCTGCATTCCCACGCAGAGCGTGGGAACGATCAGGCCCAGCGTTGAATTTCAATCAGGCTATCCTGTCCCGCATAGTTGCGGGCGCTGGAATACCGCCAGTGCTCGGCCAAGTCCACACAACCCCGCTTCACAGGAATCGATCGTTCCCACGCTCCGCGTGGGAATGCCTCCTTGGACGCTCTGCGTCCCGCTGTGTGACGCGGAGCGTCACGGGCTGCATTCCCACGCAGAGCGTGGGAACGATCAGGCCCAGCGCTGAATTTCAATCAGGCCATCCTGTCCTGCATAGTTGCGGGCGCTGGAATACCGCCAGTGCTCGGCCAAATCCACATAACCACGCTTCACAGGGTTGTGGTGAATGTAATCAAGCTTTTGGCGCATCACCGCTTCGCTGTACACCAACTCGGCGTGTGACCCCTCTTGCCATAGCTGATAAATCCGGTCCGTTTTATGCGCCCGTTTGCTGAAACGCAAACGCTGCAACACTCGCTCCGCTCCTCGTTTCTGCAGGTCGTCAATGATGGTTCGAGCGGTGAAGGATTTGAACTGGCTGACACATTTACCCAGGTCAGGTGCTTGAGCGACGAAGTGCAGATGGTTTTCGAGAACGACGTAGCCGTAGAGATTGAAATGTTCGTGGGTTTGTTGATATCGCCAGCAATTCAATAGGTGGCCGACAAGGTAGTCGCGGGTAAATAGCGGTGTCCATTCCATGACAGTGCATGTCAGGAAGTGTGGTTTTTCAGGTTCGGTAATGGTGTAGCGGCTTCTGCCCATCAATTCGTCCTTGAACCGTGGTGTGGCCTGGACGCGGAGCGTCCGGGGAGGCGTTCCCAC
Source organism: Pseudomonas sp. NC02 (assembly GCF_002874965.1). Classification (NCBI taxonomy): domain Bacteria; kingdom Pseudomonadati; phylum Pseudomonadota; class Gammaproteobacteria; order Pseudomonadales; family Pseudomonadaceae; genus Pseudomonas; species Pseudomonas sp. NC02. Next base: position 6,367,653 of record NZ_CP025624.1, on the reverse strand, counting down.
GCAGAGCGTGGGAACGATCAGTTAGAGGTTATTGGGCATAGATATGCACGACGAAGTGCTGGCCGGATGCTGTCAGTTCATAGACCTTGTCAGTGATCCGCAATGTCCTCGTCGGTTCGCTGATGGTGTCACCGATTTTCGCGGATTTTCTGAATTCGTCCCAGTCGATGACGGTGGTGCTGATAGTGCCTTCGCCTAGCAAGTTGTTTCCGTAGCGTTGCGCTTCCATGGTATTGCCCTCTGCTGGATTTCCGTTTCCGGCCGATTATTCGGCTGGCGGTTAGTCCCGAAAGGCGGCCTTTTCCTTCCGGGTTCCAAGAGGCTAGTCAATGAAAACGGAGTTTGTTACTGTCAGAAATATCAAAAAACAGTCTAGGCCTTTCGCCATTATCTGAGGGGCTGATGCCTACTTCAGGCGCTCATCACTTCCCGAATATCTGCGGCTAATTCTCTTACGCGCTCTTCCTCGGTATCCCACGCGCACATGAACCGCGCGCCGCCTTTACCGATGAAGGTGTAGAAGCGCCAGCCCTTGGCCGTCAGCGCGGCAATTGCCGGTTCCGACAGTTGCAGGAACACGCCGTTGGCCTGGACCGGGAACATCAACTCCACACCCGGGATATCCGCCACCAGGCTGCTGAGCAATTGTGCACAGTGGTTGGCGTGGCGGGCGTGTTTGAGCCAGGCGTCGTTTTCCAGCAGGCCCACCCACGGGGCGGAGAGGAAGCGCATCTTTGAGGCAAGCTGCCCGGCCTGTTTGCAGCGGTAGTCGAAGTCTTCGGCCAGCTTGTGGTTGAAGAACAGGATCGCTTCGCCCACGGCCATGCCGTTCTTGGTGCCACCAAAGCACAGCACGTCGACGCCGGCTTTCCAGGTCAGGTCGGCCGGCGAGCAGCCGAGGAATGCGCAGGCGTTGGAGAACCGTGCGCCGTCCATGTGCAGGTTCAGCCCCAGTTCCTTGCAGGTGACGCTGATGGCGCGGATTTCTTCCGGGGTGTAGACGCTGCCGACTTCGGTGGCCTGGGTCAGCGTTACGACGCGGGGTTTCGGGTAGTGGATGTCCTGACGCTTGAGGGCGATCTCGCGGATCGACTCCGGGGTCAGCTTGCCGTTTTCAGTGCGGGCGGTGAGCAGCTTGGAACCGTTGGAGAAAAACTCCGGCGCGCCGCATTCGTCGGTTTCGACGTGGGCGGTTTCCGAGCAAATCACGCTATGGTAGCTCTGGCACAAGGAGGACAGCGCCAGGGAGTTGGCTGCGGTGCCGTTGAAGGCGAAGAACACTTCGCAGTCGGTTTCGAACAGTTTGCGGAAACCGTCGGCGGCGCGGTGGGTCCATTCATCATCGCCATAGGCGCGTTGATGGCCCTGGTTGGCGAGTTCCATGGCGGCCCAGGCTTCCGGGCAGATGCCGGAATAGTTGTCGCTGGCGAATTGTTGGCTCTTGTCGGTCATGGCCCAGTCCTGTGGTCGATGTTGGTGCGCACTTTACCCAAGATTGTCGGGCGGGCGCACGCACTGTTAATGCAAAGTCATTGGGGAATTATGCACGGTTCTGAAAGCGTTCCTGTAAGCCGCGTCCGCGATGGCGCCCTGGACCTGCTCAAGTGGCTGGCGCTGCTGAGTATGGTGCTGGACCACCTGCGGTATGTCGGTTTGAGCCTGGACGGGCTGTATGTGCCGGGGCGCCTGGCGTTCCCGTGGTTTTGCCTGGCGATCGCGGCGAATTTGCATCGGGTCAAGGACGCGCCGGTGGCGGGGCAGTGGCGCTATCTGGGCTGGTTGCTGCTGTTCAGTGTGATCAGTGAGGTGCCGTACCGGATGTTCATCGACGACGCCGACACGCTGAACGTACTGCCGACCCTGGCGCTGGGTTTGCTGGTTGCCCGGGGATGGCAGCAGAAGACGGTTATTGATCGAGGATTGGCGTTGATCGCGCTGGTTTTGGCGGGGTTGTTTTCGGCTCAGTTGATGTTCGGGTTTTTTGGTGTGCTGCTGCCGTTGGCGATGCTGCTGGTGTTTCGCCGGCCGTGGTACTTCAGCGTGCTGCCGGGTGTGGTGTGCCTGGCTGCCAATCAATGGCAGATCCTGCTCAATAGCGGCACGCTGGTGGCGATGCTGGGATTGGCGACATGCCTGATTGCGCCGCTGGCCGGATTGGTCTTGTTGCGACAGGCCAGGCAGGTGTCTCCGCCGGCCATGCGGCGCTGGGCGTATGCGCTTTATCCGGCGCATTTCCTGCTGCTGCTACTCCTTCGAAAGATCATCGCCTAACCCCTTGTAGGAGCGAGCTTGCTCGCGAAAAACGTCAACGATTACGAGGGCTGTCTGGATGCGCGCGGCGCCCTCAGGTTTTTCGCGAGCAAGCTCGCTCCTACAAATGCCGGGGGCCATGTCGTAAACGCACCTTTGCGTGGCGTCCATAGGCATTTGACCTCTCTGCGCCAGCCCTACCATCGCATCAAAGGGCCCCTCCGTCGTGCGGCGGCCCCAACAATACGATTGGCGCACCGCCGCCGCTGGGAGAGACGCGATGTTCAGCAAGCAAGACCAGATCCAGGGTTATGACGATGCACTGCTGGCGGCCATGAATGCCGAGGAGCAGCGCCAGGAAGATCATATCGAGCTGATCGCGTCAGAGAATTACACCAGCAAGCGTGTCATGGAAGCCCAGGGCAGCGGCCTCACCAACAAGTACGCCGAAGGATATCCGGGCAAGCGTTACTACGGCGGCTGCGAACATGTGGACAAGGTTGAAGTGCTGGCCATCGAGCGCGCCAAGCAACTGTTCGGTGCCGATTACGCCAACGTGCAGCCACACTCCGGTTCGTCGGCCAACAGCGCGGTGTACCTGGCGCTGCTGAACGCCGGCGACACCATCCTCGGCATGAGCCTGGCCCACGGCGGCCACCTGACCCACGGCGCCAAGGTGTCGTCCTCGGGCAAGCTGTACAACGCGGTGCAATACGGCATCGACACCAACACCGGGCTGATCGACTACGACGAAGTCGAGCGCCTGGCCGTGGAGCACAAGCCGAAGATGATCGTGGCGGGTTTTTCCGCCTACTCCAAGACCCTGGATTTCCCGCGCTTTCGCCAGATCGCCGACAAGGTCGGTGCGCTGCTGTTCGTCGACATGGCCCACGTCGCCGGCCTGGTGGCCGCCGGTCTGTACCCGAACCCGCTGCCCTACGCCGATGTGGTCACCACCACCACCCACAAGACCCTGCGCGGTCCACGTGGCGGGTTGATCCTGGCCAAGTCCAACGAAGAAATTGAAAAGAAACTCAACTCTGCGGTATTCCCGGGCGCCCAGGGCGGCCCGCTGATGCACGTGATCGCCGGCAAGGCGGTGTGCTTCAAGGAAGCCCAGGAACCAGGTTTCAAGGCCTATCAACAGCAAGTGATCGACAACGCCCAGGCCATGGCCGGCGTGTTTATCAAACGCGGCTACGATGTAGTGTCCGGCGGCACCGATAACCACCTGTTCCTGGTCAGCCTGATCCGTCAGGGCCTCACCGGCAAAGATGCGGACGCCGCCCTCGGTCGCGCTCACATCACCGTCAACAAGAACGCCGTGCCCAACGACCCGCAGTCGCCCTTCGTGACCTCGGGCCTGCGTATCGGCACGCCGGCGGTGACCACACGCGGCTTCAAAGTGACCCAATGCCTGGAGTTGGCCGGCTGGATCTGCGACATCCTCGACAACCTCGGCGACGCCGATGTGGAGGCCAACGTCGCCAAGCATGTGGCCGCCCTGTGCGCTGATTTCCCGGTTTATCGCTGAGCGCGGTTTTGGAGTAATGACTATGCAACGCTACTCGGGCTTCGGCCTCTTCAAGCACTCACTCAGCCACCACGAAAACTGGCAGAAGATGTGGCGCACGCCCACCCCGAAAAAGGTCTACGACGTGGTCATCGTCGGCGGCGGCGGGCATGGTCTGGCGACGGCTTACTACCTGGCCAAGGAGCACGGCATCACCAACGTGGCGGTGGTCGAGAAAGGCTGGCTGGGCGGCGGTAACACCGCGCGCAACACCACCATCGTGCGGTCCAACTACCTGTGGGACGAGTCGGCGCACCTGTACGAACACGCGATGAAACTCTGGGAAGGTTTGTCCCAGGATTTGAACTACAACGTGATGTTCTCCCAGCGTGGCGTCTACAACCTGTGCCACACCCTGCAGGATATCCGTGACTCCGAGCGTCGCGTCAGCGCCAACCGCCTCAACGGTGTGGACGGCGAACTGCTCAACGCCAAACAAGTGGCCGATGAGATTCCGTACCTCGACTGCTCCAAGAACACTCGCTACCCGGTAATGGGCGCCACCGTGCAACGGCGCGGCGGCGTGGCCCGTCACGATGCCGTGGCCTGGGGCTTTGCCCGCGCCGCTGACGCACTGGGCGTGGACCTGATCCAGCAGACCGAAGTGATCGGTTTCCGCAAGGAAAACGGTGTGTGCATCGGCGTGGAAACCAACAAAGGCTTCATCGGCGCCAAGCGCGTCGGCGTGGTGACGGCGGGTAACTCCGGCCACATGGCTTCGCTCGCGGGCTTCCGCCTGCCGATCGAATCCCACCCGCTGCAAGCACTGGTGTCGGAGCCGATCAAACCGATTATCGACAGCGTGATCATGTCCAACGCCGTGCACGGTTACATCAGCCAGTCCGACAAGGGCGACCTGGTGATCGGCGCCGGTATCGACGGCTACAACGGCTATGGCCAGCGCGGCTCGTACCCGGTGATCGAGCACACCATCCAGGCCATCGTCGAGATGTTCCCGGTGCTGTCCCGCGTGCGCATGAACCGCCAGTGGGGCGGCATCGTCGACACCACGCCGGATGCCTGCCCGATCATCTCCAAGACCCCGGTCCCGAACATGTTCTTCAACTGCGGTTGGGGCACCGGTGGTTTTAAAGCGACTCCAGGCTCAGGCAACGTATTTGCCGCCAGCCTGGCCAAGGGTGAAATGCACCCATTGGCAGCTCCATTCTCCATCGACCGTTTCCACAACGGCGCGCTGATCGACGAACACGGCGCTGCGGCCGTCGCCCACTAACAGGAGAAATTCCCTATGTTGCATATCTTCTGTCCTCACTGTGGCGAACTGCGCTCCGAAGAGGAATTCCACGCCTCCGGCCAAGCGCACATCCCGCGCCCACTGGACCCGAACACCTGCACCGACGAGGAGTGGGGCGACTACATGTTCTTCCGCGACAACCCGCGCGGCCTGCACCACGAACTGTGGATTCACGCTGCCGGTTGCCGCCAGTATTTCAACGCGACCCGCGACACCGTGACCTACGAAATTCTTGAAACCTACAAGATAGGCACCAAGCCGCAATTCACCGCCAAGGCTTCTGGAGAGAAGGTATGAGCCAGATCAATCGCCTGTCCAACGGTGGCCGGATCGACCGCAACAAAGCCCTGAGCTTCACCTTCAACGGCCAGAGCTACAAAGGCTTTGAAGGCGACACATTGGCCGCTGCGCTGCTGGCCAACGGCGTCGACATCATCGGTCGCAGCTTCAAGTATTCCCGCCCGCGCGGCATCTTCGCCGCCGGTGCCGAAGAGCCGAACGCGGTGCTGCAGATCGGCGCCACCGAAGCCACGCAAATCCCCAACGTGCGCGCCACGCAACAGGCGCTGTACCAGGGTTTGGTCGCCACCAGCACCAACGGCTGGCCGAGCGTGAACAACGACATGATGGGCATTCTCGGCAAGGTCGGCGGCAAGCTGATGCCGCCGGGTTTCTACTACAAAACCTTCATGTACCCGCAATCGTTCTGGATGACTTACGAGAAGTACATCCGTAAGGCAGCCGGTCTTGGCCGCTCGCCGACCGAGAACGATCCGGACACCTACGACTACATGAACCGTCATTGCGACGTGCTGATTGTGGGCGCGGGCCCTGCCGGCCTGGCGGCTGCGTTGGCGGCTGCCCGCAGTGGCGCCCGGGTGATCATCGCGGACGAACAGGAAGAGTTCGGCGGCTCCTTGCTGGATTCCCGCGAAAGCCTCGATGGCAAGCCGGCGGCTGAATGGGTTGCCAGTGTGATTGCTGAACTCAAGGCCCTGCCGGACGTGGTGCTGCTGCCTCGCGCCACCGTCAACGGTTACCACGACCATAACTTCCTGACCATTCACGAGCGCCTCACCGACCACCTCGGTGACCGTGCGCCGATCGGCCAGGTGCGTCAGCGCATTCACCGGGTTCGCGCCAAGCGTGTGGTGCTGGCGACCGGCGCGTGTGAACGTCCGCTGGTGTACGGCAACAACGACGTACCGGGCAACATGCTGGCGGGTGCGGTCTCCACTTACGTGCGTCGCTACGGCGTGGCACCGGGCAAGAAGCTGGTGCTGTCCACCAACAACGATCACGCCTACCGCGTGGCGCTGGACTGGTTCGACGCCGGCCTCAGCGTTGTCGCCGTAGCCGATGCCCGCCACAATCCACGGGGCGCGCTGGTTGAAGAGGCGCGTGCCAAAGGCATTCGCATCCTCACCGGCAGCGCCGTGATCGAGGCCCGTGGCAGCAAGCACGTCACTGGTGCCCGTGTTGCGGCCATCGATGTCAAAGCTCATAAAGTCACCAGCCCCGGCGAGTGGCTGGAGTGCGACCTGGTCGCCAGCTCCGGCGGCTACAGCCCGGTGGTCCACCTGGCCTCGCACCTGGGCGGCAAGCCGACCTGGCGTGAAGACATCCTCGGTTTTGTACCGGGCGAAGCACCGCAGAAACGCGTGTGCGTCGGTGGCATCAATGGCGTCTACGGCGTCGGCGATTCCCTGGCCGACGGTTTTGAAGGTGGCGTGCGCGCTGCCAGCGAAGCCGGGTTTGCGCCGGTGGAAGGTACGCTGCCCAAAGCCTTGAGCCGTCTGGAGGAACCGACTCTGGCGCTGTTCCAGGTGCCTCACGAGAAAGCTACCGCACGGGCGCCGAAGCAATTTGTCGACCTGCAGAACGACGTCACCGCGGCCGCCATCGAACTCGCCACCCGCGAGGGTTTCGAGTCGGTGGAGCACGTCAAGCGCTACACCGCACTGGGCTTCGGCACTGACCAGGGCAAGCTCGGCAACGTCAACGGCCTGGCCATCGCGGCCCGTTCGCTGAATGTGACCATCCCGCAGATGGGCACTACCATGTTCCGTCCCAACTACACGCCGGTAACCTTCGGCGCGGTAGCAGGCCGGCACTGTGGGCACATCTTCGAGCCGGTGCGCTACACCGCGCTGCAAGCCTGGCACGTGAAAAACGGCGCCGAGTTTGAGGACGTCGGCCAGTGGAAACGCCCATGGTATTTCCCGCGCAACGGTGAAGACCTGCACGCCGCAGTGAAGCGCGAATGCCTGGCCGTGCGTGACAGCGTCGGCCTGCTGGACGCGTCCACCCTCGGCAAGATCGACATCCAGGGCCCGGATGCCCGCGAGTTCCTCAACCGCATCTACAGCAACGCCTGGACCAAGCTCGACGTGGGCAAGGCCCGCTACGGCCTGATGTGCAAGGAAGACGGCATGGTCTTCGACGACGGCGTGACTGCCTGCCTCGCCGACAACCACTTCCTGATGACCACCACCACCGGCGGCGCAGCACGCGTACTCCAGTGGCTGGAAATCTACCAGCAGACCGAATGGCCGGACCTCAAGGTGTACTTCACCTCGGTCACCGACCATTGGGCAACCATGACCTTGTCCGGCCCCAACAGCCGCAAACTGCTGAGCGAAGTCACCGACATCGACCTGGACAAGGACGGCTTCCCGTTCATGACCTGGAAAGAAGGCCTGGTAGGCGGCGTGCCGGCACGGGTGTTCCGGATTTCGTTTACCGGTGAGCTGTCGTACGAAGTCAACGTGCAGGCCGACTACGCCATGGGCGTGCTCGAGAAAATCGTCGAGGCCGGCAAGCAGTACAACCTGACCCCGTACGGCACCGAAACCATGCACGTGCTGCGGGCCGAGAAGGGTTTCATCATCGTTGGCCAGGATACCGACGGCTCGATGACCCCGGACGACCTGAACATGGGCTGGTGTGTAGGCCGCACCAAACCGTTCTCGTGGCTCGGCTGGCGCGGGATGAATCGCGAGGATTGCGTGCGTGAAGACCGCAAGCAGCTTGTCGGACTCAAGCCGATCGACCCGAACGTGTGGCTGCCGGAAGGCGCGCAGTTGGTGTTCGACGCCAAGCAGACGATCCCGATGAAGATGGTCGGCCACGTCACCTCCAGTTATGCCCACAACTCCCTCGGTTATTCGTTTGCCATGGGCGTGGTGAAGGGCGGCTTGAAGCGCATCGGCGAGCGGGTGTTTGCACCGCTGGCGGATGGCAGCGTGATCGAGGCGGAGATTGTTTCTTCGGTGTTCTTTGATCCTAAAGGCGACCGCCAGAACATCTGACACCTGATCGTTCCCACGCTCCGCGTGGGAATGCATCCCGGGGCGCTCTGCGCCCCAAGAGCGGACGCAGAGCGTCCATGGCGGCATTCCCACGCAGAGCGTGGGAACGATCAAATTCAACACAGGTGCTTTATGACAGCAGCCAATGTTTACCAACAACGCCCCACCTCCGGAGCCAAGGCCGAGTCGTCGCTGCACCATGCCGACCTCGCCAGCCTGGTAGGCAAGGGCCGCAAGAATGCCGGCGTGACCGTGCGTGAAAAGAAACTGCTGGGCCACCTGACCATTCGTGGCGATGGCCATGACGCAGCCTTCGCCGCCGGTGTGCACAAAGCCTTGGGTATCGAATTGCCCGGTGCCCTGCAAGTCATCGTCAAGGGCGAGACCAGCTTGCAATGGCTCGGTCCGGATGAGTGGTTGCTGGTAGTGCCAGGCGGTGAGGAATTCGCCGCCGAGCAAAGTTTGCGTGAGGCGCTGGGTGATTTGCATATCCAGGTCGTCAACGTCAGCGGCGGCCAGCAGATTCTCGAACTCAGCGGCCCGAACGTGCGCGATGTGCTGATGAAATCCACCAGCTACGACGTGCACCCCAACAGCTTCCCGGTGGGCAAGGCGGTGGGCACGGTGTTTGCCAAGTCGCAATTGGTGATTCGCCATACTGCTGAAGACACCTGGGAGCTGGTGATTCGTCGCAGCTTCTCGGATTACTGGTGGCTGTGGTTGCAGGATGCGGCGGCTGAGTATGGTTTAAGCGTCCAGGCCTGATCGTTCCCACGCTCCGCGTGGGAATGCATCCCGGGACGCTCCGCGTCCCAAGAGCGGACGCAGAGCGTCCATTGCGGCGTTCCCACGCAGAGCGTGGGAACGATCAAGGAGTCACGAATAATGAGCCGCGTACCCGATACATGGATTTTGACCGCCGACTGCCCCAGCGTGCTCGGCACGGTGGACGCGGTCACTCGCTACCTGTTCGAGCAGGGCTGCTACGTCACTGAGCACCACTCCTTCGATGACCGGCTCTCGGGCCGGTTCTTCATCCGCGTGGAGTTCCGCCAGCCCGATGGTTTCGACGAACAAGCCTTCCGCGATGGCCTGGCCACCCGTGGCGAAGCCTTCGGCATGATCTTCGAACTGACCGCGCCGAACTACCGGCCGAAAGTGGTGATCATGGTCTCCAAGGCCGATCACTGCCTCAACGATTTGCTCTATCGCCAGCGCATCGGCCAACTGTCGATGGACGTGGTCGCCGTAGTCTCCAACCACCCGGACCTCAAGCCCCTGGCCGACTGGCACCAGATTCCCTATTACCACTTTCCCCTGGACCCCAACGACAAGCCGTCGCAGGAGCGCCAGGTGTGGCAGGTGATCGAAGAGTCAGGCGCCGAACTGGTGATTCTTGCGCGCTACATGCAAGTGCTGTCGCCGGAGCTGTGCCGCAAGCTCGATGGTAAGGCCATCAACATCCACCACTCCCTGCTGCCCGGTTTCAAGGGCGCCAAGCCGTATCACCAGGCTTACAACAAGGGGGTGAAACTGGTGGGCGCCACTGCGCATTACATCAATAACGATTTGGACGAAGGCCCGATCATCGCCCAGGGCGTGGAGGTGGTGGACCACAGTCACTATCCGGAAGATTTGATAGCCAAGGGACGGGACATCGAAGGCCTGACCCTGGCCCGGGCCGTGGGGTATCACATTGAGCGGCGGGTGTTCTTGAACGCCAATCGGACAGTGGTGCTCTGATGGACGCCTTCGCGAGCAAGCCCGCTCCCACATTCGACCGCATTTCAAAGGTAGAACTCGGTCAACTGCGGGAGCGGGCTTGCTCGCGAAGAGGCCCTTACTAACAACGCAAAAACAGCATCTGTACCCGAGCACTTAAACGCGCTGCCTGCCTGGGCAACGCGGTTCCATAAAAACAACAGCGAGGTGAAAGCATGTCTGGTAATCGTGGTGTCGTGTATCTCGGCAACGGCAAGGTCGAAGTACAGAAAATCGACTATCCCAAAATGCAGGACCCCCGTGGCAGGAAGATTGAGCACGGCGTCATCCTGCGCGTGGTCTCCACCAACATCTGCGGCTCCGACCAACACATGGTGCGCGGCCGCACCACTGCCCAGACCGGCCTGGTCCTGGGCCACGAAATCACCGGCGAGGTGATCGAGAAGGGCAGCGACGTCGAGAACCTGAAGATCGGCGACCTGGTGTCGGTGCCGTTCAACGTCGCATGCGGCCGTTGCCGTTCCTGCAAAGAGCAGCACACCGGCGTGTGCCTGACCGTCAACCCGGCCCGTGCCGGTGGCGCCTACGGCTATGTCGACATGGGCGACTGGACCGGTGGCCAGGCCGAATACGTGCTGGTGCCTTACGCCGACTTCAACCTGTTGAAACTGCCGGACCGCGACAAGGCCATGGAGAAAATCCGCGACCTGACTTGCCTCTCCGACATCCTGCCCACCGGCTACCACGGCGCAGTCACTGCGGGCGTTGGCCCGGGCAGCACGGTCTACATCGCCGGTGCCGGTCCGGTAGGCCTGGCGGCTGCCGCTTCCGCTCGCCTGCTGGGCGCTGCGGTGGTGATCATCGGTGACGTCAACCCGATCCGCCTGGCCCACGCCAAGGCCCAGGGTTTTGAAATTGCCGACCTGTCGAAAGACACTCCGCTGCACGAACAGATCGCTGCGTTGCTGGGCGAGCCGGAAGTGGATTGCGCCGTCGATGCCGTGGGTTTCGAAGCGCGTGGCCATGGTCATGAAGGGGCCAAGGCAGAGGCTCCGGCCACCGTGCTCAACTCGTTGATGGGCGTGGTGCGGGTGGCTGGCAAAATCGGTATTCCGGGCCTGTACGTGACAGAAGACCCGGGTGCCGTGGATGCCGCTGCAAAAATGGGCAGCCTGAGCATTCGTTTCGGCCTGGGCTGGGCCAAGTCCCACAGCTTCCACACCGGGCAAACCCCTGTGATGAAGTACAACCGCCAACTGATGCAGGCGATCATGTGGGACCGTATCAACATTGCCGACATCGTCGGTGTGGAAGTCATCAGCCTGGATGACGCGCCACGCGGGTACGGTGAGTTCGATGCGGGCGTGCCGAAGAAGTTTGTGATTGATCCGCACAAGTTGTTCAGCGCGGCTTAAATCGCGGGCAATTAAAAAGGCGACCTCAGGGTCGCCTTTTTTGCATCTGCGGTTGGGTGGGAGAATCAGCGAATCGCCAAAGCCCCCTGATACACCGTTGGCCCCGTCGGCTGCTTGCTCACCGAGCCGCCCTTGGTTTCCGAACTGACCATCAGTGTCACCGGCTTGCTGATCGACTCCTGCTGGCGAGGGTTGATGCCGATAATGCCTTTGCCGTCTTCCGGCAGCAGGCCCAGCGACACTGGCGTGCCGTCAGCCGGGACGGCCCACAGTTCCAGGCTTTGATCCGGAGCCGGTGCGGTGGCGGCAATCGGCTGCACTTCGAGGTAATCCTTGTGGGCCACGATTTGCGTGGCCGGTTGCTGGGTGGTGTTCACCAGCAATGCGGCAGCCTTGACGCTGTCCTGGGTGTAGAGGGCGCCGCCGACGCCTGCCACTATCACCAAACAGGCGCCGACGAACAGGCGTGGGCGGTTCCAGAATGAAGGCTTGTGCTCAATCACTTGGGGGTTGATCGCAGTCATTAGGCTCTTCCTGACATGTTTTGTAGTCTTTCATGGACCCGGTTAACGGCGATCGGTTCCTCATCCGTCGTATTGAGCCTCGGATCAGAGTGATGCCAATTGGCCCTGGTACAGCACCGGCCCGGTGGGTTGTCCGGTCGGCGAGCCGCCCTGAGGCTCAAGGCTCACTGCCAGGGTCAGCGGCGCCGTCAGCAGCGCCTGGTGTTCTTTGCTCAACTGGATTCGGCCGTTACCCGACACCGGCAACAACCCCAGGGAGATGGGTTTGCCGCCCGCCGGGATTGCCCACAGTTCCAACGCGCGGGCCGGCTCCACAGCCGCCAGGGTCAGCGGTTCCACTTGCAGATGATCCGCATAGGCCTGGATCTTCAGCGCGGGCTGTTGATTGGCCGCCACCAGCGTGGCGTTGTACTCCACCCCAAGATCGCGCTGGTACAACACACCCACCAATACCGCGATCACCACCCCGCACGCCGCTACCAGCAAGCGCAGGTTCATCCAGAACGGTTTCTTCGCCGGCATATGCAGCACTTGCGGCTCAATGCGCGCCTTGATCCCTTCCCATACGTGGTCCGGCACCGGCCGTTCAGGCAGCGGCCCGGTGAGGCTGGCGAGGGCATCCTGCCAGTGCCCGAGTTCGACGCGCAGCGCCGCGTCATCCCGCAGCAGCGCTTCAAAGCGCCGGCGGGCGGTGGCAGGCATCAGCCCGATGGCGTAGTCAGCCGCCAGGGCGCGGCGCAGGGCGGTGGTCTGGTAGTTCATGATTCAAGGCACCTACGCAAGCGCTCCATGCCGCGGCGAATCCAGGATTTGACCGAGCCCAGGGGCGCGGCCAGATGTTCGGCCAATTCCGAGCACGACAAGCCCTGGAAGTAAGCCACGGTGATCGATTGACGCTGCATGCCTTCGAGGCTGTCGAGGCAGCGGTTCAGGGCGAGGGCTTCACGCTCGCTGTCGAGCTGTTCATGGGCGCTGGGGCTTTCGTCGGCCGTGGCGTCCTCCTGGCCTTCGTTCAAGGGTTGTTCGCGGTGTTTGCGCAACTGGTCGATCGCCAGGTTGCGGGTGATATTGACCATCCAGGTCATGGGCGCCGACAGATGGGCCTCATAGCGTGAGGCGTTGTACCAGATGCGCACGAAGCTTTCCTGCAACACCTCCTCGGCCAGATCCTTGCGACCCATGAAACGCAAGGCAACACCATGCAAACGCGGGGAAACGCTGCGATAGAGCGTTTCGAACGCCTGGCGATTACCCAGTGAACACTGGGCCAGCAATTGCCGTAGCTGATCTGCATCGTGGGTCGAAATAGGACTTCTCCAGGCGCTTGCAACAGAGCGATGGGACGGCGCACGGTAAAGAGGGCAGGCTGAGGTTAGTCCAGCTTGGGCATTCATTCCATCTACCTCCGTGCGGCTCGTGGTGGATATACGCAGCGCAAGGCGCATCGGATGCAGTGGTTTTCTGAACTAATCTGCAGGGAGGGAACAATCCTTCGGCGTACCCAGTCAAACTCCTGCTTTTTGCGCTTACTTTCAGAGGTTGTCTTGATGAAGATTTCACGCGGTTTTGCCCTGTCCTGCCTGTTGACCGTGGCGGCCAGCCCGGTATTTGCGGCAGGTTTCAGCCTCGGCGACGTGGCCAATGCCGTGTCCGGTGCACAAGGTGGCGACAAGGCAGCAGCGGCTGCACCCACTTCACAGACCGCTGGTCTGCTGCAGGCACTGACCTCGCAATTGAACGTGACCCCTGAGCAGGCCGTTGGTGGTACCGGCGCAATGCTGGGCCTGGCCAAGAATAAATTGGGCGGCGGTGATTACTCGCAACTGACCAAAAGCGTACCGGGCCTGGACAAGCTCTCCGGCAGCAACTCCCTGGGCAGCCTCGGCGCCCTGAGCGGCATGCTCGGCCAGAGCGGCGGCAGCAAGACCTCGGGCCTGGACGGCGTGTTGGGTAACGTGAAGAACACCAACGACCTGAACACCGCGTTCAGCGCGCTGGGCATGGACAGTGGGATGGTTGGCCAGTTTGCGCCGGTTATCCTGAAATACCTGGGCGGCCAGGGCGCCAGCGAATCGGTGCTGGGCAAATTGGCTTCGGCCTGGGGCACTGGCGGCTAAGACCGCTCCGCGCGCAGTTGGGCGATGCGCGCATCCTTCTCCATCCAGAGCTGGTTGACCCAGTTCTGGACGGTCTGGCGAAACGCCGGATCGTTCTCGTAATCCCCCTGCCACAACGCCGGATCCAGCTCTCGGGTACGGATATCCACGATCACCTTCGGCACCGCACCACTGATCAAGTCCCAGAAGCCCGGAATGTTTTCCTGTGGATAAACCACGGTGACGTCGAGCACCGCATCCAGCTGTTCACCCAACGCCGCGAGCACGAACGCCACGCCACCCGCCTTGGGCTTGAGCAGGCGCTCGAAGGGTGAAGCCTGCTGTTTGCGCTTGGCCGGGGTGAACCGCGTGCCTTCCAGGTAATTCACCACGGTGACCGGCTGGCGCTTGAACAACTCGCAGGCCTCTTTGGTGATTTTCAGGTCCTGGCCTGCCAGTTCCGGGTGTTTGGCCAGGAATGCCTTGCTGTAGCGCTTCATGAACGGGTAATCGAGTGCCCACCAGGCCAGGCCCAGGAAGGGTACCCAGATCAGTTCCTTTTTCAGGAAGAACTTGAAGAACGGCGTGCGCCGGTTGAGGGCCTGGATCAGTGCGGGGATGTCGACCCAGGATTGATGGTTGCTGATCACCAGGTAAGAAGTGTCACCCCGCAGGTCGCCGCCGCCGCGAATGTCCCATTGGGTAGGGATGCACAGGGCGAAGATCAGCTTGTCGATCTCGGCCCAGGTTTCGGCGATCCACATGACGGCCCAGGAGGCATAGTCACGAAAGCGACCGGGGGCCACCAGCTTGAGCAGGGCAAACACCATCAGCGGCCCGAACAGCACCAGGGTGTTGAGCAACAGCAGCAATGTGACGAAACAGCCGGTGAGCAGGCGGCGCATAAGTAACTCTTGGAATCATTTTTGGCCTGCCATGATAAGCAGCTTGGGCCTGGAGACCAAATCGCAAATAAGCTTACGAATGTTTCACAGCGGGCTGGGTATGCTCTGTGATCTAACTAAGCAGCGAATTTGCAGTCTAGAATTGGCCCACTTATTTCAAGGAAACCTCCTACGTGAAATCCATCCTTGCCCTGCTAACGCTGGTGGCCTTGCCTGTCATGGCCGCTGAGCCGACCCTTTACGGTCGCTACGAATACATCCAACTGCCGGAAATCGGTGAGACCTTCAAGGCCAAGATGGACACCGGCGCGCTGACTGCCTCGCTGTCGGCCCGGGACATCGAGACGTTCACCCGTGATGGCGACGACTGGGTACGCTTCCGCCTCGGCGGCAAGGACGCCACCAACAAGGTGTACGAGCACAAGGTTTCGCGCATCAGCAAAATCAAGAGCCGCGCCGACGAAGATGACGACAAGGACGAAGCCACCGTGGCCAAGCGCCCGGTGATCGACCTGGAAATGTGCCTGGGCAACGTCAAGCGCACCGTCGAGGTCAACCTCACCGACCGCAGCAGCTTCAACTACCCGCTGCTGATCGGCGCCAAGGCCCTGCGTGAATTCGGCGCTGCGGTAAACCCGGCCCGCCGTTACACTGCGGACAAACCGGACTGCTGACGGAACACCATGGCGCATATCCTGATTGTCGAAGACGAAGCGGCTATCGCCGACACGCTGATTTTCGCCCTGCAAGGCGAGGGCTTCACCACCACCTGGTTGAGCCTCGGCCAGGCGGCGCTGGCCCATCAGCGGCAAAACCCGGCGGACCTGGTCATCCTCGACATCGGCCTGCCGGACATCACCGGCTTCGAAACCTGCAAGCAACTGCGGCGTTTCAGCGAAGTGCCGGTGATGTTCCTCAGCGCCCGGGACGGTGAGATCGACCGCGTGGTGGGTCTTGAGATCGGCGCTGACGACTACGTAGTCAAACCGTTCAGCCCGCGTGAAGTGGCAGCGCGGGTACGGGCCATTCTCAAGCGCGTGGGCCCCGGTGCTGCTCCGGCGGTGTTCCAGGTGGACCTGGAGCGCATGCAGATCAGTTATCGCGGCCAGCCCCTGAGCCTCACTCGCCATGAATTCCGTCTGCTGCACAGCCTGCTGGAGCAACCCGAGCGCGTGTTCAGCCGCGAGCAACTGCTGGATGCGGTGGGCGTGGCGGCGGACGCAGGCTACGAGCGCAATATCGACAGCCACATCAAAAGCGTGCGCAGCAAATTGCGCGCGGTGGCGCCCGAGGCGGAGCCCATCCAGACCCATCGCGGCCTTGGCTACAGCTACAGCCCGGGCAACAGCTGATGCGCCTGGGGATCCGGTTCTTCCTGGTGTACGCATTGTTTATCGGCCTGACAGGCTACTTCGTACTCAGCACCGTGATGAAGGAAATCCGCCCCGGCGTGCGCCAGTCCACCGAAGAAACCCTGGTAGACACCGCCAACCTGCTGGCGGAAATCCTGCGCGACGATGTGAAGAACGGCACCCTCGGCCAGAGCCACTGGCCCGAACTGCTCAAGGCCTACGGTGAGCGTCAGCCCGGCGCGAATATCTGGGGCCTGCCGAAAAACCAGGTCAACCACCGCATCTACGTCACCGACGCCAAGGGCATTGTGCTGCTGGACTCCAGCGGCGAGGCCGTAGGCGAGGATTACTCGAAGTGGAATGACGTGTACCTGACCCTGCGCGGCGAATACGGTGCGCGCTCGACCCGCAGCGAACTGGATGACCCTGCCTCATCGGTGATGCACGTCGGCGCGCCGATCCGCGATAGCGGGCAGATCATCGGCGTGGTCACTGTGGCCAAGCCCAACAGTTCACTGCAACCCTATGTGGACCGCACCGAAGACCGGCTGCTGTGGTACGGCGCCGGGCTGGTCGCCCTGGGCTTGCTGTTTGGTGCGCTGTTGTCGTGGTGGTTGAGTGTCGCACTGCGCCGGCTGACGGCGTATGCCCAGGCGGTGAGTGAAGGCCGGCGTGCCGAGTTGCCGCACTATCGCGGTGGTGAACTGGAGCAGTTGTCCACCGCCGTGGAACACATGCGCACCCAGCTGGAAGGCAAGGCGTACGTGGAACGTTATGTGCACACCCTGACCCACGAATTGAAAAGCCCGCTGGCGGCGATTCGTGGTGCGGCGGAGCTGTTGCAGGGCGACATGTCCCGTGACCAGCAGCAGCGTTTCGTGAGCAATATCGACAGTGAAAGTGCGCGCTTGCAGCAGTTGATCGAACGCCTGCTGAACCTGGCGCAGGTGGAGCAGCGCCAGGGCCTTGAGGACCAGGCCAGCCTGTCGTTGGCGGCGCTGGTGGACGAAGTGCTCAGGGCTCAATGTGCGCGCATTGAAGGCGCCGGGTTGCAGGTCGAGCAGGCGATTGCCGCGGATCTGCAGGTGTATGGCGAGCCGTTCCTGCTGCGCCAGGCACTGGGTAACCTGCTGGAAAACGCACTGGATTTCACACCGCCCGGTGGCACATTGCGGTTCAGCGCCAAGGCCTTGGATGACGGGATCGAATTCACCCTGTTCAACCAGGCCGACGCCATTCCCGAGTACGCGTTGCCGCGCCTGAGCGAGCGCTTCTATTCCCTGCCGCGCCCGGCCAGCGGGCGCAAGAGCACCGGCCTTGGGCTGAATTTTGTCGAAGAGGTGATGAAGCTGCACGGCGGCTCATTGCAGATCGGCAACGTGCCCGGCGGCGTGCAGGTAAAACTGCATCTCCACACAGTCTCCACATTCCCTTCATAAATCCCCCTTAAGCGCCCGCCAGACTCTCCCCCATCAAAACAGGGAGAGCTTCATGAACCGCAATCTGCTTTTCAAATTGGGCGCCATCGCGCTGCTGATCGTGCTGTTGTTGATTCCGTTGCTGATGATCCACGGGGTGATTACCGACCGTCAGCAACTGCGCGACGACGTCTTGCAGGATATCGCCCGCAGTTCCAGCTACAGCCAGCGCCTCAATGGCCCGGTGCTGGTGGTGCCTTATCGCAAGACCGTCCGGGAGTGGAAGCTCAATGAAAAGCTCAACGAACGCTACGAAGAAACCCGCGAGGTGCGTGGTCATCTGTATTTCCTGCCGGAGCAATTTGCCCTCGACGGGCAGGTGCAAACCGAAGTGCGCGCCCGGGGCATCTACCAGGCGCGGTTGTTCCACGCCGACAGCCGTATCAGTGGGCGGTTTGTGTTGCCGGAGCAGTGGGGCATCACGGAAAACTTTGCCGATTACCGCTTTGACCCGGCGTATCTGGCAGTGGGTATCAGCGACATTCGCGGCATCGAAAATGCGTTGAAGCTGGAGCTGGGCAGCCAGCAACTGGCGTTTTCCCCGGGCACTCAAGTGGCTTGGCTGGGGGAGGGTGTGCACGTGATGCTGCCCGAGCAGGACAGCCAGAATCCGTCACCTTTTGACTTCGCCTTTGACCTGCGCCTGCAAGGCACCGAGCAACTGCAAGTGGTGCCGGTGGGCAAGACCAGCCAGGTCAAGCTGGCGTCCAACTGGCCGCACCCCAGCTTTATCGGCAACTTCCTGCCGACCCAGCGCGAGGTCACCGCCCAAGGCTTCAGCGCCAATTGGCAGACCACATTTTTCTCCACCAATTTGGAAGAAGCACTCAGCAGTTGCCTGGCCGAGCGTGGCTGTGACGACTTCAACAGCCGCAGCTTCGGCGTGAGCTTTATCGACCCGGTGGATCAGTACCTCAAGAGTGACCGGGCGATCAAATATGCGCTGTTGTTTATCGCCCTGACGTTTGCCGGTTTTTTTCTGTTCGAGGTGCTCAAGAGCCTGGCGGTGCACCCGATCCAGTACGCGTTGGTGGGGGTTGCCCTGGCGTTTTTCTATTTGCTGTTGTTGTCATTGTCCGAGCACATCGGGTTTGGCCCGGCGTACCTGATATCGGCGGCGGCCTGTGTGTTGCTGATCGGGTTTTACGTCTGCCATGTGCTGCGCAGTGTCGCCCATGGCCTGGGGTTTTCAGCAGGGTTGGCGGCGTTGTATGGCTTGCTGTACGGGTTGCTGAGTGCCGAGGATTACGCGTTGTTGATGGGCTCGTTGCTGCTGTTCGGGTTGCTGGGCACGGTGATGGTGCTGACCCGCAAGCTGGATTGGTATGGCGTGGGCAAACGCAAGGAGGTGGGTGATGAGTAGGTCGTTGGGGTTGCGGGAAGATCAGCAAGAGGGCGCGCAGTTAGTGGTGAGGATCAACGCGCTGTTCCCTTTGGCCCGGGAGCTTTTTGTGGCGAGGGAGCTTGCTCCCGCTGGAGTGCGAAGCGCTCCCAGGATTTTTGGGGCCGCTGCGCAGCCCAGCGGGAGCAAGCTCCCTCACCACAAGAGAACCCTTGCAGCAGGTTAGGCTGGTGGCTGGGTCTGGAGCATCGACGGCCGCTGACTCACCTCGGCATACCACGCCGCCAGCTTCGGATGGCTCGACCGCCACTGCATGTCCGGGTGGCGGAAGTCCAGATAAGCCAGTGCACACGCCACGCTGATCGCGGCCACGTCAAACGGCCCGGCCAGTTCGGCGATGGCGTCCTGTTCGAGCATGTCGAGGGCGCGGCGGATCTTGTCGCGCTGGCCTTCCAGCCACAGGTCCCAATGTTTTTCCTCGGGGCGCATGGCGGTTTCATAACGCACCAGTACGGCGGCATCCATGATGCCGTCGGCGGTCGAGGCCAGGGTCAGGCGCCGCCAGCGGGCCGGGCCGTTCCGGGGGATCAGTGGAGTCCCGGTGTGTTGGTAGTCGAGGTAATCGAGGATCACCCGGCTGTCGTGCAGCGCATTGCCGTCGGCCAGGCGCAGGGCGGGGATCTTGCCCAGCGCGTTGTCCAGGATTACATCGGCGTCGGGCTTGACCGGCGTCGGCACGCAGGCGTGCAAGGTCACGCGGTCCAGTTGACCGGTCTCGTGCAACAACACCCGTACTTTGCGCACAAACGGCGAGGCAGGGTTGTGGAACAACGTCATGCTGGGGGTGGACATGGGCATTCCTCGGAAAAGGGCAGCGCTAATCTATCTCAACGCTTGAGCAACGCCCAGCTACCTATGGCGGCCGGAATGCCCAGCCCCACCCAGCTCAGCGAATCCCACAAGCCGTCCCCCAGCAATGCCGCAAACAATCCGGCAGCACTCAACAACCCGATGGCCAGCGGAATGCCGAATACCTTCCAGAAACTCGATTGCCTCGGCTTCATGACTTGGCCGCCTTGCGCCGCACCAGCCACAGGTACACGCCACTGCCCAGGACGATGATGGTCAGCACATCCAGCACCGCCCACAGGATCTTCATCGGCATGCCGCCGTAGTCACCGAAGTGCAGCGGCTGGGACATGCCCATGGCGTCCATGTACCACGGCCGTTCGGCGATGGCGGTGACGTGCAGGTTGCTGGCGTCGATCAATACCGGCGTCAGCAGGTGTGAAGTCAGGTGGGTGCTGCCTTTCATGAACACCGCGTAGTGATGCTCGCTGGAGAAACGCGTGCCGGGGAACGCGATAAAGTCCGGCTCCATCCCGGGCGCGGCCTTGGCGGCAATCGTCAGCAGGTCGGTGGCGGGGGCGCGCAGGGTCAGCGGCGGGGCGTTTTTGTAAGGCTCGATCATTGCGCTGAGGCTGTCGGTGCGCCACGCGGCGATGATCAGGTCGGCGCAGGCGCTGATCACACCGGTCACGCCCACTACCAGCGCCCAGGTCAGGGTGACCACGCCGATCAGGTTGTGCAGGTCGAGCCAGCGCAGGCGCGTGGATTTGTCCTGGCGCACGGTGGCGAATTTCAGCCGGCGCATGAACGGCAGGTACAACACCGTGCCGGAGATGATCGCCAGCACAAACAGAATGCCCATGAACGCCAGCAGCAACTTGCCCGGCAGCCCGGCGAACATATCGACGTGCAGGCGCAGCAGGAACATCGTCAGCCCGCCGTTGGCCGAAGGCGTTTCCACGGCCTCGCCGGTGCGGGCGTCGAGCATGAAGGTGTGGGAGGAATTGGGTTCGGTGCCGGCGGTGGCGGCCATGATCGCGATCACGCCGTTCTTGTCGTCTTCGTCCCAGGCCAGGTATTGCATGGCTTCGCCGGGGCGATGGGCCTGGGCTTTGGCAACAAGCTGTTCGAGGTTCAGCTGTGGGGTATCGGCGGGCATCTGTGCCAGCTCGGGTTCGTTGCCCAGCAGGTGGTCGATCTCGTGGTGGAAGATCAACGGCAGGCCGGTGAGGGCGAGCAGCAGCAGGAATACGGTGCAGACGAGGCTGGTCCAGGTGTGGATGAAGGACCAGCGGCGGATGGTTTTGCTTTTCATTTTCTAGCCTTCAGACACACCGAAGCCGCCCACGGGGGCGGCCCGGTTGTTAACTCAGCCGATTACCACTGGTAGGTGGCACTGGCGACGACGCTGCGTTGGTCGCCGTAGTAGCAGTAGGAAGCATCGCAGGTGGAAATGTAGTCCTTGTCGAACAGGTTGGTGGCATTCAGTTTCACCGAAGCCCCCTTGAGGCTGTTGTCCAGGCGGCCGAGGTCGTAATGCACGGAGGCATCGAACACGGTGTAGGCATTGGCCTTGCCCAGCCAGGTGTTGCCCTGGTCGCCATAGGTGTTGCCGGTGTAGCGGGCACCCGCGCCAATGCCGAAACCGTCGAGCACACCGGCGTGCCAGGTGTAGTCGGTCCACAGTGAGGCTTGCTGGTTTGGCATCAGTTGCAGGCGGTTGCCTTTGTATTGGCCTTTTTGCACTTCGGATTTGGCCAGGGTGTATGCAGCGATGACCTTAAGGTTCTCGGTCACGTCAGAGACGGCTTCCAATTCCAGGCCCTTGACCTTCACTTCGCCGGTCTGGTTGGTGATCGACTGGCCACCGGCGCCGAAGCTGGTAACCAGCACGTTCTTTTGGGTCAGGTCGTACACCGCGGCGCTCAGCAGGGTATTTGAGCCGGGTGGTTGGTACTTGACCCCCAATTCCCATTGCTTGCCTTCGGTGGGTTTGTACGACTCGGTTGGCGAGACGCTGGCGTTACTCGCTGGCTGGAACGATTCGGCGTAGGAGAGGTACGGAACGAAGCCCGAATCGAACACATAGCTCAGCGCGGCGTTGCCACTGAAGTTCTTGCTGCGGTCGGTATTGGTTGCATCGTTTTTGTTGAAGTAGGTGGTGCCTTGGTGCACCCAGTCTTCACGCCCGCCAAGAGTCAGGCGCCACTTGTCCAGGGCCATCTGGTCCTGGGCGTAAAGGCCAGTCTGGATGGTTTTCTGGTTGTAGTCGTAATAAGCGGTGGAGCGCGCCGGACGCACCACCGGCTTGGTGTTGACGGGGTTGTAGAGGTTGACTGTGCCGCCGTCACCGAAGATCGACAGGTACGAGGTGTCGGTGCGCTGGTGATCCAGGCCGAGCAACAGCGTGTGGGTGATATCACCGGTGGCGAAGTCAGCCTGGAAATTGTTGTCGACGGCGAACTGGCCGATGTTTTCGTCGACGTTGGTCGACCCGCGGCTGGTATTGCCCTCGGCATCAATGGTCGAGTAACCGTAGGAACCCACGGTCAGTTGCTGGAAAGCCAGCTCCGACTTGGTGTAACGCAGGTTCTGCTTGAACTGCCAGGTATCGTTGAAGCGATGCTCGAAGGCGTAGCCCAGCGCGTAGTAGGTGCGGTCGTAGTACTCGTAGTCCGGGTCGCCGAGGTTCTTGTGATGAGAGATGTCCCCCAGCGGCGATTTGATCTTGGTGCCGACAATGGGCAGGAACTGACTGGTGGCGCCGGTATCGTCGCGGGTGAACTGCGACAGGAACGTCAGCTTGGTGTCGGTATCAATATTCCAGGTCAGGCTGGGCGCGATGTTGTAGCGCTTGTTGTCGATGTGATCGACCTGGGTGCCGGCGTCGCGCACCACACCGCTGAGGCCGTAGAGAAACTGGCCTTCATCATCGATCTTGCCGGTGCTGGCGAAGTTGATCTGGCGGTAGTTGTCGCTGCCATACTGCACCTGGATGGCATTGCTCGATTCAGCGCTGGGGCGGCGGCTGACCATATCCAGCAGGCCGCCGGGCGGGGTCTGGCCGTAGACCGACGAGGCCGGGCCGCGCAGCAGCGCAAGGCGGTCGAGGTTCCAGGTTTCGGCTTTCGGGTTGGCATACACGCCGCGTGGCAGCGGCAGGCCGTCGAGGAACTGGGTGGGTTCGAAGCCGCGTACACGCATCCAGTCGTAGCGGGTGTCACTGCCGTAGCTGGCGGACACGATGCCGGGCATGTATTTGACGGCGTCATCCAGGTTCTGGACGTTGCGGTCCTGCATTTGCTGGCGAGTGGCGACGGAGATCGAACGCGGGGCTTCGACCAGTGCGGTATCGGTCTTGGTGCCGGCAGCGGTGCGGGTCGCCAGGTAACCATCAACCGGCCCCCATGCGCTTTCCGCGTCGGCCTGGCCGGTAATGCTGGTCTCCGGCAATGCCACGACCCCATCCGGGATCGCTACCAGGCTGAACGTGCCTGCACTGCTTTGCTCCAGTTGCAGCCCGGTCCCGCGCAACGCTTCACGCAATGCGCCTTGTGCATCGAATTGCCCTTTTACCGGCGCGGAAGTCTTGCCCGCTGCCAACCCCGGGTTCAGCGTCAGCGCCAAACCGGCCTGGCTGGCGATCTGGTTCAGGGTGGTGACCAGCGACGCTGCCGGCAGATTGTAGGCGCGCACACTGGACGCTTGTTCGGCGGCGAGCAACTGGGTGCTGGCCAGCGGAGCGCTGAGGGCAATGGCCACGGCCAACAGGCTGGGGCGCAACAAGGTGTCTAGCGTGCGGGACATAGGGCGGCTCCTGAATGGAAATATTTCTCAATTGCCTATGTGCCGAGCGAGATGCAAAAAGTGATAGGGCTCGATGAAAATAATTTCTATTAGTGGGTGAGTGCTGTTTTTGAGGGCCTCATCGCAGGCAAGCCAGCTCCCACAGGGGAACGCATTCCACCTGTGGGAGCTGGCTTGCCTGCGATGACAATGGCCTATGCACCACAGGAGCCTACGGCTTGGGCGCCACCGTCACCCACCACGGCGTGTGTTGTTGAATCTGCACCGGCAAGGTCGGCAGCAGCGCGTTCAGTGCCAGGTTGGTGTCGTGCAACGGAAAGCTGCCGGTGATCCGCAGGTCGGCCACCTGTTTATCCACACCCAGGTAACCGGTGCGATAGCGGCTCAGTTCGGCAACCACATCGCCGAGCCGCGCGTTGTCCACCACCAGCATGCCGCGCGTCCAGGCGTCGGTGCCGGGGCTGACGGCAAGCATCGGGCCGAGGCTGTCGCGGCGCATCAGCACTTGCTGGCCTTCCTTGAAGATCTGCTCTTGATGCAGCGCTTCAGGCTGTGCGCCGACGGCAGACTGCAACACGCTGAGGCGGGTGCCATCTTCCTCGCGCTTGACGATAAACCGTGTGCCCAGGGCGCGCAGGCTGCCTTCGCGGGTTTCAACAAAAAATGGACGGGCGTCGTTGTGGCCGGTTTCGACAAGGATCTCGCCTTCCTGCAATACGATCAGCCGACGTTTCTCGTCAAAGCGCACGTCAATGGCGCTGTGGGTGTTGAGGTTGATCACGGTGCCATCCGCCAGCTTCAGGGTGCGCTGTTCACCGGTGGCGGTGCGCTGGTCTGCCAGCCAATAGTTGAGCGGCACGTAGCGCTGGCCGACGAACAATGCCAGGCCGCACACCAGCACCACACTGGCCAGGCCGCTGCCGAGCTTGCGCACGCGGCGGCGAATGCCTTCGCGCGACTGCAGCAATGCCGCACGGGCCGGGCCCGAGGCCACACTGAAACGCTGATCGAGCATGCCCAACTGGCGCCAGGCGCGGGCGTGTTCTTCGTTGCTGGCCAGCCATTTGGCGAATTCTTCCTGCTCCACGGCGCTGCCGTCGCCCGAACCGAGGGACAGTTGCCAGGCAATGGCCGCGTCGAGCACCCGCGCCGACACCGGCTTGGAACTGACCGGGCTCACAGCGGCTCGCCATACAGGGCGATGTAGCACTGGCGGATACCCTGGGCCAGGTATTGCCGCACCCGCGGCACGGAAACCCCCAGGCGCTGGGCGATTTCGGCGTGGCCCATGCCGTCGAGGCGGTTGTAGAGGAAGGCCGCGCGGGCCTTGCTCGAGAGTTTGCCCAGCAGGCGGTCGATGGCCTTGAGGTCTTCGAGGATCAGTTGCTGTTCTTCCGGGGACGGGTGCTCGCTTTCCGGGATCAGCATCAGTTCGGTGAGGTAAGCCTGTTCCAGCGCGGCGCGGCGGAAATAATCGAACAGCAGGCCCTTGGCGATGGCCACCAGGAACGCCCGCGGCTCGCGGGGTTCACGCAGTTCTTCACGGCCCAGCAGGCGCATGAAGGTGTCCTGGCTGAGGTCTTCGGCGCGGCTGGGGCAGGCCACGTTGCGTCGCAGCCACGCCAACAGCCAGCTGCGATGGTCGCGGTACAACGCGCCAACAAGCTCACTGTGGGGACTTTGGATTGACGACAAGGCGACACCGATCGGAAAGTTTAAACTAACGAGAATTATTCGCGATTGTGGCAGAGGTGTAAGGCGGGTGCAATTGGCGTTGGTCGGGCGGCGGCGTAATGCTATCTATCATGGTGATGCCGCTTACTGTGGCGAGGGACCTTGCTCCCGCTCGGCTGCGCAGCAGTCGTAATCCAGGCAGTGCATTTATTCAGTTGGAAATGGGTTGGCTGATTTGGGGGCGCTTCGCACCCAGCGGGAGCAAGCTCCCTCGCCACCATTAGAATGAGGGGGCTTGCTTGCGGCGTTTCCATTGGCCCAGGCGCTGTTGTAACGCGTGCGGGCTGTCGATCTGCTGCTGCCGTGCACGGCTGAACAAAATCAGCATCAGTTCCGCCGTTGCCAGCGCATCCGCACTGGCATGGTGACGCTCGCCCACTTGCAGCTTGAAATGCGTGATCCAGTCATCCAGCCCGGCTTCGCGGATGTTGGCGTCGGGGCACAGCAGCGGGGCGATGTCGGCCACGTCCAGGAACGGGTGGTTCAAGCGATAGCCCAGGCTGTCCTTGAGTGCCCGGCACAGCATGTGTTGATCGAAGGGCGCATGAAACGCCAGCAGCGGGCTGTCGCCGACAAACTCCATGAAGTCCATCAGCGCCTCTGCCGGGTCACTGCCCGCCGCAATGGCGCTGGGCCCCAGGCCATGGATCAGCACGCTGGGGTTGAGCTTGGTCTCGGCCCGGTGCAGGGTGCGTTCGAACAATTGCGAGAAGTCCACTGCGCCGTCCTCGATCACCACGGCGCCAATCGAAAGCACCTGGTCACGATTGAGGTTCAGGCCGCTGGTTTCCAGGTCCACCACCACCCAGCGCTGGGCCCGCAGCGATCCGTCCCCCAGCTCCCCAGGTGTGGGCAATTGCTCGACGCGCCGTTGTTGCGCCGCATCCAGGCCAGGTTTGGGTTTGCGCAACCAGCCAAACCAGCTCACAGCTGATACCGCAACGTCAGGCTGCCTTGCAGGCGTTGGGCCTGGCGCAGGGATTCGCGCAGGATGCGCCGGTCGAGGTGGTTGAGGCTGTCGGGATCGACGCGGTTGGAGTAGGGCAGGTTCTCGCGGGTTTGCAGTTGGTGTTGTTGCATGCGAGTTTGCTGGATGAAGTGATAGGCCTCTTCATAGGCGGCGCCATCAAGGCGTTCGATGACTTCCCTGGCCACCAGTTGGCGCAAGCGCTCCAGGGTGTTGATGGCGCTGATGCCGTTGGCCAATGCCAGCAGACGGGCGCCGTCGACAAATGGCGTGAGGCCTTGCACCTTGAGGTCAAGGGTTGCCTTGTCGGCGCCTTTGCGCGTCAACACAAAATCCCGGAAGCGCCCTACCGGCGGGCGCTGGCGCAACGCGTTCTCGGCCAGCATGCGCTGGAACAAACGGTTGTCTGCCACCTGGTCGAGAATGCCCTGGCGCAGTTGCTCGCACCCTTGCTCATCGCCCCACACCACCCGCAAATCAAAATAGATGCTCGAACCCAGCAGATTCTCCGGCGTCGCCTCACGGATAAACCCGGCAAAGCGCCGCGCCCATTCCGCCCGGGACAGGCACAGCTCCGGGTTACCGGCCATGATATTGCCCTTGCACAGGCTGAAGCCGCACAGCGCCAGGCTCTGGTTGATCTGTTGTGCCAGCGGCAGCAGGCGCCCGCGAATCTCGGCGGCTTCGGCGGCGTCCCGGGCTTCGAACAGGATGCCGTTGTCCTGGTCGGTATACAGCGTCTGCTCGCGGCGGCCCTCGCTGCCGAAACACAGCCAGCTGAATGGCACGCCCGGGTCGCCCTTGTCGGCCAGGGTCAACTCGATGACACGGCACACCGTGTGATCGTTGAGCAAGGTGATGATGTGGGTGATCTGCGTAGACGACGCGCCGTGGGCGAGCATGCGCTCCACCAACTGGCCGATTTCGCCGCGAATCGCCACCAGGTTTTCGACTCTGGGCGCATTGCGGATGGTGCGCGCCAGGTGCACCAGGTCCACCCGCTGCAGGGAAAACAGGTCACGCTCGGACACCACGCCACACAGGCGCTGATCCTTGACCAGGCACACGTGGGCGATATGCCGCTCGGTCATCGCAATCGCCGCGTCGAACGCGCTGTGGTCCGGCGTGAGGAAAAACGGCGCCTGGGTCATATGGCGCTCGATGCCCTGGTTGAAATCACTGGTGCCGTCGGCCACCACCTGGCGCAGGTCCCGCAGGGTGAAAATCCCCAGGGGCGCCTTGTGTTCATCGACGATCACAATGCTGCCCACTTGCTGCTCGTGCATTTGCGTGACCGCTTCACGCAGCGGCGTCAGCGGGCTGCAGGTGACCGGGTGACGCATGGCCAATTCGCCCAGGCGGGTGTTCAGCGAATATTGGGTGCCGAGGGTTTCCACGGCCTTTTGCTGGACTTGCTGGTTGACCTGGTCCAGCAAGCTGCTCACGCCGCGCAAGGCAAAGTCGCGAAACGCGCTGGAAAGGGCGAACAGCTTGATAAAGGCCGGCTTGTTCAGTTGCAGGCAGAAGGTGTCTTCGGCGGCTTTGTGCTCGGTACGGGTGGCCCGCTCCCCCAGCAGCGCCGCCAGCGGAAAACATTCACCGGTGGTGATTTCAAAGGTGGTTTCTGTCGAGTCCGGCCGCTCGCCGACTACGCGCCCCTGCTTGACGATATAGAAGTGTTCCACCGGCCCGCCCGAGGGCTTGAGGATGCTCTCGCCGGGGCCGTAGAAGCGCAATTGACACTGCTCTACCAGAAATCCCAGGTGGGCGTTTTCCATTTGGTTGAACGGCGGGAAACGTTGCAGGAATTGCAGGGTGCCGTGGATGTTCTGCAACACAGCGGTTTTCCCCGCTTGTGTGAAAGCATCAGCTTTACTCATACCTATGACCGCAGTTTTTTTGTCGTTATCGTGCCCCATGGTCGACTCCTGCGCTGCGGGTGCCCATTGGACGTAAGTCTAGGTAGCGATTCGCCCTCACTTACTAGGGAAAAACCTTACATGAATATCGTCCAAACCCCGTAGAACGCCCACTAGGCAAACTTTCCGACGAAGTGCACATTGTTCGCCCTTCCGGCGATGTCTGACTTCTGTGCTGGGAGATTGAATAGAACTGCCGAGAAACGTATGTCCGACCACGATATTTTGAGTGATGCCGAGCGCGAGGCCCTGAGTGCAGTTATGCAGGAGCCGGATTTGCCGCCACAACGGGTTTTGATCGTGGATGACGACAAGGACGCGCGCGAACTGTTGGCAGAAATTCTTGGCCTGGACGGCATTCGTTGCATGACCGCCGACAGCGGCGAGGCTGCATGGGACTTGTTGAGTTCCAGCAGCTCCATCGGCTTGCTGATCACCGACCTGCGCATGACGCCGAGCAACGGGCTGCAATTGATTCGCCAGGTGCGCGAATCCACCCGGGCGGCGCTGCCGATCATCATCATGTCGGGTGACGCCGAAGCGCCGGATGTGATTGATGCGATGCATTTGAGCGTGGTGGACTTTTTGCTCAAGCCGATTGATAGCGTGAAGCTGGCGAAAATGGTGAAGCGGGAGTTGGGGATGGCGTCCTAGACGGTGCCATTGGTCTGATTTCGCGAAGAACTGTCAATTCTGACAGTAGGAAAGTATCGAACTTCGCATGTTCACTGATTAGGAGGGGGTGGGTCGCAGGCCTGCACCTAATCAATTTGTGAACAGGAGTTCATCATGAGTACTGAAAAATTCAATATCGATGAGAAAGAACTGCACAAGGCCAAGACTTTAAGCAGTGGTGATGCTCGTATTGAAGTTTCGCGAGATGGCACCTTGAGTCATGTATTTGTGCCTACAGACGTCTTTGGCTATCTCTCCTGGAGCGCTTTGGACGGTGCAGTTGAGAGTGTTCGTATCTACTACGGAAGCGACTTGAAAGCCGGGCCGCATCATCGGAAAGCTCCACTTCTTAATGTCACCTACCGCGATGCCGACGGCCATTCATACCATCAGCCTGTGCTGGGTGACCTCACTGTGCTGGTCGATCGTCCGGAGTCCGGTACTACCTTCAAGCACATCGGGAAACTTACAAACGTAACGTTTGAATCGGACGGAGGAACGGTCACGCTTAATGGGAACTACACCGTTGAGTCCGATTGACATCCCAAACAAAAAAGCCCTGATCGATAGGTCAGGGCTTTTTCGTTTCTAGCGCTTACTCACAGACCATTCTTGGCCTTGAACTCCCGACGCCGACGGTGCAACACCGGCTCGGTATAGCCGTTCGGTTGCTTGGTCCCTTCAATCACCAACTCCACCGCTGCCTGGAACGCGATGTTGCTGTCGAAATCCGGAGCCAGCGGACGGTACAGCGCATCCCCGGCGTTCTGACGGTCCACCACCGGCGCCATGCGCTTGAGGCTTTCCATCACCTGGGCTTCATTGACGATGCCGTGGCGCAACCAGTTGGCAATGTGCTGGCTGGAGATACGCAGGGTGGCGCGGTCTTCCATCAGGCCGACGTCGTTGATGTCCGGGACTTTCGAGCAACCCACGCCCTGGTCGATCCAGCGCACCACGTAACCGAGGATGCCTTGGGCGTTGTTGTCCAGCTCGTTGCGGATTTCTTCCTCGGACCAATCGGTATTCTGGGCCAGGGGAATGGTCAGGATATCGTCTACCGAAGCACGTTCGCGCTTTGCCAGTTCGGCCTGGCGGGCGAACACGTCAACCTTGTGGTAGTGCAGCGCATGCAGCGCAGCCGCCGTCGGCGAAGGAACCCACGCCGTGTTGGCGCCGGCCAGCGGGTGAGCAATCTTCTGCTCCAGCATGGCGGCCATCAGGTCGGGCATCGCCCACATGCCTTTACCGATTTGTGCGCGGCCTTGCAGGCCGGTGCTCAAGCCGATGTCCACGTTCCAGTTTTCGTAGGCGCCGATCCACTTCTCAGCCTTCATGGCGGCCTTGCGCACCATCGCGCCGGCTTCCATGGAGGTGTGGATCTCGTCGCCGGTACGGTCGAGGAAGCCGGTGTTGATAAACACCACGCGCTCGCTGGCGGCCTTGATGCAGGCCTTGAGGTTGACCGTGGTACGGCGCTCCTCGTCCATGATCCCGACTTTGAGGGTGTTGCGCGGCAGCTTCAGCACGTCTTCGATGCGACCGAACAGCTCGTTGGTGAACGCAGCTTCTTCGGGGCCGTGCATTTTCGGTTTAACGATGTACACCGAACCGGTGCGGCTGTTCTTGCGGCTGGTGTTGCCGTTAAGGCTGTGGATCGCCGACAGGCTGGTGAGCAGGCCGTCGAGAATGCCTTCCGGCACTTCGTTGCCATCCTTGTCGAGGATCGCGTCGATGGTCATCAAGTGGCCAACGTTACGCACGAACAGCAGCGAACGACCGTGCAGGGTCACTTCCTTGCCGTCGGCACCGGTGTAGACGCGGTCGGCGTTCATGGTGCGGGTAAAGGTCTTGCCACCCTTGGCGACTTCTTCCGACAGGTCGCCCTTCATCAGGCCGAGCCAGTTGCGGTAGATCACCACCTTGTCATCGGCATCGACGGCGGCGACGGAGTCTTCGCAGTCCATGATGGTGGTCAGGGCGGCTTCCATCAGCACGTCTTTCAGGCCGGCGGCGTCGGTCTGGCCGACCGGGGTGCTGGCGTCGACCTGGATTTCGAAGTGCAGGCCGTTGTGCTTCAGCAGGATGGCAGTCGGCTTGGCTGCGTCGCCCTGGTAGCCGATCAACTGGGCATCGCTGCGCAGGCCGCTGTTGCTGCCGCCCTTGAGGCTGACCACGAGCTTGCCGTCGACGATCTTGTAGCCAGTGGAGTCCACGTGGCTGCCGGCAGCCAATGGCGCGGCTTCGTCAAGGAAGGCGCGGGCGAAGGCGATGACTTTGTCGCCACGCACCTTGTTGTAGCCTTTGCCCTTTTCGGCGCCGTCGGCTTCGCTGATGGCGTCGGTGCCATACAGCGCGTCATACAGTGAGCCCCAGCGCGCATTCGAAGCGTTGAGGGCGAAACGGGCGTTCATCACCGGCACTACCAGCTGCGGGCCGGCCATGTGGGCAATTTCTTCGTCGACGTTTTGGGTCGAGGCCTGGAAATCCGCGGCTTCTGGCAGCAGGTATCCGATATCTTGAAGGAAGGCTTTGTAGGCCACCGCGTCGTGGGCCTGGCCGGCGTGCGCCTGGTGCCAGGTGTCGATCCGCGCTTGAAAATCGTCGCGTTTGGCGAGTAGGGCTTTGTTCTTCGGCGCCAGGTCGTGGATGACCTTATCGGCACCGGCCCAGAACTGGTCGGCGGTAATGCCGGTACCAGGAATGGCTTCGTTGTTCACGAAGTCGAACAGGACTTTGGCGACCTGCAGGCCACCGACTTGAACGTGTTCAGTCATTGCTTGCCTCACTCTGCGGAGCTTATGCGCTTTTCAGCTTTTCAATTTACCAATGAAGCCTCTGGCCATGTAAACCGTGAACACGCTGCACCAGTACATGCCGTAGAAGGCGGCTGGGCGGGCTGCGTCGCGGTGCGTGGTTGCCTTGGCAGACATCGACCTAACGTTATGTAGTGCGCGATTGGGCATACTACATGATGAGTTGCGGTTGTGAAAATTAGACTAAATACGTCGTTTAGCGACCCACTTTGGTCGTACGGTCACAGTGGGGTACGGGATGTTCTCAAAAAACTATTGGATTGTTCCATATAAATATAAAAATGGTACACGATTTGTTTTCGTGGCTACCTGAGTCCACCTTGGTAGGTACGAGGGGAACGCCTGGTTCCTACCTGATTTTCATAAGAAGAGGACGACACCATGGACCATCTCGTACTGACTGTCATCGCCCCGGACAAACCCGGTGTGGTCGAACGCATCGCCCAGTGCATCGCCGCCCATGGCGGCAACTGGCTGGAAAGCCGCATGGCGCACATGGCCGGGCAGTTTGCCGGGATTTTGCGGGTGAGCGTGCCGGCGGAAAATCGGCTGGACTTGATTGGCGCGCTGGAAGACTTGTCCACCCACGGCATTCGCGTGCTGCTGGGCGAAAGCAGTTCGCTCGCCCCCAGCGAGTCGCAACCCATCGCGATGGAACTGGTCGGTAACGACCGGCCGGGGATTGTTCGCGACATCACCGCGCTGCTCAGCAAGCAGGGCGTCAACCTGGAGCGCTTGATCACCGACGTGCGCCCGGCGCCCATGAGCAGCGACCTGCTGTTCCACGCCGAAGCCTTGCTGGCGGTGCCGTTGACGCTGCCGCTGGAAACTTTGCAAGCGGCGCTGGAAACCCTGGCCGACGACTTGATGGTGGAACTGGAACTACGCAGCGAGGAATAGTTGCCCACAAGGTTATGCATGGAAATCTTGCATGGGCCTGTGGATAACCTGTAGAGACTCGCGTCCGGCCCAGGCGGGCCGTGTCTCTTCGCCAGCTGGCTAAAAAACGAACAGTTTCAAGGGCTTGTGCACAAACGCCGGGGACCAGGCTGTGGATAACCTTGGGGTGAATGCCTGCAAGCCACACCAGCTGTGGCTTGCAGAGGTTTGTACGTTATTTGATCAGTTTTTCCGCACAGTCATCCAGGCGTCGATGCTGTAAACCACCAGGCCGGCCCAGATAAAGCAGAAGGCGATCAGCGTGGCGGGTGCCAGGTGTTCGTTGAATAACAGCACGGCTTCCAGCAGCACCAGGGTGGGCGCCACGTATTGCAGGAAGCCCAGGGCGGTGTAGGGCAAATGCCGTGCGGCGGCGTTGAAACACACCAGCGGGATCAGCGTCACCGGACCTGCGGCCACCAGCCACCACGCTTCGGAGGTGCTCCAGAATTCCATCTGTGCGCTGTGGGCCGAGGGGTTGAACAGCAACCATGCGATGGCAATCGGCACCAGCATCCAGGTTTCCACCACCAGCCCGGGCAATGCCTTGACCGGCGCCTGCTTGCGGATCAACCCGTAGAAACCAAAGGTCGCCGCCAGGACCAGGGATACCCACGGCAGGCTGCCGACTTGCCATACCTGTTGCGCCACACCTACCGCTGCCAGGCCCACGGCCACCCATTGCAGGCGGCGCAGGCGCTCGCCGAGGATCACCATGCCCAGCAGCACGTTCACCAGCGGGTTGATGTAGTAACCCAGGCTGGCCTCCAGCATGCGGCCACTGTTCACTGACCACACGTAGGTCAGCCAGTTGGCTGCGATCAAGGTGCCGCTCAGGGCCAGGATCGCCAGGCGCCTGGGGTTGTCCCGCAGTTCTCGGAGCCAGCCCGGGTGTTTCCAGACTATCAGCAGCAGACTGCCGAACAGCGCCGACCACAGCACGCGGTTGACGATGATTTCTGCGGCGGGAACGCTGGCGATGGCCTTGAAGTAGATCGGGAACAGGCCCCAGATGACGTAGGCGCTCAGGCCCAATATGTACCCGCGACGGGGGTTGGCGGCTTGCATGCAGAATCCTTGCTTAGGCAGCTAACAAAGCCGCGATTGTAAGGATATTTGTCAGTCAGTGGGATGTGCTTTTCTGTAGGCGCTGGCTTGCCGGCGATGGCTTCACCTCGGTTCCACTGATACACCGAGGCGCTTGCATCGCCGGCAAGCCAGCTCCTACAGGGGATTGTGGTGTGCGTTAGAACAGTTTCAAGGGTTCTTCATTGAGCGCCGACAACTGCTCGCGCAACGCCAGCACCTGGTCGCCCCAGTAACGTTCGCTGCCAAACCAGGGAAAGCTGTGGGGGAACGCCGGGTCGTCCCAGCGCCGTGCAAGCCAGGCGCTGTAGTGCATCAGGCGCAGGGCACGCAGGGGTTCGATCAGGGCCAGTTCGCGCGGGTCGAAGTCGTGGAATTCCTGGTAGCCGTCCATCACTTCCGACAGTTGCCCCAGGCATTCCTGACGATCACCGGCGAGCATCATCCACAGGTCCTGAACGGCGGGGCCCATGCGGCAGTCATCGAGGTCGACGATATGGAACATCTCGTCGCGGCACATCATGTTGCCGGGGTGGCAATCGCCGTGCATGCGGATGTTCTTGTGGGGCGTGGCCTTGTAGACCTCTTCCACACGCTTGAGCAGGTCGCGGGCCACGGACTCGTAGGCTGGCAGCAGGCTGCGAGGAATGAAGTTGCCTTCCAGCAGGGTGTTCAGGGAATCGTGACCGAAATTCTTCACGCCCAGGGCTTCGCGGTGTTCGAAGGGGCGGGTGGAACCGACCGCATGCAGGCGGCCGAGCAATTGGCCGAGGCGATACAACTGGTCGAGGTTGCCCGGCTCCGGTGCGCGTCCGCCACGGCGCGGGAACAGGGTGAAGCGGAAACCCGCGTGCTCGAACAGGCTTTCACCGTTGTGAATCATCGGCGCCACCACCGGCACTTCGCACTCGGCCAGTTCGAAGGTGAAACTGTGTTCTTCGAGGATCGCTTCGTTGGTCCAGCGTTGCGGCCGATAGAACTTGGCGATCAAGGGCTCGGAGTCTTCGATGCCGACCTGGTAGACACGGTTTTCGTAGCTGTTGAGCGCGAGGATGCGGGCGTCGCTGAGGAAACCGATGCTTTCGACTGCGTCGAGCACCAGGTCAGGGGTCAGTGTTTCAAACGGGTGTGCCATGCGAACTCCTGCGCGCAGCAGGGCGCCGCGTCCGGCCGGGTATGGTAACGCACCCAGGGTTGGATAGGTGGTGACTGTTCTGACGCCTTCGCGAGCAAGTCGAATCGTCGCACCGCCGCTCCCACATTAAACCGAGTCCTGGCTTTGGAATGCGGTCAAATGTGGGAGCGGGCTTGCTCGCGAAGAGGCCTTATCAGGCGCCGACGATCCCGCCATCATCCCGACGAATCGCCATCACCGAGGACCGTGGCTTGCCATTCGGCAGATGCTCCGGCCAGGTCGACCCACCGGTTTCCCCCGGATGCTGAATCCCCACAAACAGGGTTTTCTGGTCCGGCGAAAAGCTGATCCCGGTCACTTCACAGGCCACCGGCCCCACCATGAATCGCCGAATTTCACCGGTCGACGGGTCGGCACACAGCATCTGGTTATTACCCATCCCGGCAAAGTCGCCGCCGTTGCTGTAGTCGCCATCGGTGAGGATCCACAACCGCCCGGCCTTGTCGAAGCCCAGGCCGTCCGGACTGTTGAACATGTTCTGCGGGTTGATGTTGGACGAGCCGCCCTTTGGCGTCCCGGCATGCACGGTCGGGTTGCCGGCCACCACGAACAAATCCCAGCTGAAGTCCGGCGCGCCATGGTCGTTGGCGTTGGCCTTCCAGCGCAGGATCTGCCCGTAGACGTTTTTCTCCCGCGGGTTCGGGCCACCCACCGGCTGGCCGTCTTCGCCGCGCTTGGCGTTGTTGGTCAGGGTGCAATACACCTGGCCGTCGGTGGGGCTGACCACGATCCATTCCGGGCGGTCCATGCGGGTGGCTTTCACCGCGCTGGCGGCCAGGCGCGCGTGGATCAGCACTTCGGCCTGGCTGGCAAAACCGCTGTTGGCGTCGATGCCGTTCTTGCCGTAGGTCAGTTCGACCCATTGGCCCTGGCCCTTGGGATGGTCGGCATTGCCGTCGCCCGCGTCGAAAATCGCCACATACAAGGTGCCGTGGTCCAGCAGGTCCTTGTTGGCCTTGGGATTCTTGTGATTGATCTTGTCGCGGCTGATGAACTTGTAGATGAACTCGCCGCGCTCGTCGTCGCCCATGTACACCACGGCGCGGCCGTCGCGGGTTTCCGCCAGCGCAGCATTTTCATGCTTGAAGCGGCCGAGGGCGGTGCGCTTGACCGGTGTGGATTGCGGGTCGAACGGGTCGATTTCCACCACCCAGCCATGGCGGTTGAGTTCGTTGGGATTCTTGGCCATGTCGAAGCGCGGGTCGTGGGGGTGCCAGTTGATGTCTTTGCTGGCGGCGACCACGCCATAGCGTTTCTGCCCGGCGTCGAAGGTCTGTTGCGGGTTGCTGCTGCCGAAGCAGTCGGTGAAGTTCTCTTCGCAGGTGAGATACGTGCCCCACGGGGTCTTGCCGTTGGCGCAGTTCTGGAAGGTGCCGAGGACTTTTTTGCCGGTTTTGTCGGCGCTGGTTTTCAGCCAGGCATGGCCCGCCGCGGGGCCGCCGAAGCGGATGGGCGAGTTGCCGTGGATGCGCCGGTTGTAGCGCGAGTCCTGGACGAACTGCCAGGTGTCGCCCTTGCGCCGCACTTCGATCACCGACACCCCTTCGCTGGCCAACGCCTTGCGCACGTCTTCGGCCGATTGCGGCGCGCCGCCGTGGGCGTAGAGGTAGCGGTAGTTGGTGTATTCGTTGTTGATCGCCATCAGCGCGCGGTTGTCGTCACCGGGGAAGGCGAACAGGCTCATGCCGTCGTTGTTGTCGCCGAACTGCTGTTCCTGGGCCTTGGCGGTGCCGTTGCCGCTGGGGTCGAAGGCCGGTGCGTTCTTGTGCAGTGGCTGGCCCCAACTGATCAGTACCGAAGCGCTGTAGCCGGGCGGCAGGGTGATGGTGTCGCTGGTGGCCGAGGCGATGCTGGCGAACCCCAGCAACGGGCTGTTCGACGCGGCGTTGACCGCCAGGGCGCTGCGGGTCAGCAGGTTGCCGCCGAGGAACATCGCGGCACCGCACAGGGCGCCGGCGCCGATAAAACGCCGGCGGGTGAGGCCGACCATCTGTTCCAGGTCGGTGGCTTGGTTTTCTTCTAATAGGCTCATTTCAGGCTCCCTGCGGGTTTTTGCAGCCACCTTAGGGAGCAGTCGTGACGAAATTGTTGCAGTTTGAAGCGCTACACCGGAGTGCCCAGCAGCACGTTGCTGGGGGAGAACTGCACCTTCACTTGCAGGCCTTCGGTGGCATTAATCTGTGCAAGCGCCTCGGGCCGGGCCAGGGCGCAGAGAACCTGGCCGTTGGGCAAGGTGATCCGCACCTCGCTGGGGCCGTCTTCGGCATCGAGAATGGCCTCGATTTTTCCTTCCAGGCAATTGTGTCCAGGTGTTGCTGCCTGCGTGACGGCCAGTACTTCAAGCCAGCCGGCCTTGATCAGGGCGACGACTTCGGTGGCGATCTCCAGCTCCAGGCGCAAGGTGCTGTCGTGGGTGATCTGCGCATCCAGGCGCAGCCCGGCTGCCAGCTCCAGGCGAATCAGGTCATTGCGGCCGTGGCTGTCGATGGCGATCACCCGGCCGTGCAACTGGTTACGTGCGCTGGTGCGCAGCATCAGGCGGCCCAGCAGGTTGAAGTCGCTGGCGTCTTCGGCGCAATCCAGCACCTGGGCTTGCAGCACCTGCAGGCGTTGGTAAAGGCGTAATACCCGCTCACCCTCGGCCGTCAACCTGGCGCCGCCACCGCCCTTGCCGCCGACGCTGCGTTCCACCAGGGGCTTTTGCGCCAGGTTGTTCAGTTCGTCGATGGCGTCCCAGGCCGCCTTGTAGCTCAGCCCCGCACTCTTTGCGGCGCGGGTGATGGAGCCTTGTTCGGCAATATGTTGCAGCAGTGCAATGCGCTGTGGGCGACGGACGATGTGTTGGCTCAAGAGGGTTGGCAGGGACATGGTTACACGCTTCGATGGAATGGGCTGACGTTGCGGGCAGGGCGCCCGCGAGTCAAGTCATGTGCCGGGCTTGGGCGTACGGGCCAGGCAATACACATCCACCTGTCGGGCGCCGGCATCCATCAACAGGCGGGCGAGACTGTTGGCGGTGGCGCCGGTGGTCAGTACGTCGTCGATCAGCGCCAAGTGCCGGCCTTTGACTTGCGCGCCGTCGGCCAGGGCGAAGGCCTGGTGCAGGTTGCGCTTGCGGGTCCTGGCGTCGAGGTCTTGCTGCGCCACGGTTTCACGCGGCCGTGACAGCAGGTGCTCATCCCAGGGGATGTTCAGGTCCTCACTCAGCCAGCGGGCGAGCATCGCCGCCTGGTTGAAGCCCCGTTCCCGCAGGCGTTTGCGGGCCAGGGGCACGGGCAGCAGGCAGTCGGGGCGAGCCAGCGCGGCATCTTCATAGCGGTGTTGCAGGAATTGCCCCAACAGGTGCGCAAGCAGGTGCCCCAGCGGCCAGCGGCCCTGATGCTTGAAACGGCTGATCAGGCTGTCGACGGGGAAGCTGTAGGTCCACGGCGCGACGACCTGCCTGAACGCCGCAGGTTGCTTCAAGCACTGGCCGCACACCAGGCCAGTCGCCGGCAACGGCAGTGCGCACACCTCGCAATGTTCCATCAGCCAGGGCAGCTCGGTTTCGCAGGCACTGCAGACAGGATCGGCCGTTCCGCTGCCTTCATCGCAGATTAAACAGGTTTGGTTGCTTTTTAACCAGATGTAAACCTCGTGTTTGTTATCAAGTTGACAGTGCATGAATCTTCCTTAAATATGCCGAGCATCCGTGTCGTACCTGTGGGTATTACTCCCACAGGGCTTGCCAAAGCATAATCAAGGAATCGCCCATGAGCGCCAGCATCACTGCCAACCTGCGTCACGATTGGTCTTTAGCCGAAGTCAAAGCGCTGTTCGTGCAGCCCTTCAACGACCTGTTGTTCCAGGCGCAGACCGTGCACCGCGCGCATTTCGACGCCAACCGCGTCCAGGTTTCCACGCTGCTGTCGATCAAGACCGGCGCCTGCCCGGAAGATTGCAAATATTGTCCGCAGTCGGGCCACTACAACACCGGCCTGGAAAAAGAGAAGCTGATGGAAGTGCAGAAGGTCCTCGAAGAGGCCGCTCGCGCCAAGGCCATCGGTTCGACCCGCTTCTGCATGGGCGCCGCCTGGAAACATCCATCGGCCAAAGACATGCCCTACGTGCTGGAGATGGTCAAAGGCGTGAAAGCCATGGGCCTGGAAACCTGCATGACCCTCGGCCGTCTCGACCAGGACCAGACCGAAGCCCTGGCCCAGGCCGGCCTCGATTACTACAACCACAACCTCGACACGTCGCCGGAGTTCTACGGTTCGATCATCACCACCCGCACCTACGGCGAGCGCTTGCAAACCCTGGCGTACGTGCGTGATTCGGGGATGAAGATCTGCTCCGGCGGCATCCTCGGCATGGGCGAGTCCCTGGACGATCGCGCCAACCTGCTGATCCAGTTGGCCAACCTGCCGGAGCATCCGGAATCGGTGCCGATCAACATGCTGGTGAAAGTTGCCGGCACGCCGCTGGAAAACGCCGACGACATCGACCCGTTCGACTTCATCCGCATGCTGGCGGTGGCGCGCATCCTGATGCCGCAGTCCCATGTGCGGCTGTCGGCCGGGCGTGAGGCGATGAACGAGCAGATGCAGGCCCTGGCATTCTTTGCTGGCGCCAACTCGATTTTCTACGGCGACAAGCTGCTGACCACTGCCAACCCGCAGGCGGACAAGGACATGCAACTGTTCTCGCGCCTGGGCATCTTGCCGGAAGCTCGTGAAGAGCACGCCGATGAAGTGCACCAGGCGGCGATCGAGCAGGCGCTGGTGGAGCAGAAGAGCAGCGAGCAGTTTTACAACGCGGCTGTTTGATAAGTCCACTTTGGAATGCCATCCAAATGTGGGAGCGGGCTTGTTCGCGAAGGCGGTGTGTCAGCCAATACATAAGCTGACTGATCCACTGCTTTCGCGAGCGAGCCCGCTCCCACATTTTTGACTGCGTTCAACCTGATCTACCGAGGTCTCATGTCTTTCGATCTCGCCGCGCGTCTTGCGGCTCGTCGTGCCGAACACCTGTATCGCCAACGTCCACTGCTGCAGAGCCCGCAAGGCCCTGACGTGGTGGTCGACGGCCAGCCGTTGCTGGCGTTCTGCAACAACGATTACCTGGGCCTGGCCAATCACCCGCAAGTGATTGAAGCCTGGCGCGCGGGCGCGGCTCGCTGGGGCGTGGGTGGCGGCGCTTCGCATCTGGTGATCGGCCACAGCACGCCGCACCATGAACTGGAAGAGGCCCTGGCCGACCTCACTGGTCGCCCGCGGGCGCTGCTGTTCACCACCGGTTACATGGCCAACCTTGGCGCCGTCACCGCGCTGGTGGGGCAGGGCGATACGGTGCTGGAAGACCGCCTTAACCACGCCTCGTTGCTGGATGCCGGTTTGCTCTCGGGTGCGCGCTTCAATCGTTACCTGCACAACGATGCTGAAAGCCTGGCCAAGCGCCTGGAGAAAGCCACCGGCAATACGCTGGTGGTGACCGACGGCGTGTTCAGCATGGACGGTGACCTGGCCGACTTGCCGGCGCTGGCCCGTGAAACCCGGGCCAGGGGCGCATGGTTGATGGTGGATGACGCCCATGGCTTCGGGCCTTTGGGCGCCAACGGTGGTGGGATCGTCGAGCATTTCGGTTTGAGCCAGGAAGACGTTCCGGTGTTGGTGGGCACTCTGGGCAAAGCCTTCGGTACTGCCGGCGCGTTTGTCGCGGGCAGCGAAGAGCTGATCGAAAGCCTGATCCAGTTCGCCCGCCCGTATATCTACACCACCAGCCAACCGCCGGCATTGGCCTGCGCCACGCTGAAAAGCCTGGAATTGCTGCGCACCGAGCATTGGCGCCGTGCGCATCTCAATGGGCTGATCCGCCAGTTCCGCCAGGGCGCCGAGCAGATTGGCCTCGAGCTGATGGACAGTTTCACGCCGATCCAGCCGATCATGATTGGCGACAGTGCCCGCGCGGTGCGTTTGTCGCAGATGCTGCGCGAGCGCGGGCTGATGGTCACCGCGATCCGCCCACCGACCGTGCCCGCCGGCAGTGCCCGTCTGCGGGTGACTCTCACGGCGGCCCACAGTGAAGCCCAGGTGCAGCTATTGTTAAGCGCATTGGAAGAGTGTTTCCGCTTGTTAGGCCAGGAGCCCGACCATGCGTGATCGACTGATATTGCTGCCTGGCTGGGGCCTCGGTGTTTCGCCGCTGGAACCGCTGGCGGCGGCGTTGCAGGGGCTGGATGAACACTTGCGGGTGCAGATCGAACCGTTGCCGGACGTGGAGTCGGACGACCTTCAAGAGTGGCTCGATGAGCTGGATTCGACCTTGCCCCAAGACGTCTGGCTGGGTGGTTGGTCCCTCGGCGGCATGCTTGCTGCCGAGTTGGCCGCCCGGCGCGGTGATCATTGTTGCGGTTTGCTCACCTTTGCCAGCAACGCAAGCTTCGTGGCCTGGCCCCGCTGGGACCATGGCATGCACGAAGAGGATTTTATTGCGTTTCTTGACGGTTGCCGCCTTGATCCGGTTGCGACGTTAAAACGCTTCAGTCTGCTTTGCGCCCGGGGTTCCAGCGATCCCCGATCACTTGCTCGGCTATTGCTGGCGGGTGCCCCTAAAACCTCCGCGCAGACCTTGCTCAGTGGTCTGGAGCTGTTGGGCCGATTGGACACCCGTCAGGCGTTGGTCGACTTTCAAGGGCCGCAGTTGCATCTGTTTGCCGGGCTGGACGGGCTGGTTCCGGCTGAAGTGGCGAGTGAGTTGTTCGCCTTGTTGCCTGACGTTGAAATCGGCCTGATTGAACAGGCCGGTCACGCTTTTCTACTGGAGGACCCCCACGGTGTGGCGGGGGCCATCCAGGCTTTTTTGCATGAGTGCGGTGATGACTGATTTGTCCCATGTGTTGCCCGGCGGCTTGCCAGACAAGCGCCAGGTAGCGGCCTCCTTTTCCCGCGCAGCCGCCAGTTACGACAGCGTTGCCGAGTTGCAGCGTGCGGTGGGCAGCGAGCTGTTGCGGCGTTTGCCCGAAGGTCTTTCTCCACAACGCTGGCTGGACCTGGGCTGCGGCACGGGTTATTTCAGTCGTGTGCTGGGCCAGTCATTTGCGGGTAGCCAGGGTTTGGCCCTGGATATCGCCGAGGGCATGCTCAAACACGCCCGGCCGCTGGGCGGTGCACAACATTTCATCGCTGGCGATGCCGAGCGCTTGCCCTTGCAGGACGCCAGTTGCGGGCTGATCTACTCCAGTTTGGCGGTGCAGTGGTGCTCGGATTTTGCCGCAGTGCTCAGCGAAGCGCGGCGCGTATTGCAGCCCGGCGGCGTGCTGGCGTTTGCCAGCCTCTGCGTGGGTACGCTGGATGAGTTGCGCGAAAGCTGGCGCGCAGCGGATGGCATGGTTCATGTGAACCGCTTCCGGCCGTTCAGTGCTTATGAGCAACTGTGCGCAGCCAGTGGTTTGCGGGTGCGCAGCCTGGAGCAGCGCCCCCATGTGCTGCATTACCCCGACGTGCGCAGCCTGACCCACGAACTGAAAGCGTTGGGTGCGCACAATCTGAACCCGGGGCGCCCAGGAGGGTTGACGGGCCGGGCGCGGATTGTTGCACTGGTGCAAGCCTACGAGCAGTTCCGCCAGGCCCAGGGCCTGCCGGCAACTTATCAAGTGGTGTACGCCGTCCTGGAGAAACCTCTATGAATGCCGCTTACTTCATCACGGGGACCGACACCGACGTCGGCAAGACCACCGTCGCTGCCGGCCTGCTGCATGCCGCGCGGCAAGCCGGCAAAAGTACGGCGGCGGGCAAGCCGGTAGCCTCTGGGTGCCAGCTGACGCCCAAGGGCCTGCGCAATTCGGACGCCCTGGCGTTGCTGGCCGAGTGTTCGTTGCCGTTGAGTTATGCCGAGGTCAACCCGGTGGCCTTCGAGCCGGCCATCGCGCCGCATCTGGCGGCCCGTGAAGCCGGCGTGGCGCTGACGGTGCAGTCGTTGTTGAAGCCCATGCAGCACGTTCTCGCCAAGCAGGCGGACTTCACCTTGATCGAAGGTGCGGGCGGCTGGCGTGTGCCATTGGCGGACCAGGACAATTTGTCGGACCTGGCCCAGGCGCTGAAGCTGCCGGTGATCCTGGTGGTGGGTGTGCGGCTGGGGTGTATCAGTCACGCGTTGTTGACCGCAGAAGCCATCGCCCGGGACGGGTTGCCGCTGGCGGGCTGGGTGGCCAATATCATCGACCCCAAGACCTCTCGTCTGGAAGAAAACCTCGCGACCCTGGCTGAACGACTCCCCGCGCCATGCCTGGGAAGGGTGCCCAAGCTCAAGCATCCCAGCGCCGAAGCGATCGCCGCGTACTTGCAACTGGACCTGCTTGACTAGTTTTGCCTATCGCGAAGGCATTATGCCATTAGTGTTTTTGACGGGCGTTTTGCCGGTAGGTCTGCTTCAATAACAGTTCACGATTCTCTTATAGGCAGGT
Source organism: Pseudomonas sp. NC02 (assembly GCF_002874965.1). NCBI lineage: Bacteria > Pseudomonadati > Pseudomonadota > Gammaproteobacteria > Pseudomonadales > Pseudomonadaceae > Pseudomonas > Pseudomonas sp. NC02. Next base: position 6,324,000 of record NZ_CP025624.1, on the reverse strand, counting down.
TCACGCCATGGAAATCTCTGGTAGCAGTGCGTTTTACTCGGGACTGAGCGCGATTCAGACCGGGCAGAACCGTGTCGACCAGGCCGCCGGCAAGATTGCCAGCGCCGCCACTTCCCAGCCTTCAGACGCGCAAAATGATCGTTTGCGTTCGGTAGACGCCAATCAGGCCAGCAACTCGGCGAGCAACATGGTCGAGATGGCCCAAGGCAAGTTCCAGGTTGAACTGGGCGCCAAAGTCGCCAAGGCTTCCGACGAAATGCTCGGCACCTTGATCGATACTTACGCATAACCCCCCCTCTTATCGTGTGAGCTGGCTTCTCTGTGGGAGCTGGCTTGCCTGCGATAGCGTCACCTCGATCCTCCTGATACACCGCGGCGCCCGCATCGCAGGCAAGCCAGCTCCCACACTGATCTTCACCGCTCAATAATCTTTTTCCCCCTGAATCGTCATGCGGCATTTCGCTGCAGGCCTTGCCGTGCCTGACGTTGACCTGCGTCATGACAAACGGCGTTTGCGCGACGCTTGACAAGGATTGGTCGTAAACGTATGTTTCAAACAACTGTTTGACCGCCACAACACATCCATGCGGTTGTTCATCCCAGATACATCAGCAGAGGTTTATCGCTATGCCTGACTACAAGGCCCCCTTGCGTGATATTCGCTTCGTTCGTGACGAACTGCTTGGCTATGAAGCGCACTATCAGAGCCTGCCGGCTTGCCAGGACGCTACCCCGGACATGGTTGACGCCATTCTCGAAGAAGGCGCCAAGTTCTGTGAGCAGGTACTGGCACCGCTGAACCGCGTGGGTGATATCGAAGGTTGCACCTGGAGCGAGTCAGGCGTTAAGACCCCTACCGGTTTCAAAGAAGCCTACAAACAGTTCGTTGAAGGCGGCTGGCCAAGCCTGGCCCACGACGTGGCGCACGGTGGCCAGGGCCTGCCGGAATCCCTGGGCCTGGCGGTCAGCGAAATGGTCGGCGAAGCCAACTGGTCGTGGGGCATGTACCCGGGCCTGTCCCATGGCGCGATGAACACCATTTCCGAGCACGGCACCCCCGAGCAGCAAGAGGCTTACCTGACCAAACTGGTGTCGGGCGAGTGGACCGGCACCATGTGCCTGACCGAACCGCACTGCGGCACCGACCTGGGCATGCTGCGCACCAAGGCCGAGCCTCAGGCTGATGGTTCCTACAAGGTTTCCGGTACCAAGATCTTCATCTCGGCCGGCGAACACGACATGGCCGACAACATCGTCCACATCGTGCTGGCTCGCCTGCCGGACGCACCGGCTGGCACCAAAGGCATTTCGCTGTTCATCGTTCCCAAGTTCGTACCGAACGCCGACGGTTCGATTGGCGAACGCAACGCGGTGTCCTGTGGTTCCCTGGAACACAAGATGGGTATCCACGGCAACGCCACCTGCGTGATGAACTTCGACGCGGCCACCGGTTTCCTGATCGGCCCGGCGAACAAAGGCCTGAACTGCATGTTCACCTTTATGAACACCGCTCGCCTGGGCACCGCGCTGCAAGGCCTGTCCCACGCTGAAATCGGCTTCCAGGGCGGCCTCAAATACGCTCGTGACCGCCTGCAAATGCGCTCCCTGACTGGCCCGAAAGCGCCGGACAAGGCCGCTGACCCGATCATCGTGCACCCTGACGTGCGCCGCATGCTGCTGACCATGAAAGCCTTCGCCGAAGGCAACCGCGCGATGGTGTACTTCACCGCCAAGCAGGTTGACGTGGTCAAGTACGGCACTGACGACGAAGCCAAGAAACAGGCTGACGCACTGCTGGCCTTCATGACCCCGATCGCCAAGGCGTTCATGACCGAAGTCGGTTTTGAAGCCGCCAACCACGGCGTGCAAATCTACGGCGGCCACGGCTTCATCGCCGAGTGGGGCATGGAGCAGAACGTTCGCGACAGCCGCATTTCGATGCTGTACGAAGGCACCACCGGCATTCAGGCCCTCGACCTGCTGGGCCGTAAAGTGCTGATGACCCAGGGCGAAGCGCTGAAGGGCTTCACCAAGATCGTCCACAAGTTCTGCCAGGCCAACGAAGGCAACGAAGCCGTACAGGAATTCGTTGCACCGCTGGCGGCACTGAACAAAGAGTGGGGCGAGTTGACCATGAAGGTCGGCATGGCGGCCATGAAAGACCGCGAAGAAGTCGGTGCCGCTTCGGTGGATTACCTGATGTACTCCGGTTATGCCTGCCTGGCTTACTTCTGGGCCGACATGGCCCGCCTGGCCGCTGAGAAACTGGCTGCCGGCACCACCGAAGAAGGCTTCTACACCGCCAAGCTGCAGACTGCGCGCTTCTACTTCCAGCGCATCCTGCCGCGTACCCGCACCCACGTTGCAACCATGCTGTCGGGCGCCAACAACCTGATGGACATGAAAGAAGAGAACTTCGACCTGGGCTACTAAGCCTCGGCCAGTTCGCTTCAAAAGCCGCCGCTCCTTCGGGAGCGGCGGTTTTTTTTGCGCGATAAAAAACCACAGTACCGCACTCAGGGATTGCTCCGAGCGGCCGTTACAGTGATGGCAATGTGATACGCATCACATTGAATGTGCTTAACTGTGATCAGTGAAGGCACTGTGCCATCTTTTTTGTGGGTCGGAGCTTTACCCTTGTCGCGCGCGTCTGCTGTACGTTTCAGTCATTTTTTACCTTCACTGCTTTTACTGCTGGCGGGGCTCTCGGCTGCGTATGTGAAGGATCTCAATGTGTTCTTCACTTCACTGTTCAATGTGCTGCCGACCCTCGTGCTGCTGCTGGGCGGTTCGTACTGCGCGGTCTACCGGCGCCAACGAGAGCTGTTCCTGATGATCACGGTGTACGTGGTCTATTTCCTGCTGGATACCCAGACCGATTACTACCGCGATAACGGTCGCGTGCGGGACGACGCGGCCGTGGTCTTCCATCTGTGTTGCCTGCTGTTACCGTTGCTGTTCGGCATCTACGCGGTCTGGCAAGAAAAAACCCACCTGTTTCGCGACTTCGTCGCACGCTGCGCGGTGCTGTTTGCGGTAGGCAGCGTGGCGCTTGCCCTTGAACAAAGTTTCCCCCATGCCTTGTTGAGCTGGTTGGCTGAAATTCGCTGGCCCGCCTTGCATGGCCGCTGGATGAGCCTGATCCAGCTGTCCTATCCGATGTTCCTGATTGGTTTTGTGACCCTGGCCGCGCAGTACTGGTATCAACCAAGACCGCTGCACGCCGCGCAACTGGTAGGGTTGCTGGGGTTGTTCTGGATGTTGCCGCAGACATTCATCCTGCCGTTCACCCTGAACATCATGTGCAGCCAGGTGATGCTGATGATCGCTGCCGGGGTGGCCCACGAGGCTTATCAAATGGCCTTCCGTGACGAGCTGACCGGGTTGCCGGGCCGCCGCGCGCTCAATGAGCGCATGCAGCGCCTGGGGCGCAATTATGTGCTGGCCATGGGCGACGTCGATCACTTCAAGCGTTTCAACGATACCCATGGCCACGACGTGGGCGACCAGGTACTGCGCCTGGTGGCCAGCAAGCTGTCCAAGGTCAACGGCGGCGGCCGGGCCTACCGCTATGGCGGTGAGGAATTTGCCGTGGTATTCGCCGGCAAGACCCTGGATGAATGCCTGCCGCACCTGGAAGAGATCCGCGAAATCATCGCCAACTACGACATCAAACTGCGTAACCCGGACCGTCCCCACGACGACCAGCAGGGGCGCCAGCGTCGTGTGGGCAATGGCGCTTCCAGCGTGTCGGTGACCGTCAGCATCGGTGTGGCCGAACGCCAGGCCGAGCAGCGCAGCCCTGAAGAAGTGCTCAAATCCGCCGACCAGGCGCTGTACAACGCCAAGGGCGCGGGGCGTAACTGCGTGGTCGCTGCGGGGCAGACCCGCCGCGGCGCGGTCCGCATGGACAGCGCTGCCGGTTGAGTGATGGTGGTGTATTCAGCGGCCCTACAGTGATTGTCCGGTGGGCCGTGCGGCAGTAGGTTGAAGGCATCTGCTGCCGGAGACATTGCCATGCCTGACTATAAAGCTCCCCTGCGCGACATGCGCTTTCTGATCGATCACGTCTTTGACTTCCACGGCCACTACGCCGCGCTGGGTGCAAGCGATGCCAGCCCGGACATGGTCGGCGCGATCCTCGAGGAAGGTGCGAAGTTCTGCGAAAACGTCCTGGCGCCGTTGAACCGCTCCGGCGATGAAGAAGGCTGCCATTTCGACAACGGTGTGGTGACCACGCCCAAGGGCTTCAAGGAAGCCTTCGCGCAGTACGTGGAAGGCGGCTGGCACGGTTTGGCGGCTGACCCGGCCTACGGCGGGCAGGGCTTGCCAATGTCCCTGGGCCTGGTGCTCGCGGAGATGATCTCCTCCAGCAATACGTCCTGGGGCATGTACCCTGGCCTGACCCACGGTGCGATGTCGGCGATCCGTGCCCACGGCACTGAAGAGCAGAAAAACACCTACCTGAGCAAACTCACCGCGGGCCAGTGGACCGGCACCATGTGCCTGACTGAAGCCCATTGCGGCACCGACCTTGGCCTGATCAAGACCCGCGCCGTACCGCAGGCCGACGGCAGTTATGCAGTCACCGGCAGCAAGATTTTCATCTCGGCCGGCGAGCATGACATGAGTGACAACATCATCCACCTGGTGCTGGCCAAGCTGCCGGATGCGCCGGCCGGCACCAAGGGAATCTCGCTGTTTATCGTGCCCAAGTTCCATGCCGACTCGGGCGAGCGCAACACGATGAGTTGCGGCTCCATCGAGCACAAGATGGGCATCAAGGCGTCGGCCACCTGTGTGCTGAACTTCGATGGCGCCCGGGGTTTCCTGATCGGTGAGGCGAACAAGGGCCTCAACTGCATGTTCACCATGATGAACCATGCGCGCCTGGGCACCGGCATGCAGGGCCTTTGCCTGGGGGAAGCGAGCTTCCAGGGTGCGATCAAGTACGCCAACGACCGCTTGCAGATGCGCTCGCTGACCGGCGCCAAGGCACCCGAAAAAGCCGCTGATCCGATCATCGTCCACCCGGATGTGCGGCGCATGTTGCTGACCATGAAAGCCTTCAATGAAGGCAACCGCGCATTGACCTACTTCTCGGCACAGTTGCTCGATACCGCACACCTGAGTGGCGACGAGGGGCAACGCCAGGAAGCCGAAGACCTGTTGGCCTTCCTTACGCCGATCTGCAAGGCGTTCATGACCGAAACCGGGCTGGAGGTTACGAACCACGGCATGCAAGTGTTCGGCGGCCATGGCTTCATTCGTGAGTGGGGCATGGAGCAGCTGGTGCGGGATTGCCGGATTGCGCCGATCTATGAAGGGACCAATGGCATCCAGGCCCTGGATTTGCTCGGGCGCAAGGTGCTCGGCAGCCAGGGCAAGCTGCTGCGTGGTTTTACAAAGATCGTCCACAAGTTCTGCGCTGCAAACGCCGAGCATCCGCAACTCAAGGGGCATGTGGCGCAGCTCAACGAGTTGAATCAGCAATGGGGCGAGTTGACCGTCAAGGTCGGCATGGTCGCCATGAAGAACCCGGATGAAGTGGGTGCTGCAGCTCTGGATTACTTGATGTACAGCGGCTACATCATCCTCGCCTATCTGTGGCTGCGCATGGCGCTGGTGGCACAGGAGCAGTTGAACAGCGGCAGCGGTGATGCCGATTACGCTCGAGGCAAGCTGGCGACATGCGAGTTCTACTTCAAGCGCCTGCTACCGCGCACGGCGGCCCATCGGGCGGCAGTGGAGGCGGGTAGCGAATGCCTGATGAGTCTGCCCGCGGAGCTGTTTGCGCTTTAGTGACCGTAAAATACTTGTTGGTCACAAGCAGACCCTATGTGTCACAAAAGTTGTTCGGTTACACTCGGGGTCTGTAAAACCGACCCCACCCGAATAACGTTAAAGTTCTCACGAGGTTTGCCATGGCTGACTACAAAGCGCCGCTGCGCGATATGCGCTTCGTCCTCAACGAAGTTTTCGAGGTCGCCAAACTCTGGGCCCAACTGCCCGCGCTGGCAGAAACCGTCGACGCCGAGACCGTTGAGGCAATCCTCGAAGAAGCCGGCAAAGTCACCTCCAAGACCGTCGCCCCGCTCAGCCGCGGCGGCGACGAAGAAGGCTGCCGCTGGGAGAATGGCGCGGTCTTCACCCCGGCTGGCTTCAAGGACGCCTACAAAACCTACGCTGAAGGCGGTTGGGTAGGTGTTGGCGGCGACCCGGCGTACGGCGGCATGGGCATGCCCAAGGCAGTGTCGGCCCAGGTAGAAGAGATGATCAACTCCTCGGGCCTGGCCTTCGGCCTCTACCCGATGCTGACCTCCGGCGCCTGCGTGTCGATCAACACCCACGCCAGTGAAGAGCTCAAGGCCACTTATCTGCCGAATATGTACTCCGGCGTGTGGGCCGGTTCCATGTGCCTGACCGAACCTCATGCCGGCACTGACCTTGGGATAATTCGGACCAAGGCCGAGCCTCAGGCAGACGGTTCCTACAAGGTCAGCGGCACCAAGATCTTCATCACCGGTGGCGAGCACGACCTCACCGAGAACATCATCCACCTGGTGCTGGCCAAGCTGCCGGACGCACCGGCGGGTCCCAAGGGTATTTCGCTGTTCCTGGTGCCCAAGTTCATGGTCAATGCCGACGGCAGCCTGGGGGCGCGCAATCCGGTGACCTGCGGCTCCATCGAACACAAGATGGGCATCCAGGCGTCTGCGACCTGCGTGATGAACTTCGACGAAGCCGTGGGCTACCTGGTGGGCGAGCCGAACCGTGGCCTGGCCGCGATGTTCACCATGATGAACTACGAGCGCCTGGGTGTGGGCATCCAGGGCCTGGCCTCCGGTGAGCGCTCTTATCAGAACGCTATCGAATATGCGCGCGACCGCCTGCAAAGCCGTTCGCCAACCGGTCCGAAAGCCAAGGACAAGGTCGCTGACCCAATCATCGTCCACCCGGACGTGCGGCGCATGCTGCTGACTATGAAAGCCTCGAACGAAGGTGGCCGTGCGTTCTCCACCTATGTGGCGATGCAGCTCGACACCGCCAAGTTCAGCGAAGACGCCACCGCCCGCAAACGCGCGGACGATCTGGTTGCTCTGCTGACCCCGGTTGCCAAGGCGTTCCTGACCGACCTGGGCCTGGAAACCACCGTGCACGGCCAGCAGATTTTCGGCGGCCACGGCTACATTCGCGAATGGGGCCAGGAGCAACTGGTGCGTGATGTGCGCATCACCCAGATCTACGAAGGCACCAACGGCATTCAGGCCCTGGACCTGGTGGGACGCAAGATCGTCGGCAGCGGTGGGGCGTTCTACAAGCTGTTCGCTGATGAGATCCGCCATTTCACCGCCACTGCCGGCGCCGAACTGGCCGAATTCACCAAGCCGCTGAACGCGGCCGTGGATGACCTGGACGAACTGACCGCCTGGCTGCTGGACCGCGCCAAATCCAACCCGAATGAAATCGGCGCGGCATCCGTGGAATACCTGCACGCGTTCGGCTACATGGCTTATGCCTACATGTGGGCCCTGATGGCCAAGGCAGCTCTGGGTAAAGAGGCTCAGGAAGACTTCTACGCGAGCAAGCTGGGCACTGCGCGTTTCTACTTTGCGCGCTTGCTGCCGCGGATCGCGTCCCTCAGCGCCTCGGTAAAAGCCGGTAGCGAATCGCTGTTTTTGCTGGATGAAGCACTGTTTTAAGGGCTTGGAGGGCGTGTAAGCATTCTCTTACATGACGTGCTGCTATTCGTCCTCTATCGCCAAATTGGATCCACGGATAATCTACTTCACATGGACGTCGCGCAGGAAGCGCAAAGCAACAACACGGACACGTAGGATTCTGCCAGGAAGGCGGAGTGAAATGGATGTCAGGGAAACAGTCTGCAAAGCCCCGCTTCGGCGGGGTTTTCTTTTGCCTGCGAAAAAGTCAGGCGGGCGCGTTCATCACGTCTTCCAGCAGCGTGCGCAACAATTCCAGCGTCGCCTGCTGGCGCTGCACATCCCGGCACACCAACCCCACTTTCAACGGCACCCGTGGTTCGCTCAAGGGTTTCCACAGCAACGCCTTGCTGTTGTGTTCATCCTGGGAGCGTCCGGGAAGCACCGTCGCCAGCTTGGTGTGGGGCAGGCTGTCGAGAATCCCCGCCATCGTATTCAACTCGGCCTGCACTTGCGGGCGTCGGCCCAGGTTGGCCAATTGACCTTGCCATATCTGGCGCACCTGAAACTCTTCCCCCAGCAGCAACATGGGTAACTCGGCGGCTTGCTTCAGGGAGACTTTCTTGAATTCCCGCAGCGGGTGATCAGCCGGGATGACCACCTTCAGTTCATCTTCATACAGCAGCACGCCGTGCAGCCCCGGCTGGCGTGGCGGCAGGTAGCTGATGCCGATATCCAGCGAGCCGTTGAGCAGCCGGCGTTCGATTTCCATCCCGGTCAGCTCGTAGATCTGTACGACCAGGTGCGGCTGGGCCTTGCGCACTCGTTCGAGCATCTGCGGCACCAGGCTGGTGTGCACGGTTTGCAGCACGCCGATCGCCAAGGTGCGCAGTGCCTGGCCCTTGAAGTTGCGCAGTGCTTCCACCGCGTGCTGCATACCGTCGAGCAAGGGCAGGGCGTGGTTATACAAAGTGTGGGCGGCGAGGGTCGGCAGCAGGCGCTTGCTGCTGCGTTCGAACAGGCTCACATCAAGGTTTTGCTCGAGCTGGCGAATCTGCTGCGACAAGGCTGGCTGGGAGATCGACAGGCGCTCCGCTGCCCGCCCCACATGGCCTTCTTCGTACACCGCGACGAAATAACGCAGTTGCTTGAAATCCATAAGTAATGCTTATCGAAAATGCTGGAAAATCGAAATGGCCGAGTGCCCCCAAGGCGCCTAGTCTAGCGCCTATTCACAGGGCTTACAGGGCCGGAAAGCAAGATGAGTAGTGTTTATGTTGACGGTGTTTGCATAGGCAAGGCAAAAAACCTCCGCCATGGGTTTATCGGTAATACCGACCAAGGTGCGATTGCCAAAGAGGTTCATCCATGAACCTGTTCAACCTGCGTCGCCCCGCCCCCAGCCTGGATGATCTGATCCTCGAGGCGAAGACCCCGGCTCTGCGAGACGATCTTTCCAGCGATTGCCTGATGCCCAGCGTGGCCCGCCCGCCCCAGGTGTTCGTACGCGGCCAGGGCTCCTGGCTGTGGGACAGCGAAGACCGCGCCTATCTCGACTTCAGCCAGGGTGGCGGCGCCAACAGCCTGGGCCATAGCCCACAGGCAGTGACCAAGGCGCTGGCCGATCAGGCCCAATCGCTGATCAATCCCGGTAACAGCCTGCACAACCGCGTTCAACTGAACCTCGCCGACCGCCTGTGCCATCGCACCGGCAGCGACCAGGCCTACCTGCTCAACAGCGGCGCCGAAGCCTGCGAAGCGGCTATCAAGCTGGCGCGCAAATGGGGCCAACTGCACCGTGGCGGCGCCTATCGCATCATCACCGCGAGCAATGGTTGCCATGGCCGCAGCTTTGCCGCGATGTCAGCCTCGGCAGCCGCCAGTGAAAACCGTTTTGAGCCCCAGTTGCCGGGATTCAGCCACGTGCCGTTCAACGACCTGCCGGCGCTGCACGCGGCGGTGGATGCGCAAACCGTGGCAATCATGCTGGAACCGATCCAGAACGATGCCGGCGTCATTCCCGCGACCGAGCATTACCTCAAGGGTGTCGAACGTCTGTGCCGTGAGCTGGGAATTCTGTTGATCCTTGATGAAGTGCAAACCGGCACCGGCCGTTGTGGCACGTTGCTCGCCGAACAGCACTATGGCGTTCGCGCCGACATCATCACCCTGGGCAAGGGCTTGGGGGGCGGTGTGCCGCTGGCGGCGTTGCTGGCACGGGGCAAAGCGTGTTGTTTTGAGCTGGGTGAGCTGGAAGGCACCCACCACGGCAACGCGCTGATGGCTTCCGCCGGTGTGGCGGTGCTTGATACGGTGCTGAACCACGGATTTCTTGAACACGTCTGCGAGGTCGGCACTTACCTGGGTGAAGGGCTTGCCCGCCTGGCGCATCGCTATGACCAGGGTGAACTGCGCGGCCAGGGCCTGATGTGGGGACTGACTCTGTCGGAGGATTCGGCAGATGCGGTGGTAAACGCCGCGCTCAGTGAAGGCCTGATCCTGAGCGCGCCGCAACCCGATTGCCTGCGCTTCACCCCGGCGCTCACATTGAGCAAAAGCAACGTCGACGAAATGCTCCTGCGTCTGGCCCGTACCTTCTCCCGGGTGCGCACTGCACAGCTGCAATGCCGCAAGGGCATTGCCGTTTAAGCCCCATATTTCCTGAACCGTCTCGCGGTATACGCGGCGCCTCCAGCCTGATTCTTTTGGCTGGGGGCGTTTTTTTGTCCGCGAATTAGACGATGGCTGAGTGCCAGATCCCACTGAACCCTTACCAACGGCCAAGGTCGATTAGCTTGTACGGCTCACACGAGCCGATTTTCTGGAGCTGAACCCATGGATATCATTCGCATCATCATCGCTATTCTGCTGCCGCCACTGGGTGTGTTCCTGCAAGTGGGTTTCGCTGGCGCGTTCTGGCTGAACATCCTGCTGACCTTGTGCGGTTACATTCCCGGCATCGTGCACGCGGTGTACATCATCGCCAAACGCTAAAAGACCTCAGCCTTTCGCGATCAGCCGTGAGTTGCGCTCATTGCGAAAGGCCAGTTGCTCAATGGTCTGGGTGGCGTGCTCCGCTTCTTCGCGGGCCTGGAGGATCATGCCGTGGTGCTCCGATTTGCTGCACACCGGGTCAGCATTGCTGGCATCCCCGGTCAGCATGAACGCCTGGCAGCGGCACCCACCGAAGTCCTTTTCCTTCTCGTCACATGAACGGCACGGCTCGGGCATCCAGTCGTAGCCGCGAAAGCGGTTGAAGCCAAACGAGTCGTACCAGATGTGTTGCATGCTGTGGTCGCGCACATTGGGAAATTGCACCGGCATCTGTCGGGCTCCGTGGCACGGCAGGGCAGTACCGTCCGGCGTTACTGTCAGAAAGATGCTGCCCCAGCCATTCATGCAGGCTTTCGGGCGTTCCTCGTAGTAATCCGGCGTGACGAATATCAGCTTGCACGGGTGGCCTTCGGCTTCGAGCTTGGCGCGGTATTCGTTGGTGATGCGTTCGGCGCGCACCAGCTGTTCCTGGGTCGGCAACAGGCCGACCCGATTGAGCTGGGCCCAGCCGTAGAACTGGCAGGTGGCAAGCTCGACAAAGTCCGCTTCCAGGGCAATGCACAGCTCAATGATGCGGTCGATCTTGTCGATATTGTGCCGATGGGTGACGAAGTTCAGCACCATCGGGTAGCCATGGGCTTTCACTGCCCGGGCCATTTCGAGTTTTTGTGCGAAGGCTTTTTTCGAGCCGGCCAGCAAGTTGTTCACTTGCTCGTCACTGGCCTGGAAACTGATCTGGATATGGTCCAGGCCGGCCTTCTTGAAGTCGCTGATCTTCTGCTCGGTGAGGCCGATGCCGGAGGTGATCAGGTTGGTATAGAAACCCAGCTTGCGCGCCTCGGCGATCAGTTCGGCGAGGTCCTGGCGCACCAGCGGCTCACCGCCGGAAAACCCCAGTTGCGCAGCGCCCATTTCCCGGGCTTCACGAAATACCTTGATCCACTGTTCCGTGCTCAGTTCCTTGCCCTGCTCGGCAAAATCCAGCGGATTGGAGCAGTACGGGCATTGCAGCGGGCAGCGGTAGGTCAGCTCGGCCAGCAACCAGAGCGGCAGGCCGATTTCCGGCTTGGGTGGCAGGTCAGGCAAGTTCGATCCAGTGCTGAGCACGGGCAACCTCCATGAATTGCTCGATGTCTTCACCGAGCTCGGGCACGCCAGGGAACTGCTTGTCCAACTCGGCGATGATTGCGCTGACATCGCGCTCGCCGTCGATCAAGCCACCGATCAAGGCGGCGCTGTCGTTGAGCTTGATCATGCCTTCCGGGTACAGCAGCACATGGCCTTTTTGCGCCGGTTCGTACTGGAAACGATAGCCCTGGCGCCAGGTCGGTTTTTTGCTGCGATCGAAGCTCATAGGGTGATCCCCTTATGCCATACACGCTGATCGGTCACGCTGTGATACGGCGGGCGTTTCAGTTCATAAGCCATGCTCATTGCATCGAGCATGCTCCAAAGAATGTCCAGTTTGAACTGGAGAATTTCCAGCATGCGCTCCTGGCCTTCGCGGGTGGTGTAGTGCTGCAGGGTGATGGCCAGACCGTGCTCCACATCCCGGCGAGCCTGGCCCAGGCGGGTGCGGAAATACTCGTAGCCGGCGGGGTCGATCCATGGGTAATGCTGGGGCCAGCTGTCGAGGCGCGACTGGTGGATCTGCGGGGCGAACAACTCGGTCAGGGAACTGCTGGCGGCTTCCTGCCAGCTGGCCCGGCGGGCGAAGTTGACGTAGGCGTCTACCGCAAATCGTACGCCCGGCAGTACCAATTCCTGGGAGCGCAGTTGATCCGGGTCGAGGCCGACGGCCTGTCCCAGGCGCAACCAGGCTTCAATGCCGCCGTCTTCGCCGGGAGCGCCGTCGTGATCCAGCAGGCGCTGGATCCACTCACGACGAATCTCCCGGTCCGGGCAGTTGGCCAGGATCGCGGCGTCCTTGAGGGGAATGTTCACCTGATAATAAAAACGGTTGGCGACCCAGCCCTGGATCTGCTCGCGGGTGGCGCGGCCTTCGTACATCGCCACGTGATACGGGTGATGGATATGGTAGAAGGCGCCCTTGGCGCGCAGGGCCTGTTCGAACTCGGCGGTGGTCAGCGGTGTGTCAGTCATTTGGCTCGCTCCTACAATTCAATGCTCATGCCGTCGTACGCCACTTCCACATTGCGTCGCAGCAGCTCGGCTCGCTCGGGCGAGTCTTCATCCAGGATCGGGTTGGTGTTGTTGATGTGGATAAGCACCTTGCGCTGCTTGGGCAACTGCTCCAGCACTTCCAGCATGCCGCCGGGGCCGTTTTGTGCCAGGTGGCCCATCTCGCGACCGGTGCGGGTGCCGACGCCACGGCGCTGCATTTCGTCGTCGTCCCACATCGTGCCGTCCACCAGCAGGCAATCGCTGCCGGCCATTATTTCCAGCAACGGTGCGTCAACCTTGCCCAGGCCCGGCGCATAGAACAGCTTGCCGCCGGTGCGCAGGTCTTCGACGATCAGGCCGATGTTGTCGCCCGGGTGTGGGTCGAATCGGTGAGGTGAGTAGGGCGGTGCCGCGCTGCGCAGGGGCAATGGTGTGAAGCGCAGGTTGGGGCAGGCGGGGATCGTGAAGCTGGCGTCCAGCTCGATGCGGTTCCAGGCCAGGCCGCCATTCCAGTGGGTCAGCATGGTGAACAGCGGGAAGCCAGTGCTCAGGTCCTCATGGACCATGTCGGTGCACCACACCTGGTGCGGGCAGCCTTCGCGCAGGCTGAGCAGGCCGGTGGTGTGGTCGATCTGGCTGTCCATCAGGATGATCGCGCTGATGCCGGTGTCCCGCAGGGCGCGACCGGGTTGCATCGGGGCGAACCCTTGAAGCTGGGCGCGAATGTCTGGCGACGCGTTGCACAGCACCCAGTTCACGCCGTCATCGGAAATCGCGATGGACGACTGGGTACGCGCCTTGGCCCGCAGGCTACCGTCACGAAAACCTGCGCAGTTCACGCAGTTGCAGTTCCATTGCGGGAAACCACCGCCCGCGGCGGAACCTAGAATCTGGACAAACATGGCCGCTCCACTACACATAACTCAAAAATAAAAACGCCCCGGGCGAGCCGAGGCGTTGCATTGCGATACAAAGCCAATCAGCGGCTGGCAAAGTACATGGTGACTTCAAAGCCGATACGCAGATCAGTGTAAGCAGGTTTGGACCAAGTCATGTTCTTACTCCTACGAAGGGAAGGGACGTTTACTACCAAGTAATACATATAGTCCACCTCCAAGCGGAGATGTTCAGATGTGTGCATGTGAATGTTACGTACTTCTTTTGAAGATAGCGCTGTCCTGCGGGAAAAAGCCTTTTACCGAAGCGGCAATGATCAGCCAGATCGTTGCCAGGAGCCGGCGGCACAAGCGCCATTGGCCACACAGCACCATCCGCCTGCAGCAGCATTGAGTTGCTGTGCAGATACCATTAAATCCTCACGGGTGCGGGTCTGGATGAAATCTTGCAGCTGCTGGATGTAATCCGACGGGTGGCCTGCCAAGTGCGCGTGCCAGAGCAGTTCAGCGGCTTGGGAAGTGGGTAGGGCGTCGAGGGAAAATTGCCGGGCCAGATCGTTCGGCAGTTCGCTGGCGTTGATCAGCGCGGGCAGTTGCTTCAGGAACGCCTGCAGGTGATCAAGTATTTGCGCAAGAGACGCGCTTGGGGATTGCACCCCAAACAGCAGGCCGGTTTGCCCGCTGTACTGTCGGATGTCGCTGAACACCGCGTAGCCCAATTGAAGCTCAACACGCAGTTGCTGGTAGAACGGCGCTTGCACCAGATGTGCGAGTAGACGCCAGCAAGCCTCGTCCGCCAGGGAGCGTGTGGCTGTCGGGCAGAACAGCAGCAACGCGGCGTCGCTGGAATCGGTCCTGACTTCGTGCCAACGATGCTGGCTGCTGATTGACGGCAGTTCGCTGATAGCCGCTTGCGGTTGGCCGGGCAGTTTCCCGGCTGCACTTTTTATCGCCGTCTCGCAGGCGGCGGGCAGCCCCACGGCGAGCCCTTGCCAGCGAGCGGTTGACCATCGGTCTCGCCCAGCAACCTGCTGTGCAGCTGGGATGTCGGCGCAATACCCGGGCAATGCCTTGAGTAACTGCCGGATCGCCATTGCCGGCGCCGGGGAGGATGACGCTCCGGCATTTTCGTCGAGCCGGGTCAGCTCGCGTGCCACTTCCTCCAATATCGCGGGCATGGGTTCGTGCAGCCCTAGCATCTTCAGCTGCCAGTGACCGCCGATTGTCTCGAAAGACAACTGGACGCCAGCCTGGCTGGCGTTCTCACGCAGCCGTGGGAAAAGCTCTGCATCCAGCGGCGAATCCAGATGCCAGCGCAGGTAGAGCGCGCCTTCATCTGTGTCGCCTGGCAAGGCCTGGCTGAAGGTCAGCGCCGAAAAGTCCTTTCGCCCACGGGAGCGATCCTGGGCGAACGTGCGCAGGCCGCGATGGGCGCTGGTTTGCCCGCGAATCAGCCCCGGGCGCTCTTCCCTGGCTGCCGGCTGCAGGAACGGATTGGTGGGCGGCAGTTGCCAGGCGTGCCGGGACGGCGGCAATTGCAGCGAGTCCAGCAGGGTCTTGAGGGAGCTGGCGCTCTGCTCGGACAGGACCAGTTCCTTGTCCTGCCGGGCCAATGCCAGGGCACCACTGACCTGTTGTTTGCGAGCAAGCAGCAAGGCGTGCTCTTCCCGCAGGGGCGCCCAGTCACTGTGTGCGAAAAAGCTCAGCCAGTCGTGCAGCAGTTCTTCGATCAGTGTCGTCTGCTGCGCATCCTGAGTGTCCAGGGTGAACTTGATATCCAACAACGCCTGTCCGGCAAATTGATACAGCGCCGTTGCGTTAATGGCACTGACTAACTGCCGCGACTGCAACTCGGCGAGCAACCCGCCGGGCGCCGAAGTGTTCAGCCACAGGCAGAGGAAATCCAGCGCCTCAGGGGAAGCCTCGCTTGCCACCACCTGATGCCAGTGGTGTTCATCGGTGTGTTGATAAGTACGTTGATTGCCGGCCAGCAACGCTGGCGCCGGCGTCTGTCGCCGCAGAGGTGCAGTCTTCAGCGCAGCGCCAAACTGATGCGCCAATGCCTCCAGCTCCACCAGCGACTGAGGGCCCGCAAGGCTCAAGGTCATCTGCCCGGAATGATAGAAACCTTCATAAAAATCCCGCAAGGCCTGCTGAAAATCCTCACGCTCTACCGCCAAGCTATCCCGGTTGCCCGCATGAAACGCGCGCAACGGATGATCCGCCGCAACACCTTCCAGCAACGCTTGTTGCTGTTGCGCCGTGGCATCTTGCGACCAGGCAATAAACTCCGCCTGCAATACTTCGCGCTCACGCAACTGGTCTTCCAGGGCCAGGCGCGGATGGGCGAGCATGTCCCCCAGGCGCTCCAGTGCGGCTTCAAATGCCGAAACAGGCACCTCAAAGAAAAAGTCGGTAGTGCGCTCGCGGGTGCTGGCATTCACCTGTCCACCCTGGCGCTGGACGTAGGCCATCAGCCCTTCGCTTGCAGGAAAACGTCCGGTGCCCAGGAACAATAAATGCTCAAGAAAATGCGCCAGTCCCGGCCACGCCAGGGGCACATCGTGGCTGCCCGCTGCAACGCGCAAGGCAGCCGCGGCGCGCTTCAAGCGCGGCGCATGATGCAAGGAAACCCGCAGGCCGCTGGCCAGGGTCAATTGAAGGTGATGAGGGTGGGCCGGCGCAGGCATGAGCACTTCCGAAACGTAGGAAGTGCCTATGCTAGCGCAAAGCAGCCGGGATCAGTGCTTGTGCAACGCCCCATAAAGCTCGGGACGACGGTCCAGCAGGTAGCGATTGGCCGCGCGTGAGTCGACCATCAACTGCCGATCGAGTGTGCCCACGATCAGCGCTTCATCCAGACCTGCCTGGGCAATCCGCTGGCCATCCGGTGCGGCGATGCTGCTTTGCCCGCAATACTGGATCTCGCCTTCCTGCCCGCAGTAATTGGCGTAGGCCACATAACACTGGTTTTCAAACGCCCGCGCCCGCACGGTCACATCGGCGACGAAATCGAAGGGCACCATATTGGCCGTCGGTACCAGGATCAACTCCGCGCCGGCCAGCGCCAGGCGCCGGGTGTTCTCCGGGAACTCCAGGTCATAGCAAATCAGGAAACCCAGCGTCCAGCCGTTCAATTCCACCAGCGGGAAATCATCGTCGCCGGCGCTGAACATCGAGTTGTCGAGATCGCCAAACAGGTGGGTCTTGCGGTAGTTGCACAGGCGCTGGCCGTTGGCGTCTATCAACTGCACGGCGTTGTAGATCTGCCCGTCTGCACCGCGTTCCGGGTAGCCATACAGAATCGCCACGCCCGAGTTTTTCGCCAGCGCGGCGATGGATTGGGCAGCGGGACCGTCCTGGGTTTCAGCCAAGGCGCCGACCGCTTCCACGCCGATGTTATAGCCGGTGAGAAACATCTCCGGCAGCACCAGCAGGTCGGCGTCGGTGGCCTCTTGCGCCAACTGATGCAGGCGCTTGAGATTGCCGGCCACGTCCAGCGGCAAAGGCGGGCATTGATACAGGGCAACACGCATGGGCAACTCCTTACTCGGGCAGTGCGATTGGCCCGATCTCGTCGAACACATCCCCCGGCCCCGGGTTCTGCGGGTGAGTGCTGCCACCGAAGTGAGTCATGATGCCCCACACCGCGTTCAGCGAGGTTTGCACGGCGCCTTCAACCCACGCCGGGGTCCAGGACACGTCGTCACCGGCAATGAAAATACCGCGTTGCTCCGCCGGCATGTCCTTCTGTAT
The DNA here is from genome assembly GCF_002874965.1 of Pseudomonas sp. NC02. Taxonomy (NCBI): domain Bacteria; kingdom Pseudomonadati; phylum Pseudomonadota; class Gammaproteobacteria; order Pseudomonadales; family Pseudomonadaceae; genus Pseudomonas; species Pseudomonas sp. NC02. Next base: position 6,306,509 of record NZ_CP025624.1, on the reverse strand, counting down.
GAAGTGCGCGTACATCCGCTGGTTATAGCGATAGTGGCCGGGAAGTGCGCCTTTGAAAGCGCCGAGGAAATGCGGGTCGGCTTCCCATGACACGGTGATCGGGTCGCCGATGATCCGCGCGGCGATGTCGACTTTCGGGTAGATCTTCTTCAGCGCATCCAGAGCCAGCTTCACGCGTTTCTCGATGGGTTGCGGAAGCATTTTCAGCGCATCGCTCATCCAGGAGTAGGACAGGCAAATCACCCCCGGCTTGTCGTCACCGTTGTCGAACAGATAGGTGCCGCGGGTCAGGCGATCCGTCAGCGTCATGCTCATCAGGTCGCGGCCGGTTTCCGGATCCTTGTCCTTCCAGAATGGCCGGTCGACCATCACGAAGGTCTTCGACGACTGCATGTAGCGGGTGCGGTCCAGGGCCATCCACATCTTTTGCGAGAACAGGGTTTCGTCGCACTCGATCTGGGTGGTCAGCAGCCAGCTCTGGCAGGTGGTCAGCACGGCGGCGTATTCGCGGGTGTCACCGTAGTTGTCGGTGACGGCGAAACGGCCGTCCGGGGCGTGGGCAATGCGCTTGACCCCGGCCCGTGGCGCACCGTTGTGCAGGGAACTGAGGCTGGTGCCTTCGGGCCAGTGGGCGCAACGCTCCGGCACATGGCGCCAGATGCCCATGGGCACTTGGGCGACGCCGCCGACCACCAGATGCTGGTGATCGTCGCAGTTGGTCATCACCACGCGGAAGATTTCCAGCATCGAGTTGGGGAAGTCCGAGTCCCAGCCGCCGGTGCCGAAACCGACCTGGCCGAACACTTCGCGGTGATGAAAGGACAACTTGGCGAACGCTTTGGAGGTCGCCACGAAGTCGTAGAAGGTGCGGTCGTCCCACAACGGAACCAGCGTATTCCACAGCTCTTTCAGGCGCGGTACGTCACGGTCGCGGATGGCTTGCTGGATATCGGCGAACTGCGAGCCGGCTTCCAGGGCGTCGGCCCAGGCGTCAGCCACTTCCTGGAACAGTGCAGGAAGGTCAGCGAGTTTCTGTGCGTAGTGCGTCTGGCCTTCGAGGTCGATGACCGTGCTGCCGGAAGCCGGCGTCAGCGGGTTGGGGAAGGGTTTGGTCTCCAGCCCGAGCTTGTCGACGTAGTGGTAGAACGCGGTGGAGGACACCGGGAAACGCATGCCACCCAGTTCCGCAATGATGCCTTCGGCGCCTTCAAACGCCTGGGAGCGCAGGCGGCCACCCATTTTCGAGGCTTCATACACCACGGGTTTAAGGCCCAGCTTCATCAACTCATAGGCGGCTACCAGCCCGGCAATCCCGGCGCCGACGATCGCCACTTCGGCGCCGTGGTTGGCCGCCGGAATGCTGCCCAGGCCCGCCGGATGCTCGATCCAGTCATCAAAGGCGAACGGGAAGTCCGGGCCAAAGATAGTGATCGGCTTTTTACCGGTGGCGGGGTGGCGGTTGGGCTTGCTGATGGTGCTGGAAGGAATGCTCATGGCTGACCTTGCTGGCGGCTCGGCGGGGCGCGACCCGCTGAGTATAGGAAAAGATGGCAGCCATTCTAGGGAGCGTAGCGTTCGTTAATAAGACGCAATGTGTCGTCGGATTGAATTGTTTTTAGTCAGAGTGACGATCTTGCTGGTCAGATTGGTTGGCCGCGATCCAGTTTGTTACTGAGGATGATCGAGGTGGTGGTCTTCTCCACGCCATCGACGCTGCCGATCTGGTCCAGCAGTTGATCCAGCTGTTCCGGCGAATCGGTGCGCAGCCAGGCCACGTAATCGAACTCGCCGCTTACCGCACATAACTGCTGAACCTGCGCCATGGCACTGATCCGGCGCAGCACTTCCTTGCCGGAGCGCGGTTGCACGGTGATCCCCACGTAGGCCTGCAAACCACCGTCCACCACCCGCTGGCTGAGGCGCACGCCATAGCCGGTAATCACCTGGGTTTTTTCCAGGCGCGCCAGGCGTGAGGTGACGGTGGTGCGCGCGATGCCCAGTTGCCGGGCAAGCATGGCCACGCTTTCACGCGCGTTGATCTGCAAGGCGGCGATCAACTGGCGATCGATTTCATCGAGGACGGGAGGGTGAGAGGCGGGCAAGGTGTTCTCCGGCGCGGGCATCAATGGGCGAGCATGTTACAGGCTCGGTCCTGGCGATACTGCCCGCCCGGCCGGGAATTTATTTTCGCCGCTGATCGAACACATTATTTTGTGCCAGATTGTGAAAAGTAACTGTTTGGTACATTATTTTGCGTTAGGTATACAGGAAGGACGTTTGCGCGATGAATAACTTTGGAGCTGCCACCGGCAGCAGATGGTTGCTGGTTGGGCTGGGCCTGCTGATCGCCTTGATCGGCCTGGGTTTGGCAGGCGGTGGCGGTTACCTCGTAGTGCTGGGCGGCAGTTGGTATTTCCTGCTGATGGGCCTGGCGATGCTGGTCTCTGGTGTGCTGATCGCCAAGCGCCGGCCTCAGGGCGCATGGCTGTACGCCGTGGCATTGGTGCTGACTGCGATCTGGGCGGTGTGGGATACCGGTCTGGAATACTGGCCGTTGGTTTCGCGAGTCCTGACCTTCGCCGTCATCGGCCTGGTAGTCGCGCTGATTTATCCACAGCTCGCCCGCGCTTCCGGATCGACACCCGGGCGCGGCGCCTATGGCGTTGCCGGGCTGCTGGGCCTGGGCGTGGTCGCCACCCTGGCGTACATGTTTGTACCGACCCACGTGGTCAAGGCCAGCAGTGAGCCTGCGGTGACTGCGGTAACGCCGGGCACCGAGCAAAAAGACTGGGCCCACTGGGGCAACACCACCGCCGGCAATCGGTTTGCCGCGCTGGACCAGATCAACAAAGGCAACATCGACAAGTTGCAGGTGGCCTGGACCTTCCACACCGGCGACATCCCCGAGAGCAATGGCGCCGGTGCCGAAGACCAGAACACCCCGCTGCAGATCGGTGACAGCGTTTACGTGTGCACCGCCTACGGCAAAGTGTTTTCCCTGGACGCCGATACCGGTGCCCAACGCTGGAAATTCGATCCCCAGGGCAGCGGCCCCAACTGGCAGCGTTGCCGTGGCCTGGGGTATTTCGACAGCAGTGCCAGCGAGCAACCCGCCGGCGCCAAAGCCTGTGTGAAACGTCTGTTTCTGCCGACCGGCGATGCCCGGTTGATTGCGATCAATGCTGAAACCGGCGCGCCCTGCGAAGACTTCGGCGACCACGGCACCGTTGACCTGAAGACCGACATGGGCGAAGTGAAGCCCGGTTATTACCAGCAAACCTCGACGCCACTGGTGGCGGGCGATGTGGTGATCGTGGGCGGGCGTGTGGCGGACAACTTCTCCACCGGTGAACCGCCAGGCGTGGTGCGCGCCTTTGACGTGCACAGCGGCGAACTGGTGTGGGCCTGGGATCCGGGCAACCCGAACACCACCAAACGCCCACCTGCAGGAGAGACCTACACCCGGGGCACGCCGAACGTATGGTCGGCCATGTCCTACGACGCCAAGCTCGGCCTGGTCTACCTGCCCACCGGTAACGCCACCCCGGACTTCTTCGCCGGTGAACGTACCGCCTATGACGACAAGTGGAGCTCCTCCATCGTCGCCATCGACGTGAAGACCGGCCAAGTGCGCTGGCACTTCCAGACCACTCACCACGACCTGTGGGACTTCGACCTGCCGGCACAGCCGCTGCTCTACGACATTCCGGATGGCAACGGCGGCGTGCAACCGGCACTGGCCCAAGTCACCAAGCAAGGTGAAATCTTCCTGCTCAACCGCGCAACCGGCGTGCCCATCGCCCGGGTCGAAGAGCGTCCGGTGCCCCAGGGCAATGTGCCCGGCGAACGCTATTCGCCGACCCAGCCGTTTTCGGTGGACATGCCTTCGATCGGCAATCAGCAACTGACCGAATCCGACATGTGGGGCGCCACGCCGTTTGACCAGTTGATGTGCCGCATCCAGTTCAAGGGCATGCGCCACCAGGGCGTCTATACGCCACCAGGCCTGGACCGCGCGCTGCAATTCCCGGGTTCGCTGGGGGGGATGAACTGGGGCAGTGTGTCAGTGGACCCGAATACCCACTACATGTTCGTCAACGACATGCGCCTGGGTTTGGCCAACTACATGATCCCGCGCGACAAGATCGCCGCCGGTGCCAGTGGCATCGAAATGGGCGTGGTGCCGCAAGAAGGTACGCCGTTCGGTGCGATGCGCGAGCGCTTCCTCTCGGCGGCGGGCATTCCGTGTCAGAAGCCGCCGTTCGGCACCCTGTCGGCCATCGACCTGAAAACCCACAAGCTGATGTGGCAAGTGCCGGTGGGCACGGTTGAAGACACCGGGCCGCTGGGCATCCGCATGCACATGCCGATTCCGATTGGCATGCCGACTCTTGGCGCGTCTCTGGCCACGCAGTCTGGCTTGCTGTTTTTCGCCGGCACCCAGGACTTCTACCTGCGCGCCTTCGATACCGGCAGCGGTAACGAGATCTGGAAGTCCCGTCTGCCGGTGGGTAGCCAATCGGGACCGATGACCTACGTGTCGCCCAAGACTGGCACGCAGTACATCGTGCTAACCGCCGGCGGCGCGCGACAGTCGCCGGACCGTGGGGATTATGTGATTGCCTACGCGTTGCCCAAGAAATAGGGCGTGAAAAAGCCGCACGGATGTGCGGCTTTTTTTTGCGTCTTAGATCGTGTCTGCCAGCAGGCATCGGGCAAAGAGTTGTGGCACCGGAAGGTTGCGCTGGCTGTAGCGGCTCAGCAAGATGATTTCCCGGTTAAAGGTCAGCTCGCCCAGCGGGATGACACGCACCTGCGGGGATCGGTCCAGCCATAGTCCGGCGTGGGGAACCAGTGAAACGCCCAGGCCGCATTCGACCATTTTGACCAGCGCCTCGATCTCGTCCAGTTCCAGCGCCACTTGCACGTCCAGCCGCTGATCCCGCAGAAAGCGACTGACCAGCCGCCCGCCAAACGAAGCCCGGTCGTAGCGCACGTGAGGATGAGCGGCGAGCAGTTGCAGCGGGTCATCCCCCTCGACCGTCAGCGGCGCGATCAACACAAACGGCTCCCTGCGCAGCAGTTGCACGTGCAGTTCCTTGGGCAAGTCAAAGGGTGGGCGAATGATGATCGCCGAGTCGAGTTCGCCTGCATCCACCTGGCTGAGCAGCTCCAGGGAAACTCCCGGCACCAACTTGCACTCCACCGTCGGCGCCGCCTGGCGCAAACGCACCAGGGCCTGGGGCAGCAGGCCGGTCTGGGCGGTGGTGATGGCGCCGACCTTCAACTCGCCCCTGTACTCATTGGCATCCACCGGCACAGCCATGCGGTTGAACGTCTCGAGAATCTCCCTGGCCAGCGGCAGCGCGCGGATCCCCGCCGCGTTCAGCGTGGCCTGGCGCCCGGTTCGGTCGAACAACTGCACGCCGAGCACCTGCTCCAACTGACGGATCTGCGCACTCACCGCCGATTGCGTCAGCCCGATATGCATGCCCGCTGCGGCGAACGTGCCATGGCGGGTAACGGCGATAAAGGTTTTCAGTTCCCGCAGCATGGGCGTCTCGATTGATCAAAATAATTTGAGCTCGCTGCGAAAATTATCGTCTTTCCATCGGTTACGGCAAGGCTAGACTCGCAAGGACTTAATACCCATAGAGGTTAAACCTGATGGCACTGGCTCCTTTTCACCTGGCAATTCCGGTATTCGACCTGGCGGCTGCGCGGCAGTTTTATGGTGAGGTGTTTGGGTTGGAGGAGGGACGTGCCAGTGATCACTGGGTCGACTTCGACTTCTTCGGGCATCAATTGGTGATTCATGAGCATCCGAAAACCGCTTCTCAAGAGGCGGCGCACACCAATGCGGTAGACGGTCACGACGTGCCGGTGCCGCATTTTGGCGTGGTGTTGAGTTGGGATGATTGGCATGCGTTGGCGGAGCGTTTGCAGGCGCGCAATACCCAGTTTGTGTTGGAACCGCATATTCGTTTCAAAGGCCAGGTGGGCGAGCAGGCGACGTTGTTTCTGTTTGACCCGTGCGGCAACGCGTTGGAGTTCAAGGCGTTCAAGGACATTGGGCAGTTGTTTGCTAAATGAGGGCGCGTTGATGAATGGCCTGGATTCAACGGGCATCGCCGAGGCGGTGGGTTCGGGGGCGATTACGCCGGCTTTGGTTGCTGAACACTTTCTTGCGCGCATAGGTGTCGACGAACCAGATATCCAGGCGTTTGTATCCTTCGACGCTGAGGCGGTGCGCGAGCAGGCGTTGCAGCTTGAAGGCTGTTCCGGTCCGCTGGCGGGCTTGCCCGTGGGGGTCAAGGACATCTTTGATACCGCCGACCACCCAACGGAATTCTATTCGCCGATTTACCTGGGTAATCGTCCATCGCGGGATGCCCATGTGGTGACGCTGCTACGACAGGCGGGCGCGATCATCATGGGCAAGACCCACACCACCGAATTTGCCTACATGCACACAGGGCCGACGCGTAATCCGCTCGATCTGTCCCGCA